>LUJM01000086.1 GCA_001689415.1 Bacteroidales bacterium M2 | reverse complement strand
CATATTATTTAAGAATTGGTTTTATAAACGGATTTAAGATTAATTCAAGTGCATCTTGATTGGTAAGTCATATTGTCAATCCCCGCAATAGGGTCGATGCCGTCGTCGCTGTCGCGCACAAGGGTGGTCATATCGCCGTTGCTGTCGTAGGTGTATTCCACATCGAGGTCGGTCAACAACGGCGCAGCAAGGTTTGCACCAGCTGCAAACCTTGCTGACTACTTAATTATCAATTACATGAATTCGTTATATTTGTACAACAGCGTTTAGTCCACCCTTCATATAGTTTACCATCTTTTTCGGTTACGACATGGTACCAATAGCCTGCATATCCTATAACATAACCGATATCGGAATTTACCAAAACTTCGACTGCCTGATAGTCAGACTTTTCAGATGGCTCTTTATAAATATAAATGTACGACTGTTCATTTTGATAAGTATCTGCCCGAAGAAATACCACACAGTTTACTTTGTCCAACCACCCATAGATATCGACAGTCTCTCCACATGTCATGTTTAAAGTTACTTTGGCCTTAAATCTAAACGGTGCAGTGTCTAAAAGTTCGACATCGGCGTAGAAATCGCTGCTAAAATCTTGATGTATAACATATGTTACTTCAGGATTATAGGCATCTGCGTATAACATTATCGGTTCTTCGCTATTCAAAGCCACAGTGTTTGCGCCCTCTGCCAGACAGCCAAAACACATAACTAAAATCAATAAATAATATCTATACAGCATATAGTACATATTTTAGAGAGTATAATGCTTTATCCACCCTTTAATTAACACATTGTTCCTCGGTATCACAACGAACAGCCAGCCATCGTTGGTAAAATCACATATATATGCCGGCTCATCTTTTATATAATCAAAGTGAGTCTTTTTGGACTTTAGAGACGGTGTACTGTAAATCGTAATTCTCCCGGGTTTTGATTCACAAGAATAAACAGCGCAGTTTACTTTGTCAATCCAGGCCTCACGTTCGAAATACTCACACCCATTTTTAAATTTATAAACTACCTTAAACCTGAACTGACTGTTCTCTGTAAGTCTGAGAATATACTTTAATTCCCCTGCCTGTTGTATGGTTCTTACCGGCTTTTCAGAAAACATATCGTCATAAAGACACACAAGGCCGTCATGAGGTATTACTGCATTTTGAGCGTAAGATACCATAGAGGCAATACTAATAAATACGAATAACAAAATTCTCATTGAGTACGTGTTAAAATAAACTTAAATCCATTACGTCCTATCTGCTTTTGAAAAGCATTCCAATCTCTTGCCAAGCTTTTGGCCGCTGCCGGTGCGTATGAAAGTCATCGTCATCTCATCATCCTCAACCTCGTACAGCCTGTTGTTGTCCCGGCTCATCTCCAAACTCTTATTGTCATCGATGACATATGCCTTACTCACTTTGACAACTTATCTCCAATCCACTCGGCTCCCAATTCATTGTAGAGCAGTTGAGGGTAAAAGTATACTTATAGATGCGCCTTTGCAATTCGGTTATAATGACTCGTTTATTATAGAACGCAAGTTTAGGCATGATTTCTACGGTAAGTAGCTTATTCTCCAAATTAAGTTTTACTATATATATCGGTATTCCACCGTCAAATATTCTTTTTTCCTTCTTTGTTAATCCATCGCATATTCGCTCATCAATAGTCCATACTATTAACGGTGACACGCACTTTTCCACTTTTTTCCAGGTTACACCAAGTTTTGGTATGCCATTTAAACAAACTAAAACCTCTCGTTTATCGCCAAATGGAATTCCTAAGGAATCTTCACGCATAATTGTCTTAACAAGAGATCCTGCAACCGCTTTATCCAAAAAACTACCATCGTTTCCCCAATAACCGTCCTTGTCTGGTATAGGTGCGCCCCAAACGTAATAATCAATACTCGTAGCGCTCCTGCATATTAATATCGACAATATTAGAAACAAATAAATTCGTAACATCATTCAGTTTTTTAAATCCAACCTTCTTCAAAGGTCACGAAAACCCATTGATTTTTATTACAGTCATACTCATATCTACCCGTATACCAATATGTAAATACATTCTCTTTCAAATCAGTTGCCCAAGGTATAATTTTCACTCGTATCTTATTTTCAGAAAGATTGAATAAAATACCCCATGCAACAAGCCAACTTTTTCGTAAGAGCTTTTGTATGTGAGGTGGATTGTCTTTTACTCGAGACAAATTAAGTCTAATAACCTTTCGTTTTAGCAAATGGTTTAATTCTTCAATAGATTTATCTGATAAAAGCAAGTCGTTATCTTTTATATATATTTCCTCTAAAGGCTTGATATCTGCTGTATAAGAATTGACTGCTTTTGTTAGAGCGTCGATAATGCATGATTGAATGATGTCGCCATGCATTTCAACATTAATAATACTGTCTTTTTCCGCTTCTGTATTGCTGCAGAAGCAATTAAAAACAGTTATCGTAATTATTATAAAAAGTATTATCGCCTTTTTCATTTGCTCAGATTAATAAAGTCCTTCATACTCATTTCTGCCTGCACCCAAGCCTTGGTATAAAAACCGCCCCGTCTTGCCATATTGATACAAACTAATCATTGAAAGACCGTAGGCAATTTGGTCGCTGATTGATGCAATCGAACCGCTGTATTTGCCTACAAACGAGATATTTCGCTCAAACACCGCACATTTCATAGTTGTTAGATTTGGTTCTGCCCAAATATAACAGAATTATACCAATTATCAAACCCGCACAACCAATAATACACCAATTATGCCAAATAATTAGACATTATCACCAACTTTCTACGCTTAATTGGCAAGGAGCACTCCAACATCGTGTATCGAATCCATAAATAATAAATACACACGCCTGTACAAACATGGTTTGAACCGTCCGTACAGGCGTGGCATTTATCGTCTTTACCTCTATTCAGAGTACCATTTCGAGTACATCAGGTAATTGCGGGCAATCTTCACATTGATTTCTTTGGCCTGCTCGGGATCGACCATTTTGATGAACTTGGCCGGTGCGCCGCCCCATAGTTCGTTAGGACCGATTTTTGTGCGCGACAGCACCACGGCTCCGGCAGCGACAATTGCACCTTCGCCAACTTCGGCATCGTCCATAACTACCGCACCCATACCGATGAGGGCGAAGTCGCGGATTTTTGCGCCATGAATGGTCACATTGTGGCCTATCGACACATCGTCGCCGATTTCGATTGTTGACTTCTGGTACAAGGTATGGAGCACAGAGCCGTCCTGAATATTGACTCTGTTACCAATTGTAATGGTATTCACGTCGCCACGGAGAACGGTATTGAACCATACGCTACAGCCGTCGCCCATGGTGACATCGCCGATTATGGTGGCGTTTTCGGCAAGGAAACATTCCTCGCCGATCTTCGGGGTAAAACCCCGCAATGGTATTATAAGTGCCATTTGTTTTTGCTTAAATATATTCTCAAATTGCGGCTGTGCGTTCGGTAAGCCACTGACGCTCGGCATCTGTTGCAAGGGCGGGCATCAGGCGCTCGCGCACGGTCGCATGGTAATTGTTGACCCATTCGATTTCTTCCGCACTCATAATCGATGTGTCAAACAAGTTGCGGTCAAATGGGAAAAGTGTCAGAACCTCAAAGCCAAGGAATCGGCCAAATTCGGTAGTCATGCATTCCTTGCAAAGCACGAGGTTTTCGCAGCGGATGCCATGCACGCCCTCACGGTACAGGCCGGGCTCGTCGGATGTTATACTGCCGGGGAGCAGAGGCGCATCTACCCAGTTGAGGCGTATGCTGTGAGGGCCTTCGTGAACGCTCAGGAAGAAACCTACACCGTGGCCGGTACCGTGGAGGTAGGTCAGGCCGTTCTTCCACAGATATTGTTCGGCAAGCACATTGAGTTGGGCGCCTCGTGTACCTTCGAGGAATACCGAGGAGGCAAGGGCGATATGGCCTTTCATCACGAGCGTGAAATCGCGGCGCTCGTCGGCGGTAGGAGTGCCGAGGCAGACCGTGCGGGTGATATCGGTAGTGCCGTCGAGATACTGGGCGCCGGAGTCTACAAGCAACAGACCTTCGCGGCGAAGTGTGGATTTAGACTCCTCTGTAGCCTCGTAGTGAACTATTGCGCCGTGAGGACCGTAACCGGCGATAGTGCCGAACGATTCATCGAAATAGTTCTCGCCCTGGCTGCGGTATTTATGCAACAGGTCGGCAACATCGAGCTCGGTGGTCTCTACACCTTCGGCAAGGCGCTTTTCAAGCTCCATAAATGCTCTTACAAGCGCGGCGCCGTCGCGAACCATAGCGGCTTGCACTCCGGCGATCTGAGCAGGATTCTTTACCGACTTCAGGCGTGCGGCTGTTGTAGGGCTCTTTACAAGGCGGTTATTAACAAGAATATCGTAGAGTGCAACCGAAATGGAGTTGATATCAACAAGTACTAATTCACTGTGCTTAACATTCCTTAGGAAGTTCTTTATCGCATCGTAAGCCTCGGTAACAACACCTTGCGAGGCAAGATATGCCGTGGTCTCATGGGTCAGTTTAGCCGGGTCGATAAAGAGTATACCCTTACCGTCGCGGATATAGAGATATGACGTTGCAACAGGTGTATGCTTCACATCGTTGCAGCGGATATTGAGTGTCCATGCTATCTCATCAAGTGCAGTCATCAGCACCGCATCAGCACCGCACTCGCGGGCTTCTTCGCTTATCTTCGCCAATTTGCTCGACGCACTTTCTCCGGCATACTTCTCGTCGTGTACAAAGATTTTTCCGTCGGGCAGCGCGGGGCGATCGGTCCACAGGCGGTCGATTACATCAAAGTCGGTCTTGAGGTATATGTCTTTTTTCAGCAACTCGTCGAACAATGTCTTGATACGAGGGAGGGTAAACAACATACCGTCGAGACCTACCGTAGAGCGTTTGGGGAGCTGCGACAAGAGCCACTGCCCTATCGAGGGTGTTTCGGCAAGGCCGTCCTTCATCAGTTCCACCCCGCTACCCTCAAGCTGTTCGGCAGCCTGTATGAAATAACGCGAGTCGGTCCAAAGCGCGGCCTTGTCGGCTGTAACAACAAGGTCGCCGGCCGAACCGGAGAATCCGCTGAGCCAACGGCGCACCTGCCAGTGCGAAGCCAGATACTCTCCAAGGTGCGGATCGGCCTGCGGTATTATAACCGCATCCACACCGGCAGCTTTCATTTCTGCGCGTAAAGCTGTAAGGCGCTCGGTATATATATTCATATTGTCAGTTGTTTATGTTTCGCAAGCTCTGCTTTAATTATAAGTTTTCAATGGTGGGTAAAATGCATCAGGCACATGCTCGAATGTATAGTCGTCAGCCTTACCGGCTATCGCAAAGAGGTCGAAACGAACCTGGTGAGGCAACTCTTTCATTTTTACATAAGCCTCGGCTGACCTGACCATATTGAGTATCTTCTTGCGGTCAACGGCTTCGAGCGGGTCTTCGTCCTTGTCCGACCTGGTCTTCACTTCGGCCACAACGAGCACATCGTCGCGCATGGCGATGATATCGATTTCGTACTGGTGGTGATGCCAGTTGCGCTCCACAATGGCAAAGCCCTGCTCGGTGAGGTAGTCTGCCGCAAGGTCTTCGCCCCAATGACCGGTCTCGTTATGACGTGCCATATTTTTAATTCATTGTTACCGATTGCAAAGATACAATTTTTCCACGAAAATATCCTAAATACAAAAAAATACCTCGGAGCGACCTTGCATCCTCCGAGGTATTCCTATTTTCTTACTGCCTTTGGCGGGCAGTTTGTTGATCAATAGCTGCGGGCGATAATCACACGGCGTGCCGACGGCTTGCCTGTTACCATACAGGTGCCGGGCGTGTCGTCGCCGTCGAGAGGTATGCAGCGGATTGTAGCCTTGGTCTCGGCCTTGATTCGCTCCTCTGTTTCGGGGGTTCCGTCCCAATGGCAAAGGAAGAAGCCACCGTCTTCGATACGCTCCTTGAACTCATCATAGCTGTCGCAGATATATGTCTTCTGGTCACGCATGGCCACTGCCTTCGCAAAGATATTCTGCTGTATTTCTTCAAGAAGGGTATTAACGTAGTCGGCAATACCGGCAAGGGGAGCAGAGTGCTTCTCGAGTGTGTCGCGGCGCATCACCTCTACTGTGCCGGCCTCTACGTCGCGGGCACCGATTACGAGGCGCACAGGTACACCCTTGAGCTCGTAGTCTGCAAACTTGAAGCCAGGGCGTTTGTTGTCGGCATCATCGTACTTAACAGAGATACCAAGTTCCTTGAAGCGCTCCAGGATAGGCAACACGTGTTCGGTGATTGCGGCAAGCTGCTCGGCGTTCTTGTAGATAGGAACGATTACAACCTGGATAGGCGCAAGGTGCGGAGGCAGCACAAGGCCGTTGTCGTCGGAGTGAGTCATAATGAGCGCACCCATAAGACGTGTCGATACGCCCCACGAGTTGGCCCATACGAGCTCGGGCTGGTTGTCCTTGTTGGCAAATGTTACATCGAATGCCTTGGCGAAATTCTGGCCGAGGTTGTGCGATGTACCGGCCTGCAAGGCTTTACCGTCCTGCATCATGGCCTCGATTGTATATGTGTTGAGTGCACCGGCGAATCGCTCGTTGGCGGTCTTGACACCGATTTTTACGGGAACGGCCATATACTTCTCGGCAAACTCTGCGTAGAGTTTGATCATCTGCACTGTGCGTTCCTGGCTCTCTTCGGCAGTAGCGTGGGCGCAATGGCCTTCCTGCCACAGGAATTCACTGGTACGAAGGAACATACGTGTACGCATCTCCCAGCGCATAACGTTGGCCCACTGGTTAACCAGGATAGGCAGGTCGCGCCAGCTGTGAATCCAGTTCTTATATGTACCCCAGATAATAGTCTCAGAGGTCGGGCGTACAATCAGTTCTTCCTCCAATCGAGCCTCGGGGTCTACAATGACACCGGTGCCGTTGGGGTCGTTTTTAAGACGATAGTGTGTTACAACCGCACATTCTTTAGCGAAGCCCTCTACGTGCTCGGCCTCGCGGCAAAGGAATGATTTGGGTATCAGCAGGGGGAAGTAAGCGTTCTGCACACCGGTCTCTTTGAACATACGGTCGAGTGTCTGCTGCATCTTCTCCCAAATGGCATAACCGTAAGGCTTGATAACCATACAGCCACGCACAGCCGACTGCTCGGCCAGATCCGCCTTTACTACAAGCTCGTTGTACCACTGCGAGTAGTTTTCCTGGCGTTTTGTGAGATTTTTAAGTTCTATTGCCATAAAGCATTATACTAACTTGCCCAAGGCAGCCGGTAAGCACCACGCCGGGCAATCTTAAATCTTAGAAAGGAAATTCGTCTTCAGCTCCGTTTGTAGTCATTGCGGGGGGAGGAGGTACGGGAGCTCCGGCAGGTGCCACAGGCGCTGCGGCTACGGGCTGCTGATATCCGCCAACCGGGGTTTCATCAGGCACGGCACGCCACATACGAGCTTCGGTAAACCAACGGCCGTTGTACTCGCGCGACTCTACATCGAACGACGCGATAATACGCTGGCCCACCTGCAGTTGTATTGTATCTGCAGCCTGACCGAAGCAGGTAAAGCATATCTTGCGGGGGAACTGACCCTCGTTGTTCTCAAGGATATATTCTTGTTTTTTCCAAGCATTGCCGGCTTTCGACACACCCGACTGAGGGGGCAATACTTGCACTATTGTGCCTTTAATTTCCATCTATTTTTATTCTTATTGTTTGTTTTGGCAAAGTTACATTTTTTTTAGCGTTTAGCCAAAAAAAATACCGTGTGCCGACAGCATTCTCTGATTTTTCAATCAGATATGCCGCCCGGCTGTAATTTTTAGTTATTAAACAGTTTGTTGCTCAAGGCCTTGAGCACTGCAATTTTATCGCAGGCACGCACAAGCACCGAGATATTGTAGTTCGAGCCGCCGTAAGATATCATCCTTACCGGGGTATCGGCAAGAGCCTCGAGCACACGGGCTTGGAAGCCGCAGTTGTGCCACTCAAGGTCGCCCACGACGCAAATTATCACCATGTCTTTGTCTACCGTGACTGTGCCGAAATGCTTGAGGTCGTCGACAATGGCGGCAAGGCGCGAATCATCATCGACTGTTACCGACACGCCGACCTCCGATGTGGCCATCATATCAATGCTGGTGCGATGCTTCTCGAAGGTCTCGAATACCTTGTGCAAGAAACCATAAGCCAGCAACATACGGCCTGATTTTATCTTGATTGCCGTTATGCCGTCTTTTGCAGCGATAGCTTTTATAGCTCCGTCGGGTGCCGAGTTGTATATCACAGTGCCCGGCGCCTGCGGGTCCATAGTGTTGAGGAGACGTACAGGGATGTTGTGGAGCTTGGCGGGCAACACACACGAGGGGTGCAGAATCTTTGCACCGAAATATGCCAGCTCGGCAGCTTCTTCGAAGTGGAGCTGACGCACCGGGCTCGTACCCTCTACATACCGGGGGTCGTTGTTGTGCATGCCGTCGATATCAGTCCATATCTGAATCTCGTCGGCCTCGAGGACCGCACCGATAATCGAGGCAGTGTAGTCGCTGCCGCCACGCTTGAGGTTGTCGATACCTCCATGGTCGTTGCGGCATATATAACCCTGTGTGATAAAAATCTGAGCCTCGGGGTCAAGTTCGATAAGTCTGCGCAGATGCGATGCAATATGGGTCATGTCGGGCTCGCCGTTGTCGAGCGTCCGCATGTAATCGAGCGCGGGCAACAGCACCGACTTTATACCACGGCTCAGGAGCAGGTTCTGCATTATGGCCGTAGACATCAGCTCGCCCTGAGCAAGGATTTCTTTTTCGCCGGCGAGCGAAAGCGGAGCCCCGCAGTACGAACGCAACAGCGCAAAACTACGACCTACAGCTGCCGCAGCCTTATCACGGTTGGCACTGTCAGGAAAAATCTCCGACAGAGTAGCCACATACTTGCTTTCGAGGGCGTTGATAGTCTCCTGCGCCCCGGGAACATTGCCTTTGTAAAGATACTCAGAAATCTCCACAAGGCTGTTTGTCGTGCCCGACATTGCCGACAGCACAACAATATTTCGGTCCAAGGAGGCAGTGATCAAATCAGCCACATGCTCGATGCGTTTCGCCGTACCCACCGACGTTCCGCCAAACTTAAGTACTTTCATTTTCTTTAAATTAAGTTCTGCAAGTTACAACCTGCAAACCGGTAATTGTAGTTTGATTATCCAAGATTTTGAAATTCATCCTCCCGGAAAAGCAAAATACATTGCTACAAGCGACAGCGTATCAACGACATAACAAGTTATCAGCCGCTATCGTAAAGTGCTATAAAAGATAGGAACTTTAGTTTTTATTAATTGAGAGTGCAAAAATACAAAAAAAAAGTCACATACAACAGAGGCGGATAAACACCTGCGTAAGAGCAAGTATCTATCCGCCTTGTTAATTTATAGCGCTATTAACGCACGGCTTTGCGTCCACCGGCCATTGCAGTCCAGCAAAGTACGGCGAGGACGGCGCCTACAACGGGGCCTACAATCATGATCCAGAAATCGCCCCATGCTTCGGGACAGAACACTGCCGGGCCAAAGCTGCGGGCAGGGTTTACCGAGCAGTTATCAACCGGAATACCAACGATATTCACCAGACCGAGGGCAAGGCCGATAGCAAGACCGGCGAATTTGCCGAAGCCCTTGTTGGCATCTGTTGCGCCGAGCACGACAAGAACAAAGAAGAAAGTGAGCAGTCCCTCGGCAAGAAGAGCCATACCGGCTGTAGCACCCGGCTGTAACACATTGGTAGCAAGGTAAGCATCACCTGTAATGCCACCATAACTGAAACCATTGCCCAGATAGATGAATGCATAAAGCAGGCCGGCGCCGACAGTAGCGCCTAAGAGCTGCGATACGATATAGCCAACGCATTCTTTACCGCTCATACGACCGGCAAGATATACAGCCAACGAAACTGCGGGGTTGACATGGCATCCGGAGATATTGCCAAGGCAATAGCACAGGCATACCAAAACCAATCCAAAACACAAGCCGATACCGAGACCTCCTATCGAAGGACCGGCGAGGACGGCGCTACCACAGGCAAGCAGCACAAGAAACATTGTGCCTACGCCTTCTGCTAACATTTTTTTCATAATCAGTAATAAATTGGTTGAAACGTTTTTTAATTTCCCAAAGATAGTAACATTTTTTGAAATACAATAGTTCGAACGGAAATAATTTTAAAATACGTCTTTCTTTGCTGTTTGCAGATAGAAAAACTTACGGCGACCTACAATTGTTTTAATATCATAATATTGCGGAATTAGTTATTTAGTGCTAATTTTGCAAAGCATGACAAACAAATTATGAAAACACACCGCGTTTCCACATTTTTCGCCACGGCCCTTCTGTTTCTATCGGCAACAGGAGCGTCTCCCGAGGTGCCACAATATACTTATACACAATGTGAAGGCTCGCTAATGCCATATGTAGAGCCCCCGCATCCGATTGAATATCCCGATTCGCTCGAACCTGTTTTCATAAATCATGTGGGGCGTCATGGTGCACGTTATCCGGCATCGTCGGCCAACTGCCTTGCCATTCGCAAAGCCCTTGCCCAGGCCGACTCTCTCGGCACAATCAGCCCGCTCGGACGCAAACTCAACAAACTCAACGAAGAAGTGATAAGGCTTAGCAATAACCGCTGGGGAGCACTCGACTCCCTCGGTATGGCCGAACAGCAAGGCATAGCCACACGTATGTTTATGGCTTACACCGAGGTTTTCAGTAAAGAAGGCGTTGTAGAGGCCTTGTCGTCGTATTCGCCACGAGCTATGATGAGCATGTACTCATTTACCCACCAGCTCGACCGCCTTAACAACAGGCTCACGTTCACCACCACTACAGGCCGCATCAACTCCAAACTTATGCGCCCGTTCGACCTTGTACAGGATTATATCGACTTCCGCCGCGACAAGGTAAGCACACCAACCTACGATGCCTATTTTGCCGGCACCTGCCCAACCTCCGCTATACGCCGCGTGCTTGGCGACAAATTCCCCTACAAGGACAAGCGTCATGAGCAAGAACTTGCCATTGCCGAGTACTATATCGTTGCCGGCCTCGAAGCTATGGGACTGCAATCCGCTATGGCAACGTATTTTACACGCGAGGAAGCTCAAGACTTATGGAGCTGTTTCAACATGCGGCAATACCTACAGCGAACAGCAACAACAATTTCGTCGATTCCGGCAGACATCGCCGCCGATCTCGTGCTGAACTTAGTAGAAACAACCGATGCCTACATAAGCGGCCCGACAGAATCGCCGTGTGCAGTACTACGATTCGGCCACGCAGAAACACTGATGCCGCTGCTGTCGCTTCTTCGCCTGCCCGGCTGTTATTACCTAACCAACTATTTCGATACCGTAGCCGCACAGTGGCGCGATTTCGATGTAGTGCCTATGGCTGCAAACGTACAATTTATCCTATTTAAATCAAAATCAGGGCGTTATTACGTGCGAGTAGACCTCAACGAACACCCGGTAGCTCTCCGCCAAGGCGACGACTCATTATACTATCCTTGGGGCGAACTGCGCCGTTATATGATGAACTGTGTACCGCTGACAGCCCAATGAACCCAGTATCCGTAATCTTCTGAAAAAAGCACAATAAATGAAAAAGCATATATACCTTGCCGCCATTGCCATGCTTGGCATCACAGGCTGCCTCAGCCTCGAAAGCTGCAAACAAGAAAAGACAGCCGACAATCTTGCATTCGAACGCATCAAGTTGCATGCGACATACCGCCTTGCCGGGTCGGCCGACGACTACGAGGCAGCAGCCGACCTGAGTTTTGACTGCTCTGCCGACTTCCTGATGCCTGTCGCAGTTTTCGGCCATGACGTGAACACACTGCAAGACTCAATCCTCAAAGCTGCATTTGACACAACCGGTGTAAACCATAAGGGCATCATAGAAAGCGCCTTCCGACACAGCGCAGCCGAAGTAGGCTACAACGTAGCCGATACCGTCGTTGCCGACAGCAGCTACGACGGCCTCTATACCGTAGAAGGCGTAGTCGAGTCCCTATCGTCGAAGGTAATGTCGTATGCAGTAACGAATTCCAACTATATGCCCCGAGCAGCCCACGGCATGTATGGCACACGATTTGTCAACTACGACATCACAGAGGGCAAAGTATTTACCCTTGAAGATATTTTCACCGAAGAAGGTATTGCCAAGTTGCCCACAATCCTACGCGATACAGCCAAAAGCCTTCGAGGCTACATCGGCCAGACCGAACTCACAGCCATTCCTTCCGGCGGAAATTTCTGTATCAACAGCTACGACGAAATCGTATTCGTATACCAACCCTACGAAATAGCCAGCTACGCACAGGGCGAGATACGCATTCCTATCGCAGCATTTATCCTTTCAGATTATTTCACCCCCTACGGCAACAAGCTGTTAATGGGAGTAGAATAAGCATAATACCGCTTCAAAATGGAATTTAGCGACAAAGAACTCGGCGCGATACTCAAGGTTGGTCACGCCATGGTCGAGGCCGACGGACGTATCGACCCCAATGAAGTAGAAGTGTTGTTCGAGGGCCTCGCGGAAGGGTCTATCAACCGTCGCGAGGAATTGCTACGTATGGCCGACGCCATGGATTCGGTAGAAATGATTTCGATACTATCGGGCATGTCGGAGGGTCACAAACGCTATGTAGCGGGCTATCTCGCTTCGATTATGATATCTGACAATGATATCGACGAAATGGAGATGCGCCTGTGGCAACTCATCAGCAACCTATGCGGCTTCCCTCAAATGACTATACGCGAGGCTGTAGAATTCTGGTCAGAAAACTGAAAGTTTATTTTTTGGTGCGGTAAATCGTTCTTGCAAGACCGACAACATACCGCCTGAACCCCGGACGGTAGGCAAGTACCCTGTCGAACCATACTATGTGCGGATTGAGAACCTTTATCTCGTATCCCACGTAAATCATGGCAAACAAGGTGCCCGGGCCAATTATATTCGATGCCCACTCTCCAAAAAACACGTAGCTGCTCACTACAGCCAAGATAACGAGAGTAGTATCTACCACGATTTTCACCTTGGGAAATGGCACACCTGTGACCTTGCTCAATGCAACAGGGAGCCCCTCGCCGGGCATTGTGACCGAGCCGCATTTGACCTCGAAAGCAATGCCCGCGCCCATTACCGTGCATCCGGCAAACTGAGTAAGGACTTTTGCCCACAAGGTATCGCACACAAGCCACGAAGTCAACATCATATTCATGTCGATAAGCCAGCCGAACACAAACCCTATCACGAGCTGAAAGAGTTGCACAAGACGAAAGCGTCTACGCAGCACAAGTATCTGGCAAAAAACGAGAATAAAATTCATCACAATTGTATATCCGCCAACAGAAAGAGCGGGCATTATACCCAAATCACCGGCAAGCGAACACGACAGAGGCAGCGACGAAATAACGCTACTACCCAAGGCCGACCTTATACACAGGGCCACACCAAGGGTCATCATATTGAGAGAAATAAGCAAGAGCAAATGTTGCCACAGGAATGAACACAAGCGTTCCTTACCCGGCAAAGAAGCAGTCATAAGCATAATTCACAATCTTTTTTACGATTGCAAAATTACTCAAAATAGCCCAAATGACAAAACAGGCTGCCGGAGTATGCCGACAGCGATTCAAAGTTTTTGCATAAAGGCCAAGCGAGCGTCTTAAACTCTTAAATTATAAGTGTCGCTTTCCGGAAATAAAAGTGCGCGAGCAGCACTTCTAATCTTAAAGCTATACGTATCACCACCGGAGCGACGGCAAAGTAGAAAGTCGACAGTAATTTGACCTTGGTCAAGAAGCACATCAAATTGAGAAGGAATGGGATTTTTAGTGTGGAGAATCTCTGTGCAACGGAAATACTCCCTACCATTGTCTATCTTTGTTTCCGCATCAATCCAAAAAGTTTCACGATGTTTGGTTAGAAGCCTTTCATGTAATTTTGTAAGATGCCATGCAGCTACTTCATCAATTTTTCTGTATGTTCCATCTTCTAATGGCATCTGTAAAAATTCATCTGCTTCAAGTATACCGATTTGAGGTAGAAGCAAAAGTCCAAGTCCTTGCGGATTTGGGCGATTTGCCGTAAGGGTAACATGAAGAGATTTTTGGCTGTACCCTTCAGGGATATAACCATATTTATCAACAATCGCACGGCCACTCTTAAGTTTACTAATACACCATTCAGGAGATTGTGTAAACAGAGTATTTCGAACACGAGAAGCTTCACGGTGGCTTTTAAGCTCAATGCCCTTATAATCTGGAGCCTGCGATGCGTTCATTTCAATACCAAGAATGGTTTCTACAGTTCGCCCGATACCAGTATAAGCCAATATTTCAGCCGGCATCCACTCAGTCATTTTATCCTTTATCAAGCCAAGGAGCTCATCACTAACTGAAGATTTAGCTTTTGAAATTATAATGATTAAATCTTTCAAAGGTGTATCGATTGGCGATTGATAAACACGAGTAATATCCACCGTTGAAAGATTAACCGCATATAATACCCCACCATGAGCGATTATAGCAAAAATATCATCAGCATGAAGGAAATCTACATCTCGAACTTTGTTAACCCAAAGGCGTGGATCGCCTTTCTTAGTAATAGGTCGATATAGCGATGTCTTAGTAATATGGCGAGTGGTTTCAGTTAAGATATATGTGTCAACCATGCGCTTATGTTCGGGACCTTGCAACTGCAATTCGTAGTCGTGCACACCTTTCTCCTTGAAATACGCACGGACAGGCGCAGTCGCATCCAAAATACTTTTCTTCAATCCAGTTTCAGTGATTTGAATTGTAGCGAACTCTATCTGTTTGTCAACCAAAAATTTTACATTTTTGGTTTCAAAAGCATTATATGAGCGCATGTGTATCATAATAGACTACTTTATATACTTAAGAATTGTGTTAGCAATAGCCCTTGCCATAAGTGGCGGAACAGCATTGCCAACAAGAGTATACTGCGGAATCTCGGATTTTCGCTTATTACCACCTGTTTGACGCTTACCCTGAAAAACGAAAGAATCATCAAAAGACTGTAATCGTGCCATTTCTCTGACAGTCATTGCTCGGTGAGCAGCATAATGAATAAAATCATCAGGCATGGTAACAACGGTGGGACTCTGACCTTTTGGATTGAGAACAGTATAATTCCGTTTATTAGAGTCAAGACCAAGATTAGAGAGTTCTTCTTTGCAATCAGTATCATACACACCATGCTTTGCGATTATAGCAAGTCTTCGCTTGACCTCATCGCTTTGCGAACTTGTTTGGTGATTGTATAAAACAGGGTCTTCGCAAAACAGGTTATTATTCAAGTCTTCAATGGAGCGAACATAAAACGGATCACAAGAAAAAGCGAACCTATGTCCGAATCTACCAATCTTTGACCATTCTGCGAAAGTATGAGCTTCACTTGAAATAGAAAGTGGTCCTTGAACCTCGCGAGAGCGAATAAGAGGTTCACAATCGTTTACAATTCGACGGTTTCCATAACTTGTCTCCATGCTACCATTTCCAATAAAATCGAGGTCATGAATAGCTTCGTATACTGTAACTTTTTCCTCATCAGAAACTGTTGGAGGAACATCGTCTATAATTGGTTGATCTTTTCTGCACCCAATAAAAAGGACACGTTCACGATTCTGCGGAACTCCATATTTTGAAGATTGAGCAACAATCGGTCGAGCTACACGATAGAGCCTAATTGCATCAATTTGTTTATTAAATTCATTCTCGCTATTATGCAATTTGGCATAATTCCGAATAACATCAAAGGTTTCGTCAAGAGTATAGGAATAAAGTTTTATCATTTCGCTAAACTCTACAACATCACTGGAGGATTTATCAAATTCTTCGAAAGCATCAATAGCAGAAAGAATCGTACTTATAATGGTCGAATCATCAATAAGCGAAAGAAAGCTATTAAAACCATTTACAAAAAAATCGTTGTCAATGTCAGCATTTGTCTTTTCGTTTATAATGGCCGCAGATATAGCATTACGCTCGTCGGTTCTTCGTAACAGATTTAGACCATGACGAATAGTGGCAATGTTCATATCTGATTTGCTGAGGCGATAATCGATTTTGCGAGTAATCGCTTTGAATTGCAAATCAAGATAAGCAAAATAATTGTCTCGCTCTAATACAGCTTCTTCATCATCTGACACTTCAATCCTAACTTTGGTAAGGATACAGTTCTTTACAAATGACGACGCGCTGCTTTCAAGCATTTTATTAAGATATAATAAAAAAGCCGGAACATTGGCATCGTCAATTATCGAACGTATCTCTCGAAGAATTGCGTCTTTGAATTTACCTTTATCTTTTGTCAGCAAACCTTTAACATTCTCCATTACAAAATACTTCGGCCGTAATTTACGAATAACGTTCAAATAATGGAGAAAAAGATTATCGCGTTTATCAAAACGCTTGCGTCTCCCTGATAGGCTGAAAGATTGACAGCTCGGGCCTCCTGTAACAACATCAATTTGCTGACCGTTAAGTTTTTCGAGAAGATGAGAAATAAATGTCGGAGACATTATATCCTCCGTCAAGAATTGGGTATCAAGTCCGAATTGGTAATTATAACGCACAGTATGCGTTAATTCACAGTTCTCATTTATATCGCTTGCAAGAATAAACTTGAAATATTTGTCTCGAGTATAAGCCTGCAGAAATCCTTCACTTATACCACCGGCACCAGCGAATAAATCAAGGAATGTTACAGGTTTCTTACCTTTGAGAAATTCTTTCTTCTCAGCCATATTCAAATTTTAAAAACATCCAAGTGTATAACTGGCAGAAGACTTTATAGTACGTAAGTAAGACCAGCTTTGCTTTTGCAAATATACTTCTTTGCAGCCATAAGGAGTTCCTAAATATGAAGTACAATTTATTGCTTACATAGCTTGGGCTTTGTCAACTCATGCGCAGTTTAAAATACAAAATTACGAAAACTTTTCGAGACTTCGTTCATCAATGACAAAGTTAATAAAGGCACAGTTTATGCTTTTATCCTCGTATGCTATTACCTTGCGAGGGAGATGCGCAGGAGGGACGGGTCGAGGTATTTGCGGCTGACTCGGGCAATTTCGTCGGATGTAAGATTCTGTAGCACACGCTGCTGGCATTCGAAATAATCAGCCGGAGCGTTTACCAGATTTTGGGTGCCGTAATACTGCATCACCGATGTAGGATTATCGAGCAATTCGACAAGGCCTGTCATGGCATATGTACGGAAGCGCTCAAGCTCCTCACCCGAGGGCGGATTGGCCGACATATCAGCGAGTTCACGTCGCAATTCTGCAATCACTTCATCGGCAAATTTACGGTCGGTCAGAGTGCCTATATATACATATGCCCCGTCGAGCCCCCCGAGAACCGACGAAGAAATGCCATAAGTAAGACCTTTTTCTTCGCGTATATTGCTCATCAACCGGCTTCCGAAATAACCACCGAGGGCCATTACAGCAAAGCGTAAAGGCACATAATCGGGGTGGTCTCGCCCTATTGTAGGAATGCCGCAGGCTATTGCACACTGCAGCGTAGAGGGCATATCTTTAGTCACCATTGTGCCCGGAGTTTCAGGCTTTGCCGGATGCAGAGAGATGTCATACCCCTCGCCCGAAGCAGGTATCGACTCGAGGAAAGAGCGCACAGCATCGACGGTCGCCGTGTCGAGCAGACCCGACAGATATGCATGCATCTTCGAGGGGCACACTAAGCGCTGACGCACTTTACGGAGCATCTCGGCATCTACAGCATCGATATCGGCCTCGGTCATAGAGTTCGACAAAGGATTATCCTTACCCCACATTAAGGGCGACAAAGACTGGTCGGCCACAACCGACGGGTCGCACAGCGATGTACGCAAAGCATTCTTCAGCCTCAGCTTCGAGATATCAAGCCTATCGTCGGGGAATGAAGCCTCGGTAAGCATCGAATACAGCACAAGCAAGGTTTCGGACACCCTCGATGTGAGCATCGCCAAGTCGGTCACGCAAAAATGAGTATGGGCCTGAGTAGCAAACCTTGCCCCATTGTAATCGAGCGCCTCGGCAATTTCCTCAGCACTCATAGCCTTGGTACCCTCGGTAAGCTGGTTCAAGAATACCTTTACTGTGGCCTCGCCAAGTTCGGATATTCCGCCCGGGATATGAATAGTAAGCCGACACACAGGCTGGTCACCACCGCTGAAACGGTGGAATACAAGCCCGTTGGCAAGATGTTCTACGACCTGTGCCGGCATAGTCAGGGCGGCAAAGGGGTATAGGGCTGGAGCGGTGGCGCGGTAGGTAATCACGATTGGTTGAGTTGGTTTAGATATTCAATGGCAGCGTCGAGGTCGGCAGGAGTATCGATACCGATAGTAGGCTCTGTAGTAACCGCCATACGGATTGTATATCCGGCAGAAAGCCAACGCAACTGTTCGAGCGATTCAGCAATCTCGAGCGGAGCCTGTGGCAGGTCGGCAATTGCCCCGAGTACATCGCGACGATATGCGTAAATGCCCACATGAGTATAGTATGTATGCTTTTCGAGCCAGCGGTGCCAGTCGACCGAGCGCACATAGGGTATTATGGAGCGCGAGAAATATAGAGCATTGCCATTATCGCCCATAACAACCTTTACAAGGTTGGGATCGAAAAGAGCATCGAAACCAAGGTTGTGGTCAAACTTGCGAGCAAGCGAGGCTATATCTACACTCTCGTCGGCAAAACAAGCCTTGAGAGATTCAATCTGCGAAGGAGCGATAAAAGGCTCATCACCCTGAATATTAATAACCACATCGGCATCTGTGGCAAGAATGTCGGCAGCTTCCCGCACACGGTCTGTACCGCTGCGATGCTCCGGCGAAGTCATTACCGCCCGACCGCCGAAGGCCTCGACAGCCGAAGCTATGCGGATATCGTCGGTAGCCACAGCCACATCGTCAAGAACGCTGCTCACACGCTCGTAGACACGCTGTATCATCGGTTTTCCACCCAGGTCGGCCAGAGGCTTGCCGGGGAAACGGCTCGAAGCATAACGAGCCGGTATAATGCCAATAAATTTCATTGTCAAGCTATCATTTTACACCTCGCTCACATAGAGCTGGGCATTTTCATATTTAGTAACCTTCACCTGCTTCTTTGCCGCGATGAACGGGCCTGTAGAAACAGCATCGAATACCGTATTACCAATCTCAATCTTGCCCGCCGGACGCATATCGGTCACAGTTTCGCCAATTTGCCCGATATATCGCACCGGTGACATATCCACGCCTACGAAACCATCGTCGACGCGTAACTCGGTCATCAATTCGGTATGTTTTCGGAATACCTTGGGCCCGTGCGACGAGGTGAGATATACAATCGCGCCCACCGCGAGAAGGCTGCCCACGCCTACGATTATCAGCGAGTTGCACAGCGAGCTGAAATCAAACCCGGTGACAGCATCGTTGGTAAGCATACCGCCCACAAGGGCCATAACGACGGCTATAATACCGGATATACCTGTAACTCCGAAACCGGGCACAACAAAAATCTCGAGCGCAATCAACGCTACTCCGACTATGAAGCACAGCAACACCCACGCAGGCATACTGCCTGTAACAAACATAGGCAGGAAATACAATACCGTTGCCACAGCCGATACCGCAGCGGCAAAGCCGAGGCCCGGGGTGTGCATTTCCATGTATATACCGCCGAGTATAAGCATCACAAGAATAGCCCTTACCGCCGCATTGGCAAGGAAGCCCATTATATCATCAGTAAGAGTGCTTTGATAGTACGACACCTCAGCGCCGGCCATATCAATATCGGCAAGGACAGCGCCAAGATTCGGCGCGATACCGTCGGCATAACCACACTCCACAGCCTGCGACGCAGTGAGCGACACCGATACGTCGGGATTTACCATAGAGGCAGCAATGGCCGGGTCGCGACGCCATACCAAACTGTCGCCTACAGATTTCCGCCCATGATGCTCGGCTGTAGCCCGCATAATCGTGCTCATATACGACTGATATTTTTCGGGCATAGGCTCACCGGCTCCGTTTACTACTGTCGCCGACCCCATACTTGCCGCCGGAGCCATGTATACACTGTCGCATGCAAGTGCAATCAGAGCGCCGGCCGATGCGGCATTGACATCGACGTACGCCAACGTCGGCAGAGGGCAGCGCAGCAAAGCCGTGCGGATAGAATCGGCAGCATCGAGCGCACCGCCATAGGTGTTTAGTTTAACCAACAAGAGGTTTGCCCCACTCTCAAGTGCCTCACGCTCTCCCTGACGGAAATGATGAAATGCGCTTTGGTCGATTTCAGTCTCAATAGGTATCACAAAAACTCTCTGAGCCGACACTCCGACGGCCAGGATTGCAAGTGTAAAAAGTAGGAAAGAAAATCTGAGGAGTTTCATACCGGTTTACGTGCACGTTTGCCAAAATAGCCGGGCAGCAGAGCCACACCGGCAATTAGATAAATATAATAGCTGAACAGACGCCAAACCAGCGCGAGCACGGCAGCAATGCCGAGATTGCCGATAAGGTCGCCGTAATAATTTGCAAAAAGCCACTCGCTGATGCCGCTGCCACCCGGAGTGGGGCTCACCATAAGCACTACCCATACAACGAACTGGCGGCCAAACACCAGCACCTCGGAAGCAGCAGGCACAAAGGCCCAAAACAGAGCATTTACTACAAAATAGCGAGAGAACCAGCTGAGTACCGTGCCGCCAAAGACCTTGGCCCACCACCGCCACGAACGCCCCTTGACCCATACGGAAGTAGAAACCATATTGTCGGCCGTTCCTTCGATGTTCTTGCGCCAACGCTTAAGCATACGCCACGAGGCAACTCTCTGCAACACGTGCCTTGTCCCCTCGGGTTTGGCTATTATTGCAAGGTATAATATCGTAGTCCACACAACGATTCCGGCATACACAAGCCAGAACACCACCTTTACTCCCCCGAGGAAAAACTCAGACCCGGTATCGTTGGCTGCAGGGATGCCAAACAAATCGGACCATGGCAAGAGTAAAAGTATTATGGGGCAGAAAACTACAAAAAAAAGCTCGTCGAGGAACAAGGTGGTAAGAGTCAGTGCCGTAGCACGACCAAGCTTTATACCCTCACGATTGAGATAGAATATTGCCAACGCACTACCCCCTACTACCGAGGGTGTAATAGCAGATGTAAAGGCACACATTATATCCGTTCGCCACGCCCGCTTCCATGTGAGGTCGCCGTCGGCGATAGTGTGAAACCGCCATGCAAGGCCGAAATCCCTGCCTACAACAAATAGCAAGGCAATGCAAAGACCTATGACGGTACGGGTATCAAATACTATCGACTTGAGGGTTTCGCTGTCTATATCGCTTCGGAAAAGCCATATCCCCACACCTACACTCAATACTATAGGTATGACGATACGCCACAGAGTCTTTGACAGTTCTCCCGACATAGTACTATAAATCTATTTAGAGCACAGACTGCAGTTTTTCGACAGTTGCAACCGGGTCGGAAGAATCGAAAACACCGGAAACGACATAAAAACCGTCGAAGCCGGTCTTGAAATACGCAGCAGCAGCGCCAACAATATCAGAAGCATCGCAAACAGCAACAAAGGGAACTTCTGCCCCGCCCTTGCGGGCTGCATCTATCAGCACGGCTGCATCAGCAACTTCAGGCGTAAAGGTGATATAATCGATATCGGCTTTGGCCAAAGCAACTGCAGCATCAGCCGATCCGACTTGAGCGCCGACGATAGCCTCCGGGCCAAGGTCTTCGCGTATGCCGATAGCATTAGCACCAATGTGTAGATAAACACCGTGAGCCTCGAGTTCGCGCACAGCCGCCACATTGTCTTCAACAGTTAGAATTACCCCTGCCTCGCGGCACAAAGGCACAAGCTCGGCGGCAACATCGCGCCAGTCACCGGGTTCGGCATCGGGCATAGAAAGAACTATCCAGCCACAACCACCCTCTACGGCCATTTGCCCCATTTCGCTCACAGAGTAGCGTTCGTTGGGTGCTATACGTATCTGTATCATATAATTATACTGTTTGTCTAAATCGAAAGACCTGTACGCTCGTGCAGACCGAAAAGGAGGTCCATAATATGCACTGCATTTCCGGTGCAGCCCTTAGTCTGAGCGTCCATTGAAGCCTCAATAATCAGGCGGTCATCTTCTTTCGAAAGCTGAATGAGATATTTGTTGCTGCCCCTCAGATCTTCGTCGACACCGCCGTGTCCGGCAATAAGGTACACGAAATTATGGTCATCGTACGCCTCGCGATATAGTCGTTCGATTTCCTCGAGGGCTATCGGAGTAGCGATTTCCGCTTTCAGGTCAATACGTCTGTATGGCGCTTCGGGCAGGGCCTCGGCATTGATTTTCACATTCAGCGAAGGCTGCACATCGGCAAGCATCCGCAAAGCTTCGGCAGCTGCAGGGGCTACAGGTCGAGGGGTATGTATCTCTACCTTTACATCGCTGTTGAGCAATGCGTTCTTAGCCAAAGGCAACAAAGCCAGTTCGATTGCAATAGCCTCAACACGTGGCGAAACAGCCGATCGAGCGCCGCGCACAAGAGCCTTGCGATAATACTCGGGTAAACCATATACCATATCTCCCCTGTCGCCGTCGAGCAGGTCGTCGGCATTGCCGAGCACTATGAGGCGGAATTCAGGGTCGTTGCGGTATTTGTCGAGAATCATATCATTGAGGTTCTCGCTATCGATTACGAAAAGTACATCGAGCCCGTCGAGGTTGAGCACACGCTCGAGTGTAAGCTCAGTTTCCCCGGCATAGACGGGGTGAAGTTCGGCAATAGGCACAGTATTACCTCCCGGCGAGGCCACCGCACACAAATCCACGTCGGGATGACGCAACAACAGTCGCAAGAGCTGCTTGCGCACAGGGTCGACGAGTGTACCGCTACCGTATATACCTACTTTTATCATATTAATGTGAGATGTAAATGAATGTTGAGGAAAAGAGATTCAAAGACCTCCGGCTCCGAAAAGTGATTTCATTATAATAGGTGTCGCCCCCACTTTCGAGGCTATGTATTCAGCCGCACGATTACCGGTTTCCTCGCGGAATTCACGCTCATCCGTAATGCGGTCGAGGAGCGAGGCAAAGCTGTCGGCATCGCTGACACTGAATGCACCCTTGAGTGAAATGAGGTCTACGGCTTCGTTGAATTTAGAATAATTCGGGCCGAACAGCACCGGTATTCCATATACGGCAGCTTCATTGATATTGTGAATGCCTACACCAAAGCCTCCGCCCACATATGCCATGTCGGCGTAGCGGTAAAGGCTGCTGAGCAAGCCGAAACAGTCAACGATAATATATTTGATACCTTTTGCGAGCTGCGCGGCCTTGTCGTGAGATTCCTTTACGATGCGAACAAAATCACTGAAGAGTACTGTTTGGTCGCTGCCCAGACGGCGACGCATCGACGAAAGCCGGTCCTTATTGAATTCGTGAGGAGCGATTATAGCGCATATATTGTCGCGAGATTTAATCACGTCGGTATATATATCCTCGTCTTTGTCCCAGCTACTGCCGAACACTACAGTGAATGCACCGGGGTGGGCAGCCTTGAAAATCTCGATTTCAGGTATATCACGACGTTTGGCCCTGACGGCTGTAACGCGGTCGAAACGTGTGTCACCGGCAACGGTCACATTCTCCACACCGATACCGGCAAGTAGTTTGCGCGAGCGCTCATCCTGCACAAAAATATGCTTGAAGCAACCAAGCATAGAACGGAACATGCCGCCCCAAGGCTTAAAAAACACCTGGCCGGGACGGAATATCGCCGACACTATATATGCAGGAATACCACGTTGGCGCAGCACTGTCAAGTAGTTGCCCCAGAACTCGTATTTGACGAATATCGCCATTTTGGGTTTGGCGACATCAATGAATTTTTCTACATTTCCGGGAAGGTCAAATGGCAGGTATACCACGGCCACACGGGGGTCGTAGTTGCATCTCACCTCATATCCCGACGGCGAAAAGAACGACAGCAAGATCTTTGCCTGAGGATTGACCTCAAGCAAAGCATCTATAATTGGTCGTCCTTGTTCGAATTCGCCCAACGAAGCGGCATGAATCCACAGGTCGAATCCATCAGGGGCAAGATTCCGGCGAAAGGACTCAAGGCGGGCAATAGTCTCGGCCTGGCCGTTGAGCATATGCCTTACCTTTGCCGATCCGAAACCGGCAACACGTGCAGCGCCGCTGTAGAGCCGGATACCGGTATTGTAGAGTACGTTCATTCCGCAGGCTGTATACGTTCGATACCGGCCTTTATGCGCCGTATGGTCTCATCCTTACCTAACAGCTCGGTGATGTCGAACATATGGGGGCCTTTGCACTCGCCTACTACGGTAAGACGGAAGGCATTCATCACGTTGCCGAGGTGCAGGCCCTTTTCTTCGATCCATTTGAGGACGATAGGCTCGAGCACGGCAGCTTTGAAATCATCTTGGCTCTCGAGCAAGTCGGCTAAAGCAGCCATATTGGCGGGCATATCGGCAGTCCAACGCTTGCGTACCGACTTGGCTTCGTATTCCTCGGGGGCTACGAAGAAGAAGCGGGCATGATCCCACAGGTCGCTTACGAAGTTGATACGGCTCTTTACCATGCCTACAGCGCGGGCGATATATTCGTCGCTAAATAACGACGGGTCAACGCCATGCTCTTTAAGTACCGGTTTGAACAGCTCGGCAAGTTCGCTGTCGGATATTGCCTGAAGGTAAGTATGGTTGAACCATTTGCCCTTCTCGAAGGCGAATTTTGCACCACTGCGCGAGCAATGCTCGAACGAGAATTTGGCGATAAGCTCATCCATGCTCATTACCTCGGTATCATCGCCGGGATTCCAGCCGAGCAGGGCCAGGAAGTTTACAACAGCCTGTGGCAGGTAGCCGCTCTCGCGATAACCACGGCTTGTGTCGCCACTGAACGGGTCGTGCCATTCGAGGGGGAACACAGGGAAACCGAGGCGGTCGCCGTCGCGCTTGCTGAGTTTGCCTTTACCGTCGGGTTTGAGCAGAAGTGGCAGGTGTACGAATTGCGGGGCGGTATCGCTCCAGCCGAAGGCTTCGTACAAAAGTACATGCAGAGGAGCCGAGGGCAGCCATTCCTCGCCGCGAATCACGTGCGACACCTTCATCAGGTGGTCGTCGACAATATTGGCAAGGTGATAAGTAGGCAGGTCGTCGGCACTCTTATAAAGTACCTTGTCGTCGAGGATGTCGCTCTTGATAGTCACACGGCCACGCAACAGGTCGTCGACTTCGACATCGCGACCCGGCTCGATGCGGAAACGCACCACATACTGAGCGCCGTTGTCGATGAGGCTCTTTACCTCGTCGGCAGGCAATGTGAGCGAATTGCGCATCGACATACGAGTAGACGCGTCATACTGGAAGTTGGCAATCTCCTTGCGTTTGGCATCAAGTTCTTCGGGGGTATCGAAAGCAATATAAGCTTTGCCTGCATCGAGAAGCATCTTCACATGCTCGCGATAAATATCACGACGCTCGCTCTGCTTATACGGTCCGTAGGGGCCACCTTCGCGCACACCCTCGTCGATGCCGATTCCGAGCCAAGCCAGGGCCTCGTTGATATAGTCTTCGGCTCCGGGCACAAAGCGCTGCGAGTCGGTATCTTCGATACGGAGTATCATCTTGCCGCCATGCTGACGGGCAAAGAGGTAATTATATAGGGCTGTACGCACACCGCCGATATGGAGCGGTCCTGTTGGCGAGGGGGCAAAGCGCACTCGCACTTCACGTTCTGTCTGCGACATTGTGGTAAATTCTTATAATATCTTCCCTTACTTGAATGAAAAAGAAAGAATGTTGAGTTACGTTATTTAATCATGCAAAGTTAGTAAAAATATACAACACCTCAAAATATAGTTATAACAGACGGTTAGGCAGCCGATTACAGCTATACCGACAGTTCGAAAAATGAAAGCATTATTTGTGATAAAGCCTCACTATTTCAGGAGCCTCAATACGAGCACGTTCAATATCAATATCCATGCCATGATAAGTGTTGCCTCTATCCGGCCGGAATTGCACAAAAGTCTTATTTTTAGCGTCGTAAGTATAGAGATATGTTGTATCGTCGATATCGCCAAGGTGCTCTTCATATGCTTGTTTTAACAACCTCCTTGCATATGAATCGTCATTTTTATCATAGGCAGAAAAAGGCGAGATGATTTTATCTCCGTCTTTACGACCGTCCTTAAAGTGCTTCAATTGAACAAGTTTAGGCTCAAAAGAATCAATCAAAGCTTTCACATCCGACTTACTGCCGGCTGCATGATGTATAAACGGCTTCACGCATCCGTCAACAGAGACGCCAAACGAAACTGCAGGACATTTTGTACCGGCATATATCCTTCTCGTATTAGCTAATTGCCACATAGCGAAAAGCTGTTGCCGGGCTGTTTCTTTATCAGCACTATCACATTCGGCAAGAATATCGGGATTCAGCTTGACATACTCCGCCTTCTTATGATTTTGCACCTCTTGCACCGGCAATTCAAGCAGCATTGAAAACAGCTCATAATCAGAGGCAATACCGTTACATTCCGACAAAAACTCACACCAATTTTCGGGTACAATCAAAGTCACATAATTTGGCAAGGACAACAATGACAAATTATGTAATGTTGCACACTCTCTTGAGCCGTTTGCGAGAATAGGCATATGTGGTGCAAGTACGATTTTCATCTTCTGTTAGCCTCTAAAATAGCTTTGAAATCAGAATCTCGGGTATCGAGAAAGCCGGGGGGCATAGACCCTTCCAACCTGCCCTCGTCAGACAACAGTATGCTCTTATAAATGCTTGAACCGAACTCGTTTATAACGAAGATGAGGTGAACATCACTAAATGGCATTTCCTTTTCTGCAATCCTCCTACGAATCCTCGTGATGAAGTGATCGCTGTGTGTTTCTACCAGAACCGAGACCTTCCGATAACGGCATAAAAATATGAAAAAGTCGGCCATTGCAGCCTGAATACTCGGATGCATATGCACATCCGGGTCTTCTACTATCAACAACGAGTTGGGCGAAGATATGCACCCTTGAGTTATAATCGGAAGAATTTGGCTCAGACCAAAACCCATGTGCATCAAATCAACCTTCACATTCTCATTACTGGTAACGACTACCCTATAAAGCTCACCACTCTCTTTGACTACTTTTATGTCCTTCGCAAGACGAAACCTATTGCACAACCATTCCTTGACAAAATTAAGGCGCTCACGGTCGCCAGACATCTTATCAAGGATGAAACGTGTATTTTCACCGTCGGGGAGTACATACTTTGTTTCAACATCAGTCTTATAAGTTCTCGCCAAAACCGGGGCTACTCGCAGTGGTGCAATGTAAACTATCTTGTCAAAGTAGGCTACAAGCATATCTCTTACAGCCTTCACCAAGCCAAATTTATATGTATTACCGTCTTTATTTGCGAAAATAGGAAAGAAATTAGCAAACGAGTAATTATCCAGCTCTACGTCCTTGATTTCAGAGGAATCCACGTGTACATCATAAGTGGGCTTGCGAGCTCGTCGCACAATGCTGAAACCACCGCAAAGACAGTCATCAGAAATTAGATTAACCCTGAACTCTGAAAGAACATATGAATCCGGGCGCACCCTAAACGACACACTTATCTCAATCGATTCAACTGCATATGGAAATGAAGCATCTAAACCGCTTAATTCCTTTTGGGTCAAAGATAAGACAAACTTCATATTCCCCAATTTTTTGTTGTGCATCAGATCAAAAAGCGAATCTGCATACACATACGGGCCATTAAGACAAAGCATCTCATTGGAAGAGAAATTCAGTGTTTGCTTCAATAAAAGCAAAGCCTGAATCAAAGAGCTCTTTCCGCTACTGTTGACACCTGCCAAGACCGTAAGATTGGAAATATCGACTGATACAACTTGCTCAATCGATTTGAAGTTTTCTACACTTATAAGCATACACCTCGGTTATATTTATTCTAATAGTGCAAATTTAGGGATTTTTCTTAATATTCAGGCAATCAATGGTCCAAATTAATAAACAAGAGTCTCAAAACAGCTGCACGCACTATTTCATTCTGACAAAAAGTCAAAAAAAGACGCGCATTCACAGGGCTTTAACTCAAATCTCTGATATTTTTAACATTCGTTAGATAAATTGGGTCTTGGATTTCGGTTTTAATTCTTAATTTTGCGAAACAATACTAATTCAAAACAAGCAACATGGACACATCAATAGACTGGGGTAATCTCCCCTTCGGCTATTATCCTACCGACTATAACGTACGCTGCGTATACCGCAATGGCCAGTGGGGTCCCATCGAAGTATCGCAATCCGACACAATCAACATACACATGGCCGCCACCTCGCTTCACTACGGCCAGGAGATCTTCGAAGGTCTCAAAGCATTCCGAGGCAAAGACGGCAAAATACGCATTTTCCGCCTTGAAGAAAATGCAAAACGCTTGCAGGAATCTGCAAAGGGCCTTATCATGGAACCGGTTCCCACCGAGATTTTCAAAGAAATGTGCCTCAAAGTTGTTAAGCTCAACGAGCGTTTCATTCCTCCCTATGGCAGCGGCGCATCACTGTATATCCGTCCGCTCGAAATCGGTCTTTCTCCGCGTATCGGCGTGAAAGAAGCCGACGAGTACCTGTTCATCATCCTGGTGACTCCGGTAGGCCCCTACTTCAAAGGCGGTTTCAAGAATACCAACATCTGCATCATGCGCAACTTTGACCGCGTGGCACCCCTTGGCACCGGTCGTTGGAAAGTTGGCGGCAACTATGCAGCCTCGATGATGCCTACTCATATCGCACACGAGAAAGGTTATTCGGCAGTGCTGTTCCTCGACCCCAAAGAGAAAAAATATCTCGACGAGTGCGGTCCGGCCAACTTCTACGCTATCAAAGACGGCAAATATATAACTCCCAAGAGCGACTCTATCCTGCCCTCTATCACAAATATGACTCTGATGGATCTCGCCCGCGAAATGGGTATGGAAGTTGAACAGCGCCACATCACCGTCGACGAGCTCGAGGAGGTAAGCGAAGCAGCAGCATGCGGTACTGCAGCCGTTTGCTCGCCTATCGGTGAAATCGACGACCTCGACACCGGAAAGAAATACGTTATTGCCAAGGACGGCAAGCCCGGCCCGATTACCACCGAGTTCGTGCGTCGCCTCGATGCAATCCGCAATGGCGAAGAACCCGACACCCACGGCTGGTGTACAATAGTTGAATAATAATCAGTACTTTTAAATAATTGGGGTTTAGAGAATTGTCTCTAAACCCCAATATTTTAGTCTCTCAAAATGGATTGGAATTCAGTTATAGACCATTACTATCCGTCGGGCCGCAGGGTTCGTGACATCCTGCTCAACCACAGCCGCAAGGTGGCCGACTATGCCCTCGAGATAGCCCATTCACACTCGCTGCCGCTTTCCGATGAAGAAATCGAGACTGCAGCAATGCTCCACGACATAGGGATAATTGCCACCGATGCTCCCGATATCGACTGTCGCGGCACCGAGCCCTACCTTGCCCACGGCATTGTGGGTGCGGAGATGTTGCGCAAACTCGGCGTAGACGAAAAGTATGCTTTCGTAGCCGAAAGACACACCGGTTCGGGACTGACAAATGAAGAAATCGATGCCGAAGGCCTGCCCCTGCCAAAAGACAGAAGCTACATGCCCCAGACGCTACTCGAAAAACTAATATGCTATGCCGACTGCTTCTACTCGAAAGGGGGCGATATGAACCGCAAACCTATCGAAAGGGTGCGGCGTTCGATGGCCCGTTTTGGAGAAGGCGTGGCTCAGAGATTCGAAGAACTACATAAACAGTTTCAGTGAGCATACCGGCAGGTATACCCACTGAATCATTTTCTCTACGAATTATTTATCTTACTTAAGTACTGAAATAGCACCTTTATAATCGGGCTCGTTGGTGATTTCCTCTACAAGGTCGGAATAGATAACCTTGTGATTTTCATCAAGCACAATCACAGCACGAGCCAGTAGTCCGGCAAGAGGTCCGTCGACAATCTGCAGACCGTATTCCTGCGAGAATACAGGTGAGCGGAATGCCGAAGCCACAGTCACATTCTCAATGCCTTCGGCTGAGCAGAAACGCCCCATAGCGAAGGGAAGATCCATCGAAATACATACCACTGCGGTATTTTCGAGACCGGCAGCCTCTTGGTTGAATTTTCGAACCGAAGCCGCGCAGACAGGGGTATCAAGACTGGGGAACACGTTGAGAACAACTCGTTTGCCTTTGTAGTCGCTTAGGCGTACTTCTTCGAGGCCCTTGCCGGCAAGATTAAAGCCGGGAGCCGGAGTGCCTACTGCGGGGATTTGACCATAAGTATGACAGGGTGTACCCTTAAAATAAACTGTTTCCATTATTTATTGTATTTAGAATTCGTTATCTTCTGTATAACAATCGAAGGCAGGTCTTGGTTGTACCCAACCTGCACATCTGTCACATGCCCGTCGGTAGCCGTGAATATCATAGCCGGGGTTGTATAGCCTACGCCACAGTCTCTTGCCGCGCCACCGGCGTTAATTAGAAGGTGTTCGCCCAGGCGGTTTTCGCCGGTGTAACCGTCTACATCCTCAGCCCTGTGATTTAGGAAAGCCCATACCACATCGGTCTGGAAAGGCAAGGTGTCAACACCCTGACGCACAGCCTTGATAACATCGGGCGTACTGCCAACGGTGGCATCAAGAAAAACAAATACCGTAGGAACTGAAAAACTCTCCTCGCGCTCATGCATATAGCGCTCGCCCGTAGCCGTGGGGGCTACAATACGAGGCAAAGGCCTTCCGGGAAGGGTTTCGAGAGAAAAAGTATTCTCGCGATATTTTCCAAAAGCTTCAGGCTGCGATGCCATAAGGCTTTCCAATGTGATTTTACAGCGGGCTTTGCCTTTCATACGTTTGTATTTTATAACAATACTTTGCTCGCTTATCTGGCCCGGATTATTTTCAAATTCTATTCGCCGAGGCATGTACGAGTCGGCATCGAGAACATATAGGAATTCACTTGCATCTACACCCGACACCCTTCGTACACCGGTTACCACAACTGAGCGAAGGCCATCGACAAGCGTATCGGGCACAAGGTTTACAATATACGACGAATCAGCCGCCATACGGCCAAACTGCTCACCTATAAACTGAGGCAGCAAATCGGCAAACTGTACCTGGCGCTGCACACCACGGTCGGTGCGTCCGAGCGGCGAAAACGAATCAGGGTTTTCAGCATAGTGATATTCCTGAAGCCTTTTATCTCTGAAACGGAAATGAGAACCGTCGAAATAAGCAGAAAAGCCCTTTGCAAGTCCCGACGGTGCCGGAAGACTCCAAGTAATCACATATTTGCATGGCGCAAGGGTATCGCCTTTGGCCGGGGCGCTCTCAAGCCCGATAGTATATGTGACAGGATCAGCAAGCGAAGGCAATAGCACCTCGTATGTAACAGAATCCTTATAGCATGCGGTGAGTTTCATTTTCTCACCGATTTCATTGATATCAAGTGCTTTTACAGGCTCTAAAGCCGCAGCAAAAACCATGACTGATATAGCGATACTCGATAATTTCATAATGCGATCTAATACTTTCATTTTATAACGCAAAATTGACCCAAAAAGTTCTATCCCATTATTGGGAAATTCACTGAAAATAACGTAACTTTGTAAAACAAACTACTATAGCAATGAATAATCAAAATTTTCAACAAAGTATTACACATCTAAACAATATCCTCACATCAGTACTTTTGCCACTGAAGGCCGCCGGAAAGGAAGAACAAGCGGCATCAATCAAATCGGCACTCGACGCAGTAGGCAAAAATCCTGTCACCGTACTGATATGCGGTGAATTCAAGCGAGGTAAATCTTCGTTTATCAACGCGCTTATTGGCCGACAGCTGTGCCCGGTAGATACCGACATCTGCACATCGGTGGCATCGGTAATAAAGTATGGGCCAAAGGCAAAAGCAACACGCTATTTCGGCGACTTCGGCGACATGCAACAAGAGGTAATCGATATCGACGACCTTGAAGACTACACCGTAGGTACTGCAGCCGAAATCGACAACACCATATTTATCGACATAGAACTGCCGCTTGAGCATCTCAAATCCGGCCTCACGATAATCGACACCCCGGGAGTCGGCGGTCTTGACCCGCGCCACGCAGCCTTGACAAACTTCCTGATGCCACGAGCCGACGTTGCCGTGTTCATGACCGATGTCAACGAGCCTATGAGCTCTACCGAAATGGCATTTTATCGCGACCACGTGCTGCGCATGGCGCAGAATTCGATTGTCGTAGTAAACAAAAGCGATCTCAAATCGGCAGACGAAGTAGAAGAAATACGCCTCGATACCATAGCCAAACTCAAGCAATACTCGGGTCGCGAAGAAACCGACATCGATGCAATCGCAGTAAGCTCTGTAGCCGAAGCTTATCCCGGCCAGGGGTATGGCGAGAGCAATTTCGCCGCTATCCGCAAGGCCATAGCCGACAAGGCCGACTTATACCGCATGAGCCAGCTCGATGCTATCCGTGGCGATTTAGCCGAGCTTATCAACCTTGTTCTCGCCCCCCTGCAGGCCCAGCTCAACCAAATCGACAGCCCGGATATAGACCAGATAGGTGAGCTCAACAACCGCAAAGCGGCTCTCGATCAGGAGCTGGCCAATCTTACCAACCCCACAAGCGAATTCCGAAACAATATCAACGGCATCATCAACAGCAAGCGCGAGGAGCTGATAACATATCTCAACACAGCAAGTGTTGACATTCAGAACTCCGGTCTGCGCGAACTGATGAACGACCCGCAGGCAGCGGGTGACAACGGAGGCATGTGGATGGGTCAGCGACTCAACGACATGCTCACATTCCTATCGTCGGAAATTGCCCTGCGCCTCAACGAAATGTTTACCAAGATAGCGAACATGCCGGAGTTTGGCGGCAATCTCAAATTCGCAGCCAAGCAATTCGAAATCGACATAATATCGAAAAACGTGACCGAAAAGCTATCATGGAACAAACGCATCATGGCCGGAATGGGAGGCTTTGGCATCAGTATGATGGCAGTCGGTTTTCTCGGGCAGTTTATTCCTGTTGTCGGCCAGATAGCCGTAGCCTGTATCGGCGGCGGTGTAATGGCACAGAATATCAGCGATGCCGTACGCAGCCACAACGAGCAGGCTCTGAGACAGATATACCAGCCTCAGATTGCAAGTTCGCTCTCTAACATGCGCACATATGTCGACACGCGTTTCCAGGAATTCCAGCAGGAATGGCTGCGTGTTGTCACCGAACGCGCACAAGGCTACCGCGACAGCGTGCAGGAATCAATCACACAGATACAGCAGGTAAAGCAGCAAATGGCTCAGGCTGTAAATATGCGGGTAAGCATCCAGAATAAGATGAAACCACTCCAGAAAGCTATCGATAACCTCAAAACCGAAGACTGTGCAAACCCGGGAAATTGCTGAACGCCTCGCCGACATTAGGCGGCTGGTACCTGCCGATGGTGTTTTCGTACCACTTGCCGATGCTATCGACCGAGCAACTTCTACTATCGACCAGCCCATGCAGCTGGCAATCATAGGCAAAATCAGCTCGTCGAAATCGACTCTTGTCAATGCCATATTGGGCAAGGACGAACTCCTGCCTACCGGCCAGAAAGAAGTCACCTTCAATGTATGCTGGCTCAAGTATGGCGACCCACGTGCCGATGTGATAATCCACCACAAAGACGGTACTCCAGAGCGCCGTCTTCCTCGCGCCAAACTCGATGCGTTGGCAACAATCGAGGGCGGTAACCTCGACAATATAAGCTATATCGAAATATTCGATGACAGCGAAATTTTGCGCAAAATCAATATCATCGACACTCCGGGGCTCGATGCTCTCCGAGGCAGAGACTCGCAGAACACCCTCGATTTCATATCGCAGGTGCGCCCCGATGCTGTGATTATGCTGTTTACTCATTCGGTGAGCGACAATGTACTCGACATAGTGAAGCAATTCAATGCCGAATCATCGTTTTCGCCCCTCAACGCGCTCGGCGTGCTCACTAAAATCGATGTATTGTGGCAAGAAACAATACATCGCGGAAAAACAGCTATCGAACTAAGCCGCAAGAGTGTAAAAGGTCTAACCAGACGGAACCCGATGCTCAAGAAAACCATTTTCGAAATGTATCCGGTATCGGCGCTTATGTACTTGGCAACAACAACTCTCACCGCCGAGATGCTCAATGATATACGCCAAGCTTGCCGGGTCGACCGTAAGGATTTTGATTTGGCACTGATCAAAAACGACAACTTCCTCAACTTCGAAACTTCGGGCATACCTGCCGAACGGCGAAAAAAAATCCTCGATACAATAGGCCTTTACGGAATATATATCGTACGCGACGCAGTATATGCCAATCCCGATGTCAGCCTGCAGGAAGTAAGGGATATACTACTGCGCGAAAGCGGTGCCGACGCATTTGTCAAGACCATTTACAATCATTTCGGTCTGCGCTCCGAGCTTATCAAAATCGAGGGTATAAGCCAGCATATCCGTGGTACAATCCGACAAGTGCGAGGCCGTATTTCGAACCCGGCCCACACCGCCCTGCTCGCCCAGATAGAACAGCGCGTTGCCGACACTTTCTCGTCGCTTGCCCAGGAACATCGCGAGTATGAATTACTCAACGCCATATATAACAACGAGATAGAACTCGACCCGGCAGATGCCGAAGAATGTTGCACCATTTTCGGCGAACACGGCACTTCGGCACCACAGCTATTAGGAATGCCCTCCGGCGCCACTCCCGACCAGCTGCTTGCCCGTGCCCTCGAACGCGAAAACAGTTGGCGAGCCACAATAGCCCGCGAGCCCGACCCCGACGAACGCTACTGGATGACCGTGGTACTCGGCTCATACACCCGCCTTCGCCTGCGCATCCAAGAAATGAAATACGCCCTCCAACTCGCCTGGTCGTTCCTTTATAATGAATAAGTTCGGAAGATATAAATCCTCGAAGAGGACATTATCATGGTTGGCCAACAGCGCCACACGCAAACAGTCGTCGGAGACGACGTTATCATGGTTAACCCCACGATTATTCGTGGGGATGGCCAAAGCGCACCAAACATGCTGTCCTCGGAGAGGACGCCGTATGATGTCTACAGCGTCCTCTCCGAGGACAGATATCCCTCCGTCCACCCTCATACCCCACGAAGAATCGTGGGGCTAACCACGAAATCGTCCTCTCCGAGGACTCCACTACCGTCCAACAAAAGTTCAAACACCCCGGATACCCCCAAATAAAGCCTCTATGAGTACCACTTCTTGCTTATACCATATTGTTATAAACACTTACTGTCGGTGTAAGACTCTCAATCAGTCTAATGTCGAGGATTTGTATCGCTATATATGGTCATTTTGCAAGGAGCGTAACTGTAAACTATTACGTATTGGGGGAATTGAAAATCATATACATTTGTTAGTAGACCTACATCCTTCGGTTTCACTTTCTTCATTTTGTGGAGAAATGAAAAGGAACTCAAGCCTATGGATTAAAAAATCCGGTCAAAGCATATACTTTGAAGGCTGGGGTAAAGAGTACTATGGCTTTTCAGTAAGCAAATCGCACAAAGATAAAGTTATCGAATATATCAAAAATCAAAAAGAACATCATAGGAAACTAACGTTTGAAGAAGAAATGAAGCAAATATTCATCGAACTTAATATCGATTGGAATGACAAAGTACTCACATAACAGCAATATAACAGTTCTCGGAGATGCCATCATGGTTGGCCAACAATGCTACACGCATACAGTCGTCGGAGACGACGTTATCATGGTTAACCCCACGATTCTTCGTGGGGATGGTCAATGCGTACTATACAAGCGGTCCTCGGAGAGGACGCCGTATGATGTCTACAGCGTCCTCTCCGAGGACAGATAACCCTCCGTACACCCTCATACCCCACGAAGAATCGTGGGGCTAACCACGAAATCGTCCTCTCCGAGGACTCTCTATCCTCAACACCGATAAACTAATAAACCAGTATAACATAAAATGAGCAACCAACCTAAAATCTGCCCGATGTGCCAAACTTCCAATCCTGGAAGTGCTCAGTTTTGCGCAGCCTGCGGGACCTCGCTACAAACGACTACAGCATCATCCATGATGCAGAAATATCCCGAATTAAAACTTGAGCCGACATCTATTTATTCTTGGAAATCTAATTACAAATCAATTTATTTGTGCCTATTAATATTTAGTTTTTTTATTTTATTTTATCTCGTAGGAAGCATTATTGGCATTATAATTAGCATCACCCTTTTTGGCATAAATGACTTTTATCACCACCCTGACGGCGGTTTATCTTTAATGATATTTGGTATATCCTTACCTATTGCTATTATCTTCTTTTTTATAGTTAAACGGTCAAAAGGCAAATTGGATAATTTCAACAAGAATATCAAGCCCACATTGCAGACCATTGCCGACTATATACAGGCCTATAAATATGGCGGAACGAAGAAGCACCCTAATTATGTTTTCTTCGTCAAGGATAGTAAGTTTGGCGTGATGAATGTGACGGAGTTCAAAGTCGCCATACCGGCACAATACGATGAAATCGCCTGGCGAGAACCGAACCGAATACTCACCGTGACCAAAGGCAGCGAGACTTACGATATCGACATCTTCGGCAACCAATTAAGATAAAGATTATTATGGACTCATCTAAAAACCATTGGCTTTGTATTGATTTTGGCACTTGTAATACTGCGGCGGCGTTTTTAGTTGGCGGTAAGCCTCATCTTGTGAGCTACGGTAACTCATCGTTTTTCCCGACGGTGGCCTGTGTGCTCGAATCGGGAGAGATACAGGTTTGCCAAAATGCCGAACCTTTGCGCGACCGTTTTCCGGAGTTCTTCCAACAGGAATTCAAGCTCCAGATTGCCGACCCGGTCGACATCAACGGTCACAGCTACGATGATATTGTGGCCGAGATACTGCGCTTTGTGGCCAAGGCGGCGGCTCTCGAAAACAACAATACCCCTCTTACTAATGCGCTAATCACCATACCTGCTATCTATACTGCCAGCGACCCACGCAAGGAAGTGATGCGCCGTGCGGCAGCCTTGGCCGGATTCTCTACCGTAGAGTTTATGCCCGAGCCGCATGCGGCAGCAAGTCACTATGCGTATATCACAGGGCAAAAGATTGAGGGTCTGTCGCTTGTCTACGACCTTGGCGGCGGCACATTCGACCCGGTGCTAATCGACATGACAGACGCGCCGCATATTCTTGGCGAGGGCGGTGTGAGATGTGGCGGTCAATTCTTCGATGCCGCTGTCTACAAGCATGTTGCCGCCGCCATGCGCGAGGCCGGCACACCCCTTGCACGTGCCGACAAACTCGCTGATTATCAAGCCTGCCGCCGCCTCAAAGAAACACTATCGATTGAAAATACGGCAACCCAGATTATGACCAACGGCAAGAGCTTTACCCTCGACCGTAGCACATTCAACGAACTTATCCGCCCCATGATAAGCCTCACCCTCGAGGCCTGCGACAATGTGGTAACTACAGCAGGTCGCAAATGGCAGGATATCAAACAGATACTATTTGTGGGCGGCTCGACGGCGATACCTCTCATCAAGGACATGCTCGAGCCTCACCTGCAGTCGCACAATGCCTCCGGGGTGAAGATAGTGCGCACCATGCAGGGTGCTAACGACAGCTACAGCCACCTCTTTGCCACATGCCTTGGCGGTATCGCCACAAAGATAGGCGGCCCCAAGCGCCCGCCTATAGGCTACTTGCTTCAGGGCAGTCGCAAGATACAGCTCCGCGAAGGCATGAACACCTTTGGCCGTCAGAGCAGCAATGACTTCTCGTTCGACGACCGCTACATGAGCCGCGAGCACTTCACTATCGAGGTTCTACCCAAGGGCAACGACTACGAGTACACCCTTCGCAGCATCAGCCAGTCGAGCCCGACTATGCTCAACGGCAGCGAGGCCCTCGACCCTCGATACGTACCTTTTTGTCGCGACAAAGCGTCGATACACAACGGGGCCCAGATATGCGCCGGAAAGACAATCTTTATCCTTGAAACAAAATCTTAGACAATGAATATCAAAGGATTTGAATTAGTAGAGCCGCCACACCGAGGCGGCATGGCCATGGTCTATCAGGGCCGCAAAGGCAATTTCCGCAAGGCCTTCAAGTTGTTGCAGCCCGACAAGGTGGCAAACAACCCGAAGTTATCGGCCATGTTCCTCAACGAAATCAGTGTGCAGTCGAATCTCAATCACGCCAACATTGTCAACATCCACGACGCATACCCCTACCAAATGAGCGACGGCCGCACAGTTACCGTGCTCGAAATGGAATGGCTCGACGGTATGGACCTGCAGAGCTATATCGACAAACGCAACGGCGGCCAGGGTCTCAAACCCGACGTAGTCAAGAGAATCGCACTCCAGATTTGCAAGGGCATGATACATGCACACAGCAAAAATATACTGCACCTCGACCTTAAGCCCTCGAACCTGTTCCGTACCGTCGACGGTTATATCAAAATCATCGACTTCGGTATCGCCAAGGTCGTGGGCGACAACGCCACCATAGTAGAAGGCGCTCAAAATGTGACCATGATGACCACTACGGGCCAAACCACATTTAAGGGCACACTTGCCTTTTCATCGCCCGAGCAGCAGGTCGGCGGCAAGCTCACCTTCGCGTCGGACATCTTCTCGTTCGGTCAGACCCTTCATTTCCTACTCACCGGCACTACCGACCCCGATGCAACCGTCAACGATCCGCTCTTTGGGCCTATAATCGACAAGTGCACCCAGCAAGCGCCCAAGAAACGCTATCAGAGTTTCAAGGAAGTAGAAAGTGCCATTGAAAACGAGGCTCAGACGGCCCAAATCAAATGCACCAACCCCGGCTGCGGACGAATGCTTGATGCATCATTTAAGGTATGTCCTTACTGCGGCACACCGGTTTCAAAGCCCAAGCCGAAGCCCGAGCCGAAACCTGATACTGTGGAGTGTCAGCATTGCCACAAAACAGTCAGCTCGAGGTATAAATTTTGCACGAACTGTGGCATGAGCCTGAAACCGGCCCCGGCCCCAACACCGAATCCGGAAACGGTAGAATGTCCAAACTGCCACAAACAGACCGACAAGCGCTATCAATTCTGCGTACATTGCGGCAGGACTCTAAAAAAAACGGAATCTAAGACTACCATTACCTGCCCTAATCCGAGGTGTGGCAAGAAGATATGGCTCCGCGCCGACGGTATGACAAAATTCTGCATCCACTGTGGCACAAAACTAAACCTTTAGCACCCTATGGCAAGCGACAAGAAATGTAAACAATGCGGCACGAGCAACCCACCGACAGCAAAATTCTGCCGCAACTGTGGCAATAAATTTCAGCAGTATACAGCAGCCTCATCCTCTGGTTCGTCAACAAGTAGCAGCAAAAGCAGCTCGAGCAGCAGCAGTTCCGACAGCAGCTCCTCGTCGGGCTGGGCTTGGTTGTCGACACCCGCGGTTGGCTACGCGCTCTATAAACTCATCCAACTCATATTCAGCTAATGGCAACGCGAATCAAATGCCGGGAGTGCGGAATCGACAACTCAGAAGAGGCCCAATATTGCCGACACTGTGGCCGCCGAATAAACCAACCGTCGTTCCGCCGACCGGGGAATTACAAGAGCGGCCCTACAAACTGCCCCCACTGCGGTAGACGCATCTGGCTCAGGGACGACCAAACGACATACCGTTGCATACACTGCAATCATCTCCTTTAACATCCAACTAAAACAATCATGATCCGTATAGAAGCAATCTCCTCCTTCCGACAACTCGGACCACGCAACAACCAGGAAGACTGGCTTGCACCGGAAACACCCACAACATCCGACCGGGTACTCGTACTCTGCGACGGTATGGGTGGCCACGGCCACGGCGAAGTAGCATCACAGACTGTAGCCGAGGCTGTGTATCAATACCTTACCGGGCTAAATTGCGATGAATACACCGCCGGCGACGTGCAAAAAGCCGTTGACTGCGCTTCTGAAATACTCCACAGCCACAATATCATCGACAACGAACGTACCATGGGTACCACGCTGGTAGTGGCGGTATTCAATAAAATGCGCCTGATAATAGGGCATATAGGCGACAGCAGAGCCTACCTTTTCGGTGCTGACGGACGTGTAAAATTCCGCACAATCGACCATTCACGAGTGGCCGAGGCGGTTATCAACGGCATCCTTACCGAAGAAGAAGCGTTCAACAGTCCGTACAAGAATATCATCACGCGAGCGATGACAGCCGACCGCACCCATATCGATGCCGATATCGACGAACTGATTGTAGAAAACGGCGACACCCTGCTGCTATGCAGCGACGGCGTAAGCGACTGCCTGCGCGACAAGCAGTTGGAAGAATCGATAGTAGCATTTGACTTCGACGATGCCGCCGATGCAATCCGCCGCCAGTGCGACGCATCGTCGAGCGACAACAATACGGCCATTATAGCCCGTCTGAGCCAGGACGAAGCCAACATAGAAGTGTGCGACATCAACGAAGCAACTGAGCATCAACGCGAAAGCGACGCAGAAACAGAGAGCGAGACTACAAACAACGCCGACGCATGCAACCAAACGGTCTACTGCCCCAACTGCGGCACTGCACTCGAAGAGTGCTCTCGGTTCTGCCCCAATTGCGGACACGAGATTTCTCGTCGCTCTACATGTCGTATTTGCAACACATTAGACCATGGGCTTGCCTTTTTTGAAGAAGGAATAAAAAAACTTAGGCGAAAAATCCGTGGTACAGACGTAGATTAAACAAAGAAATAAAACACCCCCAGAATCATGGCAGACAAACTCAATATCAACGGCTTTGTCGGCAATCCCGACAACATATATCAGCAACATGCCGAAGACACTTGCGCTATCAAGTCGCAGCAACTCATACTGAAAGAGTACGGTATCAACGTTAGCGAGGAAGAATTGGTGCAACTGTCGATGCAAAACGGTTGGTACACCGGCGACGGTAGTGGCACTCAGCTAATCGACATAGGCCGTCTCATTGCCGAGGCCGGAATCCCTGTTACGCAGCACATCGATGCCAACGTATACGACATAGCCGACCATCTTGCCAACGGGCACCAGGTAATCGTGACAGTAGACAGCAGCGAACTATGGGAAGGCGGCATCCTCGAATGGCTCAAAGACCTCTTTTTCGGCAATGAAGTAGACCATGCGCTACTTGTAGTCGGCATCGACAACACCGACCCCGACAACCCCATGGTTCTCGTTACCGACCCCGGCACAGGCGAGGCATGCAAGCCCTACCCTCTCGACCAGTTTATGGATGCGTGGAGCGACTCTCAGCACTTTATGGTTACGACCGACATTCCCACACCGTCGTGCATCAACAATTTCGAAGCTGCCGGTATTACCGACATGCACCTGCCCGCCGTAGCCAACGTTCCCTACAACGACTTCCTCGAATTCCAGGCCTACAGCCACCAGATAGACCCGAGCCAGCTCAGTACACTCAACAACATGTTTGATGCCTACAGCTTCAACTCATCTAACTGGGACTTCCAGAACATGCTCACAGCCTACGACTTACCGGCTTGGGATATGAACCTCTTTCCTCCGGTGACACCGATGTGGAATCCCTACGAATTCGAGTACAACAACTTCGGTTTTTCGTCGTTTGACACCCCCATGGATTTCGCCTGCGCCCCCACCCCCTACGACCAGCACCGCCTCGACACACTCAACGACCTTCACGACTCAGCCCTTGAGCACTATCAGCAGTGCATGGACGACGGCATGTATATCAGCGCCACCATGTGGCAGCAGCAGGCCAACGACATACAGAACGATATCAACGATATGACATACGGTGGCTAAACCGCAACCGCCCCACTCACAAGGCCACGGAAACAAACATCCGCGGCCTTGCTTTTTATCCCACAGCGAGGGATTTATAGTTTTTTAAGGGGTGAAGGCTTAATGTTTGGATTAAAATGTGTAATTTTGCACACTATAATAAATTCAACCATAAAACAGAACAACCAGAACATGGCACAGCAAGACGACGTATTCAAGAAAATCGTATCCCACGCCAAGGAGTACGGTTTCGTCTTTCCTTCCAGTGAAATATACGACGGTCTGTCGGCCGTTTATGACTACGGCCAGAACGGCGTAGAACTCAAAAACAACATCAAACGCTACTGGTGGGACTCCATGACCCTGCTTCACGAAAACATCGTAGGCATCGACTCTGCAATCTTCATGCATCCTACCATTTGGAAGGCATCGGGCCACGTAGATGCATTCAACGACCCTCTGATCGACAACCGCGACAGCAAGAAGCGCTACCGCGCCGATGTGCTGATTGAGGACCAGATGGCAAAATACGACGAAAAAATCGCCAAAGAAATCGCCAAGGCGGCAAAACGTTTCGGCGAGTCGTTTGACGAAGCACAGTTCCGTGCGACCAACGGCCGCGTACTCGACCTGCAGGGCCGCCGTGACGCCCTTCACGAGCGCTTCTCAACGGCGATGAACGACAACGACCTCAACGAACTTCGCCAGATTATCATCGACGAGGAAATCGCATGCCCCATCTCGGGTACCAAGAACTGGACCGAGGTACGCCAGTTCAACCTCATGTTCAAGACAGAGATGGGCTCTACCGCCGACGGCGCGATGGCCGTATACCTCCGTCCCGAAACCGCACAGGGTATTTTCGTAAACTACCTCAATGTACAGAAGACCGGCCGCATGCGCATACCCTTCGGTATCGCCCAGATCGGCAAAGCATTCCGCAACGAAATCGTAGCACGCCAGTTTATCTTCCGTATGCGCGAATTCGAGCAGATGGAAATGCAGTTCTTCGTACGTCCCGGCGAGGAACTCAAATGGTTCGCGCAGTGGAAAGAATGGCGTCTTAAATGGCACAAGGCCCTCGGCATGGGCGATGAGAAATACCGCTACCACGACCACGACAAGCTGGCCCACTACGCCAACGCCGCTACCGACATCGAATTCCTTATGCCCTTCGGCTTCAAGGAAGTAGAGGGTATCCACTCACGTACCAACTTCGACTTGTCGCAGCACCAGAAATTCTCGGGCAAGAAAATCGAATATTTCGACCCCGAACTCAACCAGAGCTACACCCCCTATGTGATCGAGACATCGATCGGCGTAGACCGTATGTTCCTGAGCGTACTCTGCTCGGCCTACGAAGAAGAACGCCTTGCCAACGGCGAGACCCGCACCGTGCTTCATCTTCCCGCTCCCCTTGCGCCTGTTAAATGCGCCGTTCTGCCCCTTGTACGCAAGGACGGACTTCCCGAAAAGGCCCGCGAGATTGTAGACGACCTCAAATTCGACTTCGCCACACACTACGAAGAGAAAGACGCAATCGGCAAGCGCTACCGCCGCCAGGATGCAATCGGCACACCCTTCTGTATCACAGTTGACCACCAAACCCTCGAGGACAACACCGTGACCCTTCGCGAACGCGACAGCATGGAACAGACCCGTGTGGCTATCGCCGACCTTCACAAACTTATCCACGACCGTGTGAGCCTTGCCTCGCTTCTGCGCAAGCTCCGCTAATATCTCCCCTCAAACATGAAAAAATCTGTAATTGTAATAATCGTACTGGTTGCACTGGCATTAGGTGTGTTCTTCTACGGCAAATCGACCTACAACAATATGGTCACCCTCGAACAGGACGTAGACCAGGCCTGGGCCAAAGTAGAAGTTCAGTATCAGCGCCGCATGGACCTGATACCTAACCTTGTAGAGACCGTCAAAGGCTATGCCGAACACGAAAGCAGCACATATGAGAATGTGACCAAAGCTCGTGCCGGTCTTAGCGACGCCTACAACCAGGCCCGCGACCTCGACAACGCCACCCCTGCCGAAGCCACAAACTTCGAATCGTACAACCAGGCCCAGGATAAACTCAAAAGCGCCCTCGGTATTTATGTCAACGCCGTTCGCGAGGCTTATCCCGACCTCAAGGCTAACGAACAGTTCCTCGGCCTGCAGGCGCAGCTCGAAGGCACCGAAAACCGTATCGCCACCGAGCGCGGCCGCTACACCGACGTGGTAAAGACATACAACGTGGCTGTAAAGCGCTTCCCCGCCAACATCTTGGCCGGTATGTTTGGCTTCTCAGCCAAGCCCCAGTTCCAGGCCGATGCCGAAGCAGCCAAAGCGCCCCAAGTTCAATTTTAAGCGACAATGAAAAAACTACTTGCCATAATCGCAGCCGGAATAGCACTGACGTGCTCGTGTGTAGACGATGACAAGACCACATGGGACGAATACGCCCAGTGGCGCGACCTCAACACCGCGTGGCTCAGCGAAATGCAGCAGCTCAAGAATCCCGACGGCACCCCCTACTATACAACAGTAGTTCCCGAGTGGAATCCTGGCGGATTCGTGCTGATGCACTTCTTCAACGACCGCTCAGAGACCGAGGGCAACCTATCGCCACTCTACAACAGCACAGTCGATGTACGCTACCAGCTGCATCTCTGCGACGGTACCGGGGCTGATTCATCCGACAATGTGACCAAGTACGGAGCCAAAGGTATCTTCCGTACACCGCTCAACAACACTATCCAGGGCTGGTACGTAGCCTTGCCCCAGATGCGTTGCGGCGACTCCGCGGAGGTGATTGTGCCCTACGGCTTGGGATATGGAGCAAGCTCGAGCGGCGTAATCAAGCCCTATTCGAATTTGCGATTCAATATCCGCCTTGTAGACATCCCCTTCTACGAGCTTCCCGACGAATCGAAGTAATCCGCTATCACACGAAATCATATACAACCCCGTAGGGCAACGCTCCTACGGGGTATATTTTTTGTAGCGTCGAATAGTTTTATCGCTATTATGGCGATTGCTCGAATAATTTTGCTTAAATTTGCAGACTGATTACTTATAAGTTACTTAAACAAAAAAAGCCTAATATATAAGCCGATGAGAAAATGGCGCATTGAAGACAGCGAGGAGCTGTACAATATCCCCGGCTGGGGACGTAACTACTTTTCCGTCAACGAAAAGGGCCACATCATTGTAACTCCACGGTCCGGATATGCCTCAGTAGACCTCAAGGAGGTCATGGACGAGCTACAGGTTCGCGACGTACCCGCCCCTGTACTATTGCGCTTCCCAGATATCCTCGACAACCGTATCGAAAAAATATCAAACTGTTTCCACCAAGCCTCGGAGCAATATGACTACAAGGCCAACAACTATATGATTTACCCAATCAAGGTAAACCAGATGCGCCAGGTAGTAGAGGAAATAGTTAGCTATGGCAAGAAATTCAACATCGGCCTCGAAGCCGGCTCAAAGCCCGAGCTTCATGCCGTATTGGCAACCAATATCGCCGAGAACGCCCTTATAATCTGTAACGGCTATAAGGACGAATCGTATATCAACCTGGCCCTCCTTGCCCAGAAAATGGGCCGCCGTATATATATCGTAGTCGAGAAGCTCAACGAGCTACGGATGATATCGGACATCGCCCGCAAACTCAACGTACGCCCCAACATCGGCATCCGCATAAAACTATCGAGCACAGGCTCGGGCAAATGGAGCGAAAGCGGCGGCGACCAAAGTAAATTCGGCCTCAATTCGTCGGAGTTGCTCGAAGCCCTCGGCATCCTCGAGCGCCGCGACATGAAAGACTGCCTCAAGCTTATCCACTTCCATATCGGCAGCCAAATCAACAAGATACGCGTGATTAAAAACGCCCTGCGCGAGGCCACACAATTCTATGTAGAGTTATCGAAACTTGGCTATGGCGTTGAGTTTATCGATATAGGCGGCGGTCTCGGCGTAGACTACGACGGCTCGCGCAGCTCGTCGAGTGAAAGTTCGATGAACTACTCGATACAGGAGTATGCCAACGATGCCGTTTCGGCTATCGTAGACGTATGCCAGAAGAACGACCTACCCCAGCCCAACATCATCACCGAAAGCGGGCGTTCGCTGACGGCACACCACTCGATACTGATTTTCGATGTACTCGAAACCACCCAGCTACCGGTATGGAAAGACAACGAGGAACTTCCCGAGGACGCTCATGAGCTTGCCCGCGAGCTCTACGACATCTGGGACCGCCTCGACAGCAACGGAATCTTCGAGAGCTGGCACGACGCATTGCAGATACGCGAAGAAGCGCTCGACCGCTTCAGCCTCGGCATGCTCGACCTTAAGACGCGTGCCCAGATTGAAAAACTATTCTGGAGCGTAGCCCGCGAGGTTGGCGACATAGCATCGAATATGAAACACGTGCCCGAGGATCTGCGCAAGATATCTAAAATGGTGCCCGACAAGTATTTCTGCAATTTCTCGCTCTTCCAGAGCCTTCCGGACTCATGGGCTATCGACCAGCTATTCCCCATAGTGCCTATTTCGCGACTGGATGAAAAACCCACCCGCACCTGCACTATCCAGGATATCACCTGCGACTCCGACGGCAAAATCGCCAACTTCATATCGCCCATGGGCACATCGTCGTCGCTGCCGGTACACAGCCTCAAACCGGGCGAATCGTATTATCTGGCAGTGTTCCTTGTAGGCGCATATCAAGAAATTCTCGGCGATATGCACAATCTTTTCGGCGATACCAATGCGGTGCATATCAGCGTGCACAAAGACCGCTATGAAATAGATCAGATTATCGAGGGCGAGAGCGTAGACGAAGTACTCGACTACGTACAGTTCAACCCCAAGAAGCTTGTGCGCAACCTTGAGACATGGGTAACCCAGTCGATGAAAGCCGGACATATCACTCCCGAAGAAGGCCGTGATTTCATCAGCACCTACCGCTCGGGGCTGTTCGGATATACTTATCTTGAGAAATAAGCCATGCGCTGGTTCATGACACTGGCCTACCGCGGCGAGCCATACCACGGCTGGCAGATACAGCCCGGCCAGGAGACGGTGCAGGGCGTGATAGAGCAGGCGCTATCTACCCTGCTTCGCAAACCTACGCCCATTACCGGGGCCGGGCGCACAGACGCCGGTGTCAACGCCCACTGCATGGTGGCACATTTCGATACCGTCGAGGGGGTAGATGCCTCCTCGCCGACCTTCCTGCGAAGCCTCAACAGCATGACCGGCTACGATATAGCAATCTACTCGATCGTACCGGTACATGCCGATGCGCACGCCCGATTCGATGCCGTAGAGCGCAGTTACCGCTACTTTGCCACCACGCGCAAGAATCCCTTTGCCCGAGGGCTTGCGTGGAAATGCAATCCTCAACTTGATTTCGAAGCGATGAACGAAGCCGCTGCGCTGCTTATTGGCCGCCGTGATTTTACCTCGTTTGCCAAGCTGCACTCCGATGCAAAGACAAATATCTGCGATTTACGGCGAGCTGCATGGCACCGTATCGACAATGATGCGTGGTACTTCGAAATCGCAGCCGACCGATTCTTGCGCAACATGGTTCGCGCCGTTGTCGGCACGCTTGTCGATGTAGGGCGCAGCAAAATGAAGCCCGAAGATATAATCGGCATCCTCGATAAGGCCGACCGCTGCGCCGCGGGTACCTCAATGCCAGCCGAGGCCCTATTCCTATGGAGCGTCGACTACCCGGGGGAGATTTATATATAAACTAACTTGTAACACCTTCTTCTGCTTCATTTTCATAAAAATCTTGCAGGCGCTCGTTTAGTATATCGCAAATCTCTTCGCCATCTATTTTATAGACATCGGCTTGAATTGTCTCTATAGCTCCAGTATATTCGTAACTAATCGAAAGAAGCCATTTTTTTAATCCGGAAGTTTCTTCTGCTTCATATTCTTCTCCGATAACATCAGGCTTGTAATCGATGGTTATCAGTCTCGCTTTAGACGACATATTTATCAAACGAAAGCCTTCAACGTCTCTGAAATACACAGTTTCATATTTCATTTGCATAGGAACATAGTATTCCATTCTATCATTGAATATCTTAATATTTGGAATACGCCTAATCAGCATATAGAACAAACCGACAGCGACTACCAATCCGATTCCGCCAAAAAAAAATATACCAACCCACCCCCAAAATTTAGCACCGGGACGTTGTATGCCATCATTAAATACCAGAAACAGGGAAACCATTATCATTACCACGCATAATAGCAACCTATATAGAATTTTCCACGAGCTATGATATATTGCTATTTCGGATTGTTCTTTATGTATCATATTATCTATTATAATTTTATCACAAAGTTAGCATATTTAAGCCAAAGCCACCTGATTTATATGCGAAAAATCGTTGTCTCCATTTTCAAAAACGAAAATCATCAATAACAACCAATGCCCCAACATATTACAAAAATCTTTCTTTATAAAGAACAAAATCAGGCTATTTTCTTTCTTTATAAAGAAAACATTTCGTAACTTTGTGAAAACTTGAGTAATATGGAACAAATATACGAAATATCCGCACGTCTGACAGAAGATCTAAATGCTCCACTTCGGCGTTACCTTTATGACCAAATCGCATGGAGCGACAAACTCATTATGATAAAAGGTGCAAGAGGCGTTGGCAAGACTACAATGATGAAACAAAGGTGTAAAGAGAATGGAAGTTATGGTGTCTATGCCTCTCTTGACCAACTATTTTTTAATGACCATACCATAATAGAGTTGGCCGATTACCACTACAAGCACGGAGGTACCCATCTTTATCTCGACGAAGTACATCGCTACCCACGTCCTAACTGGGAGCAGGAGTTGAAAAATATTCATGACAGCTATCCCAGCCTACACGTTGTGTTTACCGGCTCTTCGCTTCTTCATCTCAACAGCAAAGTCGCAGACTTATCGCGACGAGTAGCTGTGTATGACCTTCGAGGTCTTTCTTTCCGTGAGTATCTGAATTTTACAGGTAACTATGGATTGGAAGCATTGAGTCTTCCTGACATCCTTTGCAATCACCGTACATTAGCCACAAAAATATCTTCACAGATTCGTGTAATCGGAGAATTTGAAAAATACCTAAAGAAAGGTTATTATCCTTTCTTTATGGATAGCTCAGAATTCACTTATGGACAACGAGTCGAACGACTTGTGTTGTCGGTAATCGACATAGACATACCGGCTATAACACCTATAGAATACGAAACCCAGCTGAAGCTCAAAAAACTCCTTGTGGTGCTATCCGAGCAAGTTCCCTTCGTGCCAAACATGACAAGTCTTTCAAGAGATGTAGAAGTAACAAGAAATCAGTTGATGAAATTCTTTACACTTCTAAGCGAAGGAGCCATACTCCGCACACTAATGGATGCAACAACTCAGCCTAAAAGAGCCTCAAAACCGGAAAAAATACTATTTGACAACCCCTCTGTAATGCACGCGTTAGGAATCATACACAAAACCGGCACTGTAAGAGAGAGTTTTGCAGCATCAATGCTTAGTTTCGTTGGTGAATTGCGGGCTGCAAAAGAAGGAGATTTTCTACTTGAACGCAAATATCTCTTTGAAGTCGGGGGCAAAAACAAGAGTTTTTCTCAAATTGCAGATAAGCCCGACAGCTTTGTTATTGCCGACAATATCGAAACCGGCATAGGCAATAAAATTCCTATATGGCTCTTGGGATTTATGTATTAACTCACTCAGAGACAACGTGCTTCGGATGACAGACTACGAGGGGTGCCGATTCCTCTCGATATATTTTAATATTAGTTAACATATTTTATTTTCAATTATAGAGTGACAACCCTTATATTTGCGATGCAAAACAGCCAATGCTGTAGGGCGATTACATTACCTTGGCAATTCATGGCCTGCGGGCTAATGAAAGTAATGGGACGGCTCCTCGCCCTTGTCGTATAACATACCGGCTTCCCGTCTGTCGACATTACTTTACACCATGAGCATTTTTAATAAAATTAAAGATGTCCTTGGAGGAGGTACTTTGTCACACAATGCAGGCGATATCCGCAAAGCTTTGGATAAGAGTGGGTACTCTTTCAAGGAACTCGACGACAATCGGATTTTAGTCATAATCCCTGCCGATGCCCAGATGCCGGTAAGTTGGCGCGTATACATAGTGGCACGCGATGAAGACTATATACTACAAACAGTAGTGCTTTCCAATCTTGAAAAAGAAATGAAGGCAGCAGGCTTAGAGGCAGGTTATGTCTCACCGGCTACATATGCCAACATCGACATACCCTATAAAACCTTAAGCAATGTCAAGGCACTTGCCTCAGCCCTCGAGCAAGCCATAGGACGATTCAAGGCCGTGCTTGCGGCAAGCGACGATGCAAAATCGCAAAAAGGACAGGCCTTCGACACCAAATTATTCGACTGCAACTATCTGCGCAGTGCAATCGAAAAGAACCAGTACTACGAGAAAACTGATGAAGATGGCGATATCAGGCTATCAATACCGGCGAATAACCGTTTCATGTACGAGCTATTTGCCTGGGTCATGCTGAAGCCATACCGTATCACTATCGATTCAGGCGTAAAGGGTATAACCATGCCCGACACGCTTGAAGACGCAATAAAGAATGTCGGGCCGAAAATGCCGTCGCTAAAATTTAAAGTAGAGGACAACAGGCTGCGAATCAAAATGTACATCGATCCGGAGAAGTATCCTGCAGCAGAGGCGGAGGCAAGGGCCGTAGAGCAGGTACAACTCGCTATCGACAAAATCACACTGGCATGGATTGCCTGCTTCCGACACATGGCGCTGAGGACTTCAGCCAAGCAGTTTTTCAACCCCGACATGGTCAGGACAGCGCTGAAGAAAAAACCGCACTACAAGAAGACCGACGAAGAGGGAGATATGTATTTCGAAATTCCCGGAGACGAAGATTTCCGCCCCGAACGCTTTGTATGGGTACTGCCAAAACATGACCATATAATAGTCAATAGCGGAGTGACGAATTTCAAAAAACTCTCCGACGACATGGACTTTAACAAGGTATGTTTTGAGCATAGTAAAACG
>LUJM01000085.1 GCA_001689415.1 Bacteroidales bacterium M2 | reverse complement strand
GCGGGAACGAGAATTGAACTCGTGACCTCCGGGTTATGAATCCGACGCTCTAACCAACTGAGCTATCCCGCCGTTTTGCGAGTGCAAAGTTAGAGACTTTTTTACAATCCACCAAATTTTTTTCGAACTTTTTTCAAAAAAAATTGTTTTAAGGCTTTTTCAAGCGATTTTCTCCTTGTTAATATAGCGAATTTGCGCCCTTCGGTATTGCATCAGGGGGCGTTTTGTTGTACCTTTGTATCAGATATGAAGATAAAACTATTATGTATGGGCACAGTGCGCGACAACGCCACAGCCCAGCTTGTGAACCGATATGCAGCCCGAGTGCCTCATTACTGGCCTTTCGAGCTGGTTGAACTCGCCGATGTAAAACTCGGAAAAGGAGTTGCCGACCCCGCTCGTCAAAAAGATGCAGAAGCCGAGCGATTCCTTTCCGAGATCAGCAACGGTGACTTCGTTATACTTTTCGACGAGCATGGACGGGAAATGACATCACGCCAACTTTCTGATTTTATAGTCCGCAAAGCAAACGAACTGCCCCGGAATCTCATTTTCGTTATCGGAGGCCCATATGGATTCGGCGCGGCCATGCACAACAGGTCGGATATGAAACTATCGATGTCGCAGATGACCCTTCCTCACGAGCTCGCCCGTCTGTTTGCCGTAGAACAGCTCTACAGAGCCGGCACAATATCGCGCGGGGAACCATATCACCATGATTAGAGATAGGCATCACCATTTGGCAATATTTGGCTTTTTTCGTAACTTTGCAATTGCAAAACAAAAAGCATGAAGATACTCGTAACAGGAAGTAATGGCCAGCTCGGTCGCGAGCTGCAAGGACAGCTTGACAGTCGTGCGCCAGGCTCGGCTGTATATATCGATATCGACACCCTCGACCTCACCGACAGGTCGGCAGTGGAGACTTATATGCGCTCAGGCGATTTCAGCCACGTAATCAATTGTGCGGCTTATACCGCCGTTGACAAGGCCGAAGAAGATAAAATGCAGTGTTCGGTAGCAAACGTCGATGCGGTATCCAATCTCGCCCGCTTGGCCGATGAGCTTGGATTCAAGATTATACATATATCAACCGACTACGTTTTCGACGGCAATTCTTGTCGCCCCTATCGCGAAATCGACAAACCGGAGCCTCTTTCGGTATACGGTGTTACAAAGCGCAAAGGCGAGACGGCCCTGATTGGCCTCGCCCCGGACAGCATGATCATACGCACAGGATGGCTGTACTCTCCACACGGCCATAATTTCGTTAAGACAATGCTTGAACTCGGGCGTCGCAACAGCCAGTTGCGCGTGGTAGCAGATCAGATAGGCACACCAACTTATGCAGCCGACCTCGCCAAGGCAATAACCGACATATTACTTTCGGGGCATTGGACTCCGGGGATATTTCATTACTCCAACGAAGGCGTAGCTTCGTGGTATGATGTTGCAGTTGCCACACTCGAATACTGCGGCATGGAGGACCGCGCTGCAGAAATCGTACCCATACCCTCGTCCGATTACCCGCAGGCAGCAACACGCCCCCTGTTCGCAGTGCTGGACAAATCTAAAATTAAAGCCACTTACGGCATAAGAATACCTCATTGGCAGGCATCGCTGCGTCATTGCCTCGACCGCCTTTTGTCAACTAAATAACACATGGCCTCACTACAAGAAGAAATAAACCGTCGTCGCACTTTTGCAATCATTTCACACCCTGACGCCGGTAAAACTACTCTCACCGAAAAACTTTTGCTTTTCGGCGGCGCTATACATATCGCCGGAGCTGTAAAAAGCAACAAGATAAAGAAAACCGCGACCAGCGACTGGATGGAAATCGAGAAACAACGCGGCATATCGGTTGCGACATCGGTAATGGGTTTTAACTATGGTGATTATAAAATCAACATTCTCGATACCCCCGGCCACCAGGACTTTGCCGAAGACACTTACCGCACGCTCACTGCAGTAGACAGCGTTATCATTGTGGTCGACGTAGCTAAAGGCGTTGAGGCACAGACTCGCAAACTCATGGAAGTTTGCCGTATGCGCAACACTCCTGTTATTATATTTGTAAACAAGCTCGACCGCGAGGGCCGCGACCCCTTCGAGATTCTCGACGAACTTGAAGCCGAACTGAAGATATCAGTCCGTCCGCTTTCGTGGCCTATTAATATAGGAGCCAAGTTCAAAGGCGTATACAACATCTATGAGCATGCTATCGACCTTTTCACACCCGACAAGCAGAAGGCAACCGAGCGCGTAGAAATAGATAATGTAAACGACCCACGTATCGACGAAGCCGTAGGCGAAAAAGATGCACAGCAATTGCGCGAAGACCTCGAACTTATCGAAGGTGTATACCCCGATTTCGAAGTAGACCGCTATCTCGAAGGCCGCCTCGCACCGGTATTCTTCGGCTCTGCACTCAATACTTTCGGTGTAAAAGAACTTCTTGACTGCTTTGTAAAGATAGCACCTGCACCCCGCCCTATCGAGGCTATCGAGCGCACCGTCAAACCGGAAGAAAACCAGTTCAGTGGATTTGTATTCAAGATTCACGCCAACATGGACCCCAATCACCGCAGCTGTATCGCATTCGTCAAAGTATGCTCGGGACGATTCGAGCGCAATGCGCCCTACAAGCAGATGCGTACCGGCAAATCCATGCGTTTCGCCGCTCCCACCGCCTTTATGGCTCAGAAAAAGAGCATTGTCGATGAAGCCTTCCCCGGCGACATAGTCGGCATACCCGATACCGGAAACTTCAAAATCGGCGACACTCTTACCGAGGGCGAAGAAATACACTACAAGGGCCTGCCGAGTTTCTCGCCGGAGATGTTCATGTATATCGAGAACACCGATCCCATGAAATCGAAGCAACTCGAGAAAGGTATTCAGCAATTAATGGACGAAGGCGTAGCCCAGCTGTTTATTCACCAGTTCAACGGCCGCAAGGTCATCGGCACTGTCGGACAGCTGCAATTCGAAGTAATACAGTACCGCCTCCTTCATGAATACGGCGCACAATGCCGTTGGGAACCGATGTCGATGTACAAAGCGTGCTGGATTGAGAGCGACGATGCCGCAGCTCTCGAAGCTTTCAAAAGACGCAAACACCAGTTCATGGCTGTAGACCGCGAAGGTCGCGACGTTTTCCTTGCCGACTCGCAGTTTGTACTCACAATGGCACAAAACGACTTCCCCAAAATCCGCTTCCACTTTTCGAGCGAATTCTAAAGTACTACGAGACAGGACCTATACTTTCTGCAGAACAAAAGTATAATCCGCCTGAAAAAAGCCGGCTTGATTTTATTAGTCAAGCCGGCTTTTTTAGTATCCATTTTGTTTGTCAGATTGCGAGTTTGATGAAGTTTTTTAGGCTCTGAATGGTCGGGGGTTGGGAATAATTGTCTATATTTGCAGACGAATTGACCTCTGACTGTAAAATAGTCCCTCAAATTAATAGTATATGCATAAACTATCTATCCCATTTCTTTTCATCCTCTGCCTTTTTGTAACTTCGTGTAGCAATGACGAACCCGGTGATAAGACCAAAGATATTATCATGTCTGTTTCCGAAGAAACAGGTATAATGTACGCCATTTTTGACGATAAACGAGAACATCCAATTGAATGTCTTCGCGTTATGGACGAGGATTTTCCGGGCGAGTGGCGCAATCTGTCGATGACTGCTATCGAGGGATTTGATTATGAGCCGGGGCACATGTACACCTTGAAAGTACGCCGCACCATTCTCGCCAATCCGCCAGCCGATGCGAGCGCATACACATACCGCCTTCTTCAAATCCTGGAAGACAGAATATGGCCTGAAGAGCCAAAAGATGACAATAAGTTAATTGTCAACAAGGAAGAGGACATCCCATATGAGGATAAATGCCCTTATCACATCTACAACCTTTATAAAGATGCGTTTGTAATCGACAGCAATGGTAAAATGCATTACGCCAACTACAAGGCCGGCGACAGTGTGCTCGATTTGAGTTACGCCGCTATTAGACTCGAGTTTGCTATCGATTCAAGTTCGCCCGATTTTATCGAGTTCAATAGACCAGGCAAGAAAGCGACCTGGGCATATGTTCTTTCGCCCTTGACCGACAAAATTGAACGAGTAAGTCTGACAAGAGGATCTCTGTATCTCAAAGACGTGATTTCGCAGGAATTATACGATGAAATCGCAAGCAAATATGAAAGTGGGAAAACGCTTGAATACGACCTCGTGCTCGCCAACAGCCGCCATTACGGTCTACAAAAAGTGCACTTTACCATAGGCAAAGAATAGAGCAACGAACTCAACGCTTATTTGAGTTTTTCGTTCTCTTTGCTCTTGCCTTTATTTTGCATGCCTCTTTCTCAAGACAGCGTATTATCTTATCTTTAGGCATTTTAGGATTCGCAAACAGGAGCTTCAAGATATAGTTTGTATATGGCTTTATATCATCGTCCGGTCCGAGACCTACTACTTTGCGAATCTTAGCCTGAGCTATCGGTAGACGTACAGAGAACATCGAGGTACGCTGTTGATCAAGCTCAGCCGATGCATTGCGGATACATTCTACCTGCAAAGGCATCCCGTGACCGGGCGCAAATGATTTGTTGTCGGCATCGATTAGGGTAAGAAGCCTATCAAACCTGTCGCGCGAAGAACATTTGAACTGCAGTTTTCTTAATTCTTCCAAAGTCATTTTCTCCGCCTTCGGCCCCCAGCATTTAGCCGCTTTATGATTGACAACCAAGAAGATTACTTTATCAATAAACTGTGATTCATAACGCAAGCGACGCAACGCGGCATTGATTAGCCCAAGCCCGCGATGCTCATGCCCTGTGAAATGAATTTTTCCGTCTCGACCGACATTCGAGCCTATTGTCTTTCCCATTTCATGTAGCAACGCAGCCATTCTCATCACCGGAATTTGCGGCATCTTTTCGAGCACAGCCAAAGTGTGCTGCCATACAGTACCGATATGGTTGTCGTTTTGCTCGATATCAAACATGGGCACTAACTCAGGCATAACATAGTGCATAGCACCTATCCGGCGCAACATATCCATTGCCTTTGCCGGGTTTGAACCATTTAGCATCTTGTCGAACTCGGCCTGCATACGCTCTTTGCGTACAATTTCAAGCCGATGCACATTCGACTTCATGCCTTGATATGTACCTGGGTCTATTTCCCAGCCATAGCGGGCCGCAAGCCGGACAGCACGAAGTATTCGCACCGGATCGTCGTCGAATGTCGAGTCGGGGTCATCGGGAGTTCTTATTATATGATTGTGAATATCATCTATACTACACCCGAGAATATCGAGCATCTCGCCTTGCGATATATCGTAGTATAACGCATTGATAGTCAAATCGCGGCGTTTACAATCCGCTTCGATCGAGCCAAATACCGTTGTCGGGTCACGGCGTGTCTTGTCGGTATATTTTTCGGCTCGCGTCTGCACTATTTCTATCTCATCATCAGGAAATTGCGTCAACCGCAACATCGCAGTGCCGAACGTAGGAAAAGTAACAGGTTTCTTGGCCGTCAGCCCTCGGTCATAAATCCACATAGCCAAATCGATACCGCCGCCGGGCAAGGAAACAGCCAGATCTACATCTTTAATCTCACAACCAAGAATTTCGTCGCGACAACAGCCTCCGACAGCAAACACATGATTCTGCCAGCATGTACCGTCGATAAGATTGCGAATATACTCTAATATTTCGTGATAATGACCGCTTGTCATGAATGATCTGCAAGAATGATTTCACCAAAAAACTCCGGTCTGTGAAAATCCGGTTTTTCCGTAACAATAGGCGACCAACTCAAATAATAAGGCGGATTAACAGCCGAACAGCAAGCCTGGAAATTCGCTCTGAACTTCATGCCGGGTTCGGGCGTCACACCGATTAGCGACCAGGGTATCGACACCGTGAGAATCCAAGTATCGTCTTCCAGATTTTCGAAAACAAAAGGTTCATCGGCATGATATACCGGTTCTCGCTTAATCCGGGCGATATCAGCAGACTCAAGCCTTGTCGAATTAGCCCTGTCGGTACGGTGAGAAGCTTTCACATAGCCCAATATATTGAACTCAAAATTGAAATACTCGCCACCTTCAATCGGCTGTATAAAAAACTCGACACACGAATCTTCGCTTACCGCCTCCTGATTTGCGAGATGATTGCATATCAATGGCGCACCCTTTGTGGTGAAGATTACCTGAATGGCATCGTCATTATAACTGATTACAAATGATGCGTCAACACCGCCGCGCATGCCTGCCCAGCCGTTGTCGCATGCTATCTTTTGAGCCGGATCGTTATACTGTCGAATCCAATCGGGATTTGCTACAAAGGGAACTATGAGAGTCTTGGAATCCATATTGTCAGAAATGTTTATCGAGCAGTCCCATGACCACTCCGACTACAGCCATACCCAGTAGCACAAATGCTATGATACGATTTATAAGCTTGAGCGACCGCACATTGATTCGTTTGCCTAAATGACTGACAAGCGATGTCACTCCGTACCACCAGAGCAAAGCTCCGCCAAATATTGTTGTATATGCTATGATATGGTGATGAATCTCGAAATCAGGCAAAATAAAGTTGAACCGGGCAAAAAGACCGATTATAAAAAATAGTATCAGCGGGTTGGAAAATGTGAGCAAAAAACCACTTCCAACATCACTCAGGTAGCTTGACGCCTGAGGCATGGCCGTCTTGAGTGCCCTTGTAGGATTCTTTCGATAGAGGTACAAACCAAACGCCCCAAGTACGATACTGCCGATAATCTGAATCCAAAGCTGATGTGCATCGATAAAATCGGTGATAAAGCTGAGACAGAAACCGGTTAGAAGACAGTATATCAGGTCACTGAGGGCAGCGCCAACACCTGTAAAGAACGCCGGCCAGCGACCTTTGCTAAGTGTTCGTTGCACTACGAGCATGCCTATAGGGCCCATTGGCGCCGAAATCAGGGCACCGATGGCGATACCTCGGACTAAGATGTATAGTATATGCTCCATATTACAAAATCAGAGCAAAAATACGCATTTTATTTGCAATACCCAAATTTTCTTTTCGAATGGATACATATTATATTGATATAAAGCGCTTACTCCGTTTCTGCTTGCAGGCTGTCGGCATGGCTTTTACTCCTTGTCACAAGGTATACGCCACTAAATATCAGGACGACCGCAAAAGCCTTGGAGATACTGAATGAATCCATACCAAGCACTATTGCCAACAAGGTGGCCACGATAGGCTGAATGTAATTGTACATACCTACTACCGTAGGCCTCAGATTACGCTGACCTGTTATGACCAGTGAGTATGTAAAGTATGTAGCGCCAATCACGACAAACAATATCGCCCCGACCTCTGTCAACGAAAGCGAAGCCCAGCCGGTGCTTGCAAGGTCTGTAGCCGAAAAAGGTATAAGACACAGGCTCGCAAATGTAAACATCCATTTCATCACAGTTACCATTGAGTACTTGCTGACGAAATTCTTATAGAAAACAAGGTAAAGAGCATAACTGAATTGTGCAGTCAACACCAGCAAGTCTCCTAATACATGGTTGTCACCGGCAACAGTAACCGGATGATTACCGCAAATCAGCAATATAGCACCGGCAGCACCGGTTATTATTCCGGCGACTTTCATAATCGTTATAGGCTCTTTCAGCACGAATGCAGCCAAAATCATAGCCCACAGCGGCATACTCGTTGTTATAATCGATGCATCTGCCGGAGATGTTAGTCCTACACCCGATATAAAGCAACCTTGATTGAATACTATAGCCAACAATGCGGCTACAAACAGACGGGCAAGATCCGGCATTGGCACTTTCTCTTTAGGCTGAAAGAATGATGTCAGCCAGAACAGAATCATCGCACCGATAATACGCAGGTTCGTCATTACAAATGGAGTGACGATACCACCGATAAATACCAGCTTGGCAAATGGCGACATCAATCCCCACATAAAATTTGCAGAGAACATTGCCGCATGCCCCTTAAGTTCTTCCTTAGTCATTGATGCTATCTTTGTTTTCGGCGACCAACACAGCTCCGGCTTCCGAATTACCAACTACCTGCTGCGCAATCTTTTTATGTTCGTACAATTGGTATGAGTTGATTACATTGTGCCATATACTGTAGAAGCCGCCGACAACTGCCGTTACCGGGGTAAAATAAGTATAACCAATCCATATGGCAAGGATTGTATTCTTTTGCCCGAACGACTGGCCTGCAGTAATCTTATCATTATATCGAGCACCGATTTTTCGGCCCAAATAGAATTGCAGGCAACAGCATACCAATGATACAACCACGAGCCAAAGTTGAGTGGCAACATCAACATGACTGTGCACTATACTTCGCGCTGTTACCGCTGTTGCCAGCGCAAGCGCCACGGTCCACAGATAAAACGACAAATCCTGGTAGCTCCCCAGTTTATCATACAAACGGCGAAAAGCATATCGCAAAACCATCGCAGCAAAAAACGGGGCAAGAAGTAGCGGGAAAACCTTGCTCAGAATCAACAGCGCCGATGAAAATACCGACATACCCGGATTTGGATGCACGAAAGGTACCAAGGCCGGTATCAATATGGCCGTAGCCAAATTTATCAGAATCGTATATGTAGTGATATTATATACGTCACCGCCAAGTTTCTTGGTTATCACAGCACCGGCTGTCGCTGTCGGGCAAATCATACATATCATCACCCCCTCGAGCACAACCCTCAGATTACTCTGCGGCATTGCTATAAGCACACAACTCACCAACGAAAAAACACCGCACTGTATAAGAAGCACCCATAAATGCCACTTTTGCAAGCGTAGTTTACAAGGGCCTACCCTACAGTAAGTAAGGAAAAGCATCGCAAAAATCAGAAGCGGCTGAACAATGCCTATCATATTGTTTACAAAAGGCTTAGTCGGAGCAAGAAAGGGTATGTTTACATAAACAAAATATGCAGCAACCCCGGCGAATATAGCTATGATAAGAGCCCAGTCTTTGATAAATCTCACAATATTCATGCTATTTTCATTAATTGTGGTGCAAAATTACTACTTATTCATGGTATATCGTGACAGTTTGAATATAAAAATTGTTTAATCACAGTGATGACAAGATAACTGAGTTTGCACGGTCGACCAACGACGCATCAAGCGAGGAAAGATATATTTGCGTCGTCAATTCAGAATCATGCCCCATTCCTTCGCTTATAACACTTATCGGAATACCCTTTGATTTAGCTACTGATGCCCAACTGTGTCTTGCCACGTACATGGTAAGCGGTATTTCTGCTCCTATAAGATGGGCAATCCTTTTGAGGTTATGGTTGATGTTGTATGCCACATTTCGATATGCGCATATCTCGTTGACACTCCTGCTCTTGATTATATTCAGCAGATAATGAGAATTCACGTTTGGATACCGGTCGACTATGCTTTGCATTTCATCGGTCCATTTTATCACAAGGCATTTGCCGGTTTTGCGTCTGCGATACGACAAATAGCCATTTCTCAGGTCTGACTTTTTCAAAAAAGCCAAATCAATAAAGCTCATTCCCCTGAGATAAAAACTCATCATAAACATATCGCGGGCAAACTCATAACTGGGCAGGTCTGACAGGTCGAGGTTTTTAAGTTTTTTGATTATTGATATCGGCAGAGCACGTTTAATTGTTTTATCTATACCTGTATATACTCTGCGAAAGGGTATTCGGTTGTCGGTAACCCCCTCCTCCACCGCTTTATTATATACCGCCCTCATAATCCTCATATAAAACGAAATTGTATTGGCAACAATACCTCGCCTTTGCAAATATGCCTCGTACGATTCTATCAACTCTGAATCGATATAATCGAGCATTATATCTTTGCCGTCTCTGAATCGGCGGAAACTATTCAAGGCGGCCTTGTAATTTTCCGCAGTTCTGTATTTACCATTCATTCGAAGCAACAACATCAGACGTTCCATATATGCAAACACCGAATATTCCCTGATGTAGCGGTTATACTCGGTCAGCACATCCTCTACATCATGTGCCACAGTGACGGTATCGAGATACCGCTCTATACGCTCTATTCGTTCGATATCGCGCCGGATATACATCCTTGCCCTGTGCAGATATTCAGACCTTTTAGATTTCAAACCCGGCACAATCGATGATTTTTTATCATTCCATTCGTCGTGAAATATTCTTATGTCCGTTGCTATACTGCGCACCTTTTTACCCAATGCTACTTTGTAATAGATATAGCCTTCGCCGTCTGCAAAAGCCGCCGGTCGGTACTTTACTGTAATCGTTATCATATTGTTTTGGATGTGTTTGTTAAACTACGTTTCTGCTTTCTATAGCATGCCAAAAATAAAAATTATACCTCATGAAGGCAATCTCAATAATTCTGACTAACTTTGCAGCGCCATAGTATAGATGTCGTTTTTTCGACCAACCCATATGACAAGCAAAGAGTTTGACAAATACTTCCGCATCTTGTACCTGCCACTCGGCATGTACGCGTTGCGCATTGTCGAAGACTCTGATGTCGCCGAAGACCTTGTTCAAAATGCCTTTACCAATGCTTGGCAAAGCGTTTGCGACAGAAAAGACATCGATAACTTCAAAGCGTTTATGTACCGAAGCGTTCGCAATGAATGCATTTCTTACCTGAGGCGCAAAAGAGAAACCGTCGGAATAGATGCTGTTCCCGAGTATACCGACGAAGTTGCCGACACGTCAGTCCGCGATGCCCGAATATGGAAAGCTATCGAAGAACTGCCTCAAAAATGCAGGGAAGTTTTCCTGCTGTGCAAGCGCGACGGCTTGAGCCATGAAGAAATAGCAGAAGAACTCGGAATCTCGGTAAAGACGGTTAAGAATCAGATGACAAAGGCATATAGCCGATTACGCGAGGCTCTTTCCGACGGCCACAAACCATTTTTTCTACCTTTTCTGTAAAATTTTTCGCTTCAGCATAGGACTATTTTCCCACATCCGCGTCATAAGAGTAAAACCAATCAGAAATGAAAAGAATTTTACTCATCACATTGGCGCTTATCGCCCTTTTACCTCTATCCGCACGTCAACCTCAGACCGGTTATCGAGGCTTTTTAGAATGGAACAATTCACTCCGCTCCGAACCCTCTTTCATCGACATCAACAAGAATGAAATCGTATACTACAGCGGTGTATCAACCACTCATGGCTACCAGATTACACCTATCTGGTTCGCCGGAGTAGGACTATCGGTAGAAAACAACCGCAAATACGACAATTACATCGTTGCCGCATACGCCCAGGGACGTGCCGACCTGCAGTTCGGTCGATTCACACCCTTTGCCGAGGCTCGATTAGGATATAGCCTCAGCGATGGCGGTGGCGCTTATTTCTCTCCTTCGATCGGCTACCGATTCAACTGGGGACGCAAACTCGGTATAAATATAGGAATAGGAGCGACTCTCAAAAACATAAAAACCGATATTGTTAATCTTGAGACTTCTCCCGAAGGTTATTTGACCGCAGTAGTCATCGGTTCGAAGCGATACAACAAAGGCTATTTCTCTTTCAGAGTCGGTATAGATTTCTAACAAACCCCTATGGAAAATAACGAAGACATTTCTTTTATCGCTCGGCATTTCCGTGAAGGCCGTTTTTCGACCGACAAGGCTTTAAAGCTCATCAAGTCTACCGGCACTTCTTTCTGGACTCCGATTCGTATTGCTGCAGCATCTGCCATATTGGTAGCGTTGAGCGCTACTGCTGCACTTCTGATTCATAACACCTATTTCAACGCGCCCGGCGTCCTCCCGGAGACGACCGAAATCGTCGCACCCGAAGCTGTCGTGCATGTAATTGACTTCGAAAACACTCCATTACCGGTTGTGACTGCCAAGATTAGCGAAGTTTATGGCGTGGAGATAATAAATATACCCGAAAATGCCGATGATTATATGTTGTCTCTACATTACGAAGGCAACGCTCTCGACCTCATTGATACAATCAACGTCATCCTCGGAACTTCAATGGAAATTGAAAACCAATGAAAAGCATTGTTTTAGCTATTATCATATTCTTATTACCGATAGGGGTTTATGCGCAAAAAGTAAGTATCAAAGCCATAGACCAGCCGGCTGCAACTGTATTCAGGTCAATAATCGAACAGACCGGTAAGAACTTCGTCTACTCATCCGAATTGCTCGAGGATGTGCGTTTAACCCTCGACGTTCACAACAAACCACTCAGGACTGCATTGGAAGAAGCTTTTAAAGGCACAGATATCGAATTTAAAATCAAAGGGAAGAATGTGATTCTGCGTCGTAAAAAAGCGAAAAAGTTGAAGACTCTGCCTCATACATATCATGCTCCCCAGCTCGATGAGCCGTCTAAAGATGCTCGTATGCTCGATGAGGTTATCGTAGTCTCGCGCCTCGAATCACCGGCAGTAGAAACACCCGAAATCGGCGCTAAAAAAATCACAATCGAAGACGTGAGGAATACTCCGGTGCTTTTAGGTGAGAACGACGTTATCAAAACTATTCAGGCCCAGCCCGGTGTTGTCGAAGGCACCGAAGGTCTTGCAGGTATGTACGTGCACGGTGGCAATGCCGACGAAAACCTATTCATGCTTGATAATGTACCTCTATATCAAGTAAACCATTTTGCAGGTTTCTTCTCGGCTTTCAATCCTGAAATTATAAGGTATATCGATTTTTTCAAGACTTCCGTACCGGCAAAATACGATGGTAGATTATCGTCGTTTATGGATGTAAGGCTAATGAACGGCAATACCGACGGTCATCATGGTACGGCAAAGCTCGGCTTGACATCGGGAGCACTCAATATTTCCGGCCCTATCGGTAAGCGCACTACATATCTCGTAGGCCTGCGACGTTCTTGGTACGATGTTCTCACGATTCCGCTGTTAGCTCTCGTAAACGCTAAAAACGAAGACGAGAGTATCAGGTTTCACTACTATTTCATGGACTTTAACGCAAAGCTTTCTCACCGTTTTTCGTCCAAAGCCAATGCGTTTATAAGCTTCTACTACGGCGACGACATGCTCCGCACCGGCTATGATTCTTATAATTTTTATAATAATGATATCCATGACCTTGATAAAGAACGGTATAATTTCAACTGGGGAAACATGGTAGTGCAAGGCGGCTTGAATTACAGAATCAGGCCGAATCTCGTATCGGAATTCACAGCTGCATATACACGCTATTTTTCGAGTATGGAACAGACCTACCGTTTCGAAAGCGACAAATCGGCAGACAAAGTGGTACAAGCGTCTTCAAACAAGACAAAAAACAATATCAACGACTGGATATTCCGTGGCGATTTCGACTGGCAGGCAGGCGATAATTCGAGAGTGCGATTCGGACTAAACTATGTGCGACACACTTTCTTGCCCGGGCATACAAGCAAAGAGCATAATTATAATGATTACAAGGTTAGTGTCAAGGACTCCACTTGGGCTTACGGGGCAAACGAATTCAACGCATATATCGAAGATGACTGGAAGATAAACGAACGATTCCACCTCAACGCCGGTATTCATGCATCGCTGTTCAACATCGACAAAAAGACTCATCATGGTATTTCGCCGCGCTTTTCAATGAGCTACAAGCCCAAAGCCAATATTGCAGTCAAGGCTGCCTACACCCGTACCGTACAATATGTGCACCAGGTCACACAGAGCTATCTGGCCCTACCTACCGACCATTGGTTGCCGATTAGCGGCAATCAGGTGCCACAGACTGCCGACAAAGTATCGGTAGGCGGGTACTGGCAATCAAACGATAACCATTTCTCGGTATCGGTAGAAGCTTATTACAAACAAATGCACAACCTAATCGAATACTGCGATGAGTATTATCTCAAACCGCCGCTCGAAATATGGAATGCCCGCCTGACCTCGGGCAAAGGTTCGGCAAAAGGTATCGACTTCAAAATTGAAAAGGTATTCGGACGCCTGACCGGACATATTTCTTACTCACTTGCATGGGCCGACAGGACATTCAAAGAGAAAAACAACGGACTCACCTACCCTGCCCGCTTCGACAACCGTCACACTATAAATATTCTTGCAACGTGGAAGATCAATAACAAAGTTAGCCTGAGCGCTTCGTGGGTAGGTCATTCCGGCAATCGCTTCACACTCATGCCGCAGGTGTGGGAAGCGCCCGTTTTTGACAAAGAAAACACGCGTTCTGATGTAGCACTACGCACTAAGGTCAATAATTACCAGCTGCCGTTTTACCACAGGCTTGATCTGTCGTGCGAGGTAAAAAACAGTCGCGGTTTCTGGACTTTCGGCTTGTACAATGCTTACTGCCACATGAATACCATTGCTATAAAGCGAGGGGTAAGAACCGAAACCAGCTGCTCTTCGTATCCGTATGGCTGTACCGTCAAATCGACTCCTGTATTCCAAAAAGTTAAATTATTTCCTATTATACCGTCAATTTCATATACATGGCAATTCTAAAATATATCATAGCTATTTTCTGTGCAATCTGCCTGAGCGGATGTTTCGAGGATTTCAATCCCGACATCGAATCCAAGCCTGTATTATGTCTTAATTCTCTAATAAAGGCAGGAGAACCTATCTATGTGAATTTATCGCATTCATGGCTTTATACCGATACTACAGCCCGAAAAGACCACTCAGTGTCCGACGCGATAGTCACAATCTATGCCAACGGCAATATCGTGGATGATGATTATATACCCGCCGAAAGTGATCACATCCGTATAGTTGCCGAAAGTGAAAAATACGGCCATGCCGAAGCCGAAGTTACCGTGCCGGTCGCAGTACCTATTAAATCACTTAAATTCAATCCAAAACGCATCCAAGTTTCAAAAACCGAATATAGCAATTACAACTTTGACTGTTATGTTACTTTCTTTTTAGACATTGAGATAGAAATAGAAGACCATGCCGGCATCGACAACTTCTATGAACTCTCATACAAAACTTTTAGGCCGAAATCAGATAATGAAGTCTTATATAACGATGACGAATTAGTCAGTGATTATATTAATCTATTTCTCGGTGGCATCAATTACGATACAGAACCCATATTCAGTGAGCACATCGGGGTTTTCGAATCTGCGATGGGTAGCGATGCCTACGGTTTTTCATACTTCACCGACCGCCAGTTTTCAGGCAAGAGTTATATCCTCCACCTCGAATGTACAAATTGCTATTACCAGATGGTGGCAAACAACTGGAACCCCGACTTACTCAATTGTGGCTATGAAATAGAACTACGGTCTATATCCCAAAGCTACTATAATTGGGCCAATTTTTTGTGGCAATACGACGACGGCCCCTTGGGTGACTTCAGCGAAGTCGGGTTTGTTAATCCAATGTCCGGATATAGCAATGTATCATCAGGTGCAGGTGTAATCGCAGCACAATCGTCTTATAAGCAAACCATCAACTTGCGCGAATTCTTGGGAAAAGCAATCTCAGATGCTTACAATAAACAAATAGAGACCACCCAACAGTGATTAGCCTACGATTGATGTAAATCGCTAATGGCTTACGAAAGTACTGTCAGATTTTTTCTATGATGATTCATTGGCGAAGTTATCTCTATGAAATTGCTTGGTACAACACCAGGCAATTTTTTTGTGACAGTTTTTCACACCATAAGAGTAGTGTTTCGAAAGTATCGTCGATTTCTCATGGCTTAAATACTCAAATGTGAGTATTGTCCAAATTAAGCAAAAATAGTAATTTTGCATCCATAAAAACGATATTTGAAATTTATGATGCGAAGAATACATTTGCTTATCAGTGTTTTAATGACAATGGCGGTTTCAGCGATTGCAGCCGCAAACAATGTAACAGACGCAAATATAGGCGGACACGTAATTGACGGAGAAAACGGAGACCACATGCCGGGGTGTCTCGTAAAAATAATCGATACCGGTATGGCTACGATGACAGATGCCTCGGGGCATTACATCTTCCGAGATCTTAAACCGGGTGAATATATTATCGAGGTTTCGATGATGGGATATGCTACAGAGCGAAAATCGGCCAAAGTTTCTTTGCATGAGACTATGGAATTGAACTTTAATATCCTGCCTGACGCCTTCATGCTTGACCAAGTTGTTGTAACCTCTTCAAAATCCGAACTACGCCGACGCGAAAGCCCTTCGCTTGTGAATGTTGTATCGGCAAAAACATTCTTCAATGTCGGTGCTTGCACCCTTGCCGACGGTCTTGACTTCCAGCCCGGCGTACGAGTAGAGAACGATTGCCAGAACTGTGGCTTCACCCAGGTACGCATCAACGGCCTCGACGGTCACTATTCACAGATATTGATGAACTCCAAGCCGGTATTTTCAGCCCTTGCCGGCGTATACGGCCTCGAACACATACCTGCAAACATGATTGACCGCGTTGAAGTAATGCGTGGTGGTGGTTCTGCCCTATTCGGCTCATCTGCAGTCGGTGGTACGATAAATATTATCACTAAAGACCCCATGTCGAATTCCGCCAAGGTTTCTCACACCCTTACTTCTATCGGCATTACCGGTGCGCTCGACAATAATACAACCATGAATGCGTCGGTCGTAACCGACAACAACAAAGCAGGTCTATTCATATACGGCCAAAGCAGGTATCGCGACGGTTACGATGACAATGGCGACGGATACACCGAAATAGCCCAAATCAAAACTCAGACAATCGGAACAAGAGGCTTCCTCAGGACAAGTGCCGATACCAAATTGACATTGGAATACCACAATACCCACGAATACCGCAGGGGCGGCGACCAGCTCGACCAACCTGCTCACCTTGCAATGATAGCCGAGCAGGTAGACCACAATATCAATACCGGCGAGGCCACGTTCGACTGGTGGCTTCGCGATCGACGCGACAAGTTGTCAATATTCACAGCGGTGCAGAATACTCGCCGACAAAGCTATTACGGCTCTGAAATGGACCCGGATGCATATGGCCGCACTACTGATGTGGTTGTCACCGCCGGCTCGCAATGGAACCACCCTATCGACAAATTCATTTTCATGCCCTCCGAGCTTGTAGCAGGTCTTGAGTATTCATACAATCGACTCCACGATGTGACCGTAGGCTATGGTCACGACATCAAACAAACCGTAAACATCTACAGCGGTTATTTGCAAAACGAATGGAAAAATGAGCAATGGGGATTCCTCATCGGCGCACGTGCCGACAAGCACTCTCTCATCAACAATGCAATAATATCTCCACGTGTAAACGTAAGATACAATCCGTCGAAGAATTTCAACTTTAGAGCATCGTATTCTACCGGCTTCAGGTCGCCACAGGCATACGACGAGGATTTCCATGTGGCAATCGTAGGCGGTGAGCGCGTCGTCACAGTCCTCGCTCCCGGTCTGAAACAAGAAAGTTCTCAGAGTTTCAGCCTTTCGGCCGACATGTATCATCGATTTGGCAATGTGCAGACCAACTTTCTTGTCGAAGGCTTTTATACCGACCTCCGCGATGTATTCGCGCTGCGCCAGCTCGACGGCCTCGATGCCAACGGCAATGCCGTGCTCGAGCGTTACAACGGCTCGGGCGCGACAGTATTTGGCCTTAACCTTGAAGCCAAGGCATTTTTCTCAAGTCATTTCGACATACAAGGCGGAGTAACACTCCAACGCAGCCGATATAAAAAGCCCGAAGTATGGAGCGACAACCCCGACGTGCCGGCTGTAAAGAAAATGTTCAGGACTCCCGACGTATACGGATATTTCACCGCCAACTGGGATATTACCCGCTCTCTTAAGGCAACACTAACAGGAACGGCAACCGGCCCGATGCTGGTTCAGCATCTCGTAGGCTCGGGCACCGATGTAGATATGGCCGTAACGACACAAACTTTTTTTGACGCTTCGGCAAAATTCACATATACCTTCAGGCTTTTCTCGAGGGTAAACCTCGATCTGTCAGCCGGTATAAGCAATATTTTCAACTCATACCAGCGAGATTTCGACACAGGTCATCTGCGAGATTCCGGATATATATACGGCCCCTCGATGCCGCGCAGTGTCAACGTAGGCTTGTCGATCGAACTTTAATCAGCAAGTTACTGAGCGGTCGAATTTTACGTAGCTCTGCTCGGTAGGTTCATAACACGGGTCATCCCACAGTCGACTTGAAATCATGAGGTCGGCACTGATGCGGTTACATGCGATAGGCACGTTGTGAACGCGGCACTGACGCAGAAGCATCTGAATGTCAGCCTCGTGAGGCTGTGGGCTGAGGTCGTCGATTAGGAATACGGCAAGGTCGATTTCTTTGCGTACCACCATTGCTGCAATCTCGGCATCACCTCCAACAGGGCCGGAGTTCATACACTCCACATCGGCCTCGATACCGGCTTCGCGGAATGCGTCCTTTATCAGTCCGCCAGTTGTGCCGGTGCAGATCAATTGATGTTTAGAAAGATATTCAGCATTGTATTTTACCCAGTCTACCATATCGGCTTTTCGCTGGTCGTGCGCCACAAGCGCGATATTCAATCGTTTGTTCATAATAATTGATGAATATAAACCTAATTAATCTTTTATCCTTATATATTGGCAGTAGCAATTTTTCATACCACAGCCAATAGTAATAACAAACGAAATCCTATACGGTTCATTTCGACAAACCGGCAGCAAAACCAAGGGCCTGCAAACAGATGATTTGCAGGCCCTTGTATAATAGTAATGGAAAAATTATTATTTTGCTTCCCAACCGAGAGCTGATGCACCGAGTACAGCAGCGTCGGCTTCTTTAAGTTCGCTCAACAGTACTTTAGCCTTACCTTTGTACATCGACAGGATGTTGCGGTCAAGGGCTTCCTTGAGCGGACGCATCAGCAGGTCTCCGCTCTTGGCAAGACCGCCGAAAAGTATAAATGCCTCGGGCGAAGAGAATGTGGCCATATCCGACATAGCCTCACCAAGGATAGTACCGGTATAATCGAAAATCTCTTTTGCCAGGGCATCACCTTGAATTGCGGCATCATATACATCTTTTGATGTAATGGAGTCGGGGTCAAGATTGCGAAGAGAAGAAGGCTCGGTGCGAATCTCAAGGAATTCGCGTGCAGTACGAGCCACGCCTGTTGCAGAGCAGTATGTTTCGAGGCATCCATGACGACCGCAATTGCACTGACGTCCGGTATGACGCTTTACACACATGTGTCCAAGTTCACCGGCAAGGCCATCGTGACCATACACAACCTGACCGTTGATTACGATACCGGAACCAACGCCTGTGCCAAGAGTAATCATGATAAAATCTTTCAGACCACGAGCTGCGCCATAAGTCATTTCGCCGAGGGCGGCGGCATTTGCATCATTTGTCACAGCTACGGGAATACCGAACTTCTCGCTTACCATTTTAGCAAGAGGAAGCGAAGGCCAAGGCAGATTCACAGCATCATCGATACATCCGGTATAGTAGTTTGCATTAGGTGCGCCTATACCTATACCTTGTACTTTGTCGGTGGCGTCGTTCATTTCAATAAGACGGCTCGCCTCGGTATATAATTCATCAAGATAATCCTCGAATTTAGCATGCTTTACTGTCTTAATCGAGTTGCTTGCTATAACATTTCCACGAGCATCTACGATACCAAATACTGTATTGGTACCTCCTATATCAATGCCAAGAACGTATGGTTTCATGGTGTCTGGGGTGATTTTGTTTAAGTATGATTATTTTTCTCCAAAGTTACATCATTTTTAGTTATTTCGCACATAAAAATATTAAATATAATCATAAAACATGTAAAAAGATAACATCCACTACTCTATCCTATTGTAAATCAAGCTATCGCCACCACTCCTATTTAACACAGAATCAAAAGTAGAAAATGGAATCATCAAGTCTATAAAATATTCTACCATAACAGTTTGTTTTTGTTTCGATTATAAGACGCGACAAAGACTTAAAAGTGACTTGTGTTAGTTAGAAAATCATAATTCAACATTAATAATTATTAATCAGCGATGTAAGAATATCTTTTTTACTTACTTTTGTGGCGGAATTTTTAAGGTAAGAACGAAATTGAATATCATTAGTAACCATCACGGGGCAGTAAAGTCGCCTTCGTTTGCATTATCTATAACACCAATTGCACTGCTACTATTATTTCTTTTAGGCATAATAGTATTTGCAGGTGCAGAGTACATATCGGATTACAGTGTTGTAGCACTGCTATTATCATCCGGAGTAGCAATTTCGCTTTCATACTTTAGTGGCAGTCTTTGCCGTAGGGGTATGAAAATCGGTTTGCACCGAAGCGCACGTCAGATTCTGCCGGCACTACCTATGCTGGTATTTATCGCCATGGTATCGGCAACATGGATGCTATCGGGCGTAGTACCCTTATTAATCGATTATGGCTTGCGCTTGCTTAACCCAACATTTTTTCTCGTTATCAGTTGCATAGCCTGCGGTATCATATCTGTGCTTACAGGTAGTTCCTGGAGTACAATAGCCACTATTGGCGTGGCTTTTATGGGCATCGGCACAGTAATGGGATTTCATCCGGGATGGGTTGCCGGAGCTATAATCTCAGGCGCTTATTTCGGTGATAAGATTTCGCCCCTCAGCGACACCACTGTCGTAGCATCATCTGCTTGCGGAGTAGATCTTTTCAAACATATACGGTATCTTATGCTCACGTCAATACCTGCAATGGGTATTGCATTAATCGTGTTTATGACTGCCGGCATTTTTACAGAAACATCATCGCAGATAAACGCGAACGAGGTTTGCGGACTACTCGCCAATCATTTCAACCTCACACCGTTTGTACTCATTATCCCGGCCATTACATTAACTATGATTGCACTGCGCGTGCCGACGCTTCTGGTTCTCTTATGCAGCGCAATGCTCGGCTTGGCCGGAATATTTGTATTTCAACCCGGAATAACAAGCTGGCTCGGTGTAACCGATTTCTCGACAGGATTTATATCCGCAGTCAAACTCTTGTGGAGTGAAACGGCATTTGCTACAGGAAACGAACTATTCGACCAGTTGGTATCGACATCAGGAATTACAGGCATGCTATCTACTATAGCCTTAGTAACGAGCGCAATGTTTTTTGGCACCGCAATGATTGGCACCGGCATGTTGTCGACATTGACCCGCACTCTCACCAGCAGAATCAAAGGCCGCCTGCCTCTTGTAGGCAGTACTGTAGCTTCAGGATTGTTCCTCAACTGCTGCACAGCCGACCAATATTTATCTATAATTATCGGTGGCAATATGTACCGCAACGCTTATCGCCAGACAGGTCTTGAGGCACGCTTGCTTAGCCGTACTCTCGAGGATTCCGTATCGGTTACATCTGTTCTGATACCATGGAATTCGTGCGGCGTAACCCAATCGGCAGTACTTGGCGTTGCCACAGTAACGTATCTGCCATTCTGTATATTCAATTATTTGTCACCGTTGATGTCGCTGTTGATGGCTTGGACCGGCTTTAAAATACGCCAGTCATATAATGTCACTCAGAAAAGAACCAGCGAACTTAGCGAAAAGCTTATCGCATGAATCGCATGCGACGCTGTCATTAGACGGTAGTCGACTTGCCCGCGAAAGCCATAGTTCGACGTGAGATGCCACTCAATACCGGCTCCGGCCTCGGCTGCAAACCCAAAAGCGGCCGAGTTGACATTGTATTTGTCAACCCACCTTACCGGGCCTATTTCAGAGTTACATACTACAGCCAATTTGGGGCAAGGCAATCTGAAATGAGCAGCCGCGCCCACCGATAGTGAAACCGAAGACAAGGGGGCATAGTAACGTCCTTCGGCTTTTACCGGCATCGAAAAACCATGCAGAGTTGCCGATAGGCCATAATGCTCTGACATTGGGTAGCGGAAACGGGCCGACATTCCAAATCCTGTACAGTATTGTCGGCCCGCAGGATTGTTTAATACAAATAGAGCTTCAGAAGACACAGCCAAAGAAGGCCTGAAGTCGCAATCGACAGAAGATTGCCAGGGCGATGGCATGCCGAAAATTTTACGGCTGACAAAATATGCCAATTCCGTAGAAAGGATACCAGTCACGGCACCGGCAACCACATCAGAACCCCAATGACGGCGCGACGCCACCCTCTGGATACCTACTGCAGATGACAAGGCCTGTGCACCAAGACTCCACCATGGGCTGTAACGATATAGTTCGTTTGACAACACTGTCGAAGCTGTGAAAGCCCAAGAAGTATGCCGCGATGGAAACGAATTATTCTCGGTTCGGTCTGGTCGAAGCTCGTGTACACCATGCTTGAAGCCTTCGGTAACGGCAGCATTTATGACTACAGCCCCGCCTGCAGCCACAACAGTATGAGGCAGACGCCTATAAATCGAATCATTATTTTCCTTGGCAAAAGAAATTATCGTGACCGACAACAATAGCAGGGCTGTAATCAATTTTTTCATTTATCAAGAGCTTTATACACGAGCGAGAATAAATGGGGGCGGATATTGCATTTGTTAAATGCTGCATTATCCCTTGTAGGATAAACCCGATTGGTAAGGAACACAAATATAAGGTCTTTTGTAGGGTCTACCCAGAATACCGTACCGGTAAAGCCAAGATGACCGAAGACATCGGCAGAAGCCTCGTCGCATGTCGGGGAGTATTCGAGATTCTCGGTATCGGGCTTGTCGAAGCCGAGTCCCCTACGGCATGTCGGGCTTTTATCAGTAGTAAACAAGTGAGCGGTTGACTCAGACAAAATCCTTGAACCACCATAAATACCGCCATTGAGCAACATCTGACATACTTTTGCAATATCCCCGGCATTTGCAAAAAGACCTGCGTTACCCTGGACACCGCCTGAAAATGCTGCCAGTTCATCGTGAACGTGACCTAAAAGCACTTGCTTGCGCAAAAACTTATCGTGCTCTGTCGGAGCAACGTTGGACGCATCGGTCCATGTGAGAGGACGATAACCGGTGCGATAAGCGCCAACCGGGCCAAAAATCTGCTCAGTCATAAAAACATCATGACTTTTGCCGGTAACACGCTGCTCGATATCCATGAGCAAACAGAAATTGAGACAAGAGTAATTGTAATTCTTATTGGCTCGAAGAGGGATATCGTATATCCGCTTCATCACTGTATCGTAGGTCAGTTTGCCAGTAAAAATACCCTTTGCGGCCTCTATCTCAAAACCGTTGCCACGCACTTTTTTTACAATATCCTGACGCATTTTAGCGGTATTATTGGCCCAAACACGATTATATACTTTGACCGTATGAGCCTTATCTCGTCGGGGTCGGATAAGTTTGCCGGTATAGCTGTTGTTGTCGATCATTACATCAAACATATTGAGCGAGGCCGGCATACCGCTCTGGTGGTAAAGCAATTCGCGTAAGGTAATACGGCGCTTGGCCGAATCGCTGAGCTCGGGAATATATTTAACGATACTGTCGTCAAGAGCAATCAACCCCTTGTCGTATGCTTTCATAATGCCAGGCAGAGTGCCCACGGCTTTGGAAACGGAGGCGAGGTCATAGACAGTGGTACGATCAACGTGTGCACTTTCAGTTGTAGACAGTCGGCCATAGGCTTTGTCGAGTACGATTTCACCGTTTTTAGCCACAAGAACCTGACAGCCGGGTATTGCTCGACTACGGATAGCGTTCTTTACTGCTGCATCAATGCTATCGGTAAGCCAAGGAGCAAAGCCCTGGGCAACAGGCGATGAAAAGCCAAGCCTGGTCTTGGGCAATGAAATGCCTTCGCCAACCTTAGCTACCCCTTTTAAATTTACTGGCAACTTGCCCGAGACTTCAATACCGCCGAACAAAGCCTCGGCACCACTGATACGTGCTGCCGCGATATCGTCGTAGGCAAGTACTACAGCTTTGCACTTGGGAAGCGAAGCCGCAAATTTTTTCATTTTATAGGGGTTGACGAAAAATACAGCTACGACATCTTTCGAAGAAGATACGAGTCGGGAAAAGTATCGCGCGAAGTGGCATTATCATTATAAACCGCTGCAATAACGACATCGGGATTTGTTGCTTTGATATCTGCATAATGTGCGACGGTCTCTGCAAAGTCGTTGACTGCCTTTGCGCCGATATTGACGACTGATACTTTGGTCGTAGACAATGGGAGTATCGACGACTGATTCTTAAGCACTGTAATCGAAGCTGCTGCAAGACGCTTTATAAGCGCCTCTGCTTCGGGAGAATTAATGGCTTTGCATATGCTATCTGTAGAACCGGGAGTTTTACGACCGGCCTCGAGTAAATATTTGTAACGCAACAGGCGTTTGCATCTTTCCTCGATAACGGCAGGTGATATCTGTCCGCTTTTGACAGCATTGAGTATCGCGGTAATATCGGCAGCAGGGTTACTGGGGCATAATAACACATCTGCACCGGCCTTGAGGGCCGCAATAGATGCATTTGCCGAGTTTTCGCTTGCACCCTTCATACCAAGAGCATCGGTGTATATAAGGCCGTTGAAGCCAAGTTCCTTGCGTAAGAGTTTGTTGGTAATCAATGATGACAGAGACGCCGGCGTGCCCGAAGAATCGAGGGCCGGTACTGCGATATGTCCGACCATTATGCCGGAACATCCTGCGTCGATATACTCTTTGAAAGGTACAAGGTCCATACTGTCGAGACGTCCACGGCTATGGTCGACCGACGGCAAAGCCTTGTGCGAATCGACATCGGTATCGCCATGGCCGGGAAAATGCTTTGCAACAGACTGTACACCGCCGTCTTCGAGACCTAAGGAATATGCGACGGCAGCCTTGGCAACTCGCTGCGGGTCTTCGCCAAACGAACGGAATCCAATAACCGGGTTTGCAGGATTCGAATTGACATCGGCATCGGGGGCAAAATTAACATGTACACCGGCAAGGCGGCATTCACGAGCCATTTCGCGACCATAATCGTAAATCAATCGATAGTCGGATATCGCACCAAGCGCCATATTTTGCGGAAACCTCGGGCTATCCGGTATACGCATCGACAGGCCCCATTCGCCGTCAAAGGTAATGAGGACCGGTACGTTGGCAACGGTTTGGGCGTAGGCATTCATGGAAACATGTTCGGCTGCAGAACCTTCGGTAAACAGGAGGCCGCCACACCCCTCGCGCTGAATGAGGCGGCGAATAGTGGCTTTGGAAGCATCGCCTTGAGTAGGCACTACCTTAGGAAAAACCAGCTGGGCAATACGCTGACGTTCGGTAAGAGCTGCATATACCGAATCGGCCCAATGGTCGGCCTGAGCCTGACGGTGGCGGGTAAGATTCGGCATAACAGATGCAGATGCAGCAACCGTAGAAGCCACAAACAGAGAGGATAGAAAAGAAACAATATGCTTCGACATGGGCTTAGTCTTCTAAAGTCCAACGATTTTCGGTACTTCCCTCGAGTGGTTTATCATGGCCTTTCCCGGTTGTGAAATAATCGAGCAAGTCGTCGTATACAAGCTTTGGACTATCTACAACTTTCGATCCGTGGGTGAGGCCTGTCATATAGTCTCCACCTTTGGCAAGATAATCTATTGTGGCTACACGATAAGTTTTGTCGGGGTCGAGTTTGCGACCGTTTATCATAATTTCCTCAGCCTCGGCATCATCGCCGTCCTCATAAACCACATGCACATTGGCACTTACGCCGTCTCCACCGCGACGAGCCATGACATCGAATACATCTTCGAGGTCAGAACCTTTAACATCGAGCACAGTTATATAGTTGCGGAATGGAAGCATGTTGATTATATGGCCTTTCGAGAACTTGCCTTGGGGCAGACCGTCGCGCAGTCCGCCTTTGTTTGTAATAGCAAAATCTACGCCGTCCACAAGTTCACGACCACGCATCAAAACGTAATCGGAAAAGAAATTGAGCAGTTCGGTACTGCTATTGTCGAGCTGTCGCTCGGTAGTACCAACCCATTGCTGCATAAGCGAATCGACACCGGCAGAGTATTTGCTGATTGTAGCAGCGAGCTGTTTGTCGGTATAGCCGTCGTAACGGCTATCGATATCGATAAGCTCATAGTCGGGATATGAATCCGCCCCAAGGTTGTCGAGGTCAATCTCAATCTTACCAAGTTTGCGACCGGCTTTTCCTGTCTGTACAACAAGTACGGGCTTATTGTCAAGATTGCGTAAATGAGAACGGCGGCTTCCACGTTCGGTAGCAGGATCGATGACATCGTGAGAATGTCCGCCGATGATGATATCGATATTGCGAGAATTGACCGCCAAGACAGAATCACCAACAAGACCTGCAGGTGTATAGCCAATATGCGACAATGCAATGACGGCGTCGACCTTGTCCTCGTCCTTCAATTTTTTAGCAGCAGCATTGGCGGTAGACACAATCGGCTGAAACTCGAGCCCGTCGTAGTTGCCCTTGGATATCATGCCCTCGGGATTGAGATTGATACCTATAATACCAATGCGCTTGCCGTCGTATTCCTTTATAATAGATGATACAAACTGGTCTTTCAAAGGGGTGTTCGAAAGATCGTAGTTGGTAGAAAGCTTTTCGGCATTTGAAATTGCCAAAACCGAGGCCAAAGAATCAATGCCATTGTCAAACTCATGATTGCCAAGAATACGCACATCGACACCGAGCTCATCCATCACCTCCTGCTCTACCCTGCCTCCATAAAGATAAAAATACAATGTGCCTTGCACGGCATCGCCGGCATCGACAAGTAGTACATTGTCTTCGGCGGCACGAACACTATCGATTACGGCCTTGCGACGCATAACTCCACCGAGATTGCCTCGGTCGGGATCGATTTGAGAATGGGTATCGTTGGTGTGCAGAATCACGAGTTTGTGATTCTCTTTCTCCGCACACGAAGCCAGGGCCATGGCACAGCATATCGCCAGACCCACATTAGAGATAACTCTATGTTTCATGCCATGAACTTATTTGCATCCACAACCTGCGACAGGCATCTTGTCGATACGACGCTGATGACGGCCACCTTCGAAATCGGTGGCAAAGAACGCATCAACGCACTGGAGAGCAAGCTCGGGCTCGATAAAACGACCGGGCAGCACAAGAACATTTGCATTATTGTGCGCACGCGCAAGGCGAGCAAGTTCAACCTGCCAGCACAGAGCGGCACGTATACCTTGATGCTTGTTGAGAGTCATGCTGATACCGTTGCCACTGCCGCAAACAGCAATAGCGGGATACACTTCACCAGCCTCGACAGCAAGCGCACAAGGATGAGCAAAATCAGCATAATCACAGCTCTGGTCGGAGAATGTACCGAAGTCTTTATAGGCTATTCCCTGCGACTCAAGATAACCAATGATGATATTTTTCAGTTCATATCCCGCATGATCGCAGCAAAGGCCAACGGGAACGCCAGATTTTAGGATACTCATAATTATATGGTTTTAAGATATTTACAACATTATTCGTTTTACAGAAAAACAAATCTCAACAAAATTAACAAAAAAAATTTGCTAAAAGTGCATTTATATAAAAAAAAGTTTGTAACTTTGCAGAGCAAAACCGAAAGAGGCCCCTCAAAAGCCCTACAATCGGAAACAGCAAGCCCAGGTGGCGGAATGGTAGACG
>LUJM01000084.1 GCA_001689415.1 Bacteroidales bacterium M2 | reverse complement strand
TTTTTTCAATACACCCTCTCGTAGGGTCGCGGCATGCCGCGACCGGGTGACAAAAACATTTGTAGTTGATTATCAAAGAGATAGTATCGCCTACCCGGTCGCGGCATGCCGCGACCCTACGAGAGAATGATTAGATAATACAATGATAATCTTAGGGTTAGTATCTCTTGTCCGTGGCTTGTCTCAGAGAGCCAAGCTCCTATTGCAGGCACTCTTTCGCCTTAATAAAACTGCATTGGGAAGCTCTCTTGCTTTGCGATGTTTTATTTAAGTCTGTATAGGGCGTAGTCGCCGGGAGACAGGAGACGGCGGGGTGATACTTTGTGCGAATCTATGTAGTCGCATTCCGGAGTGACGTATTCTACGCCTTGCTCAGTCTCTACTGTTGCGGTCTGAGTGTTGTGCAGGTCGCGGTTTACTATCATCAGGTACTCATGTTCGCCGTTGCGAAGATGAGAAACCAATACGCCCTCGCCGCCTTCGGCTTTGAGTGATTTTATGCCGTCGGGTAGGGCGGCAAGGCTGTGTGTGCCCTCTGGGATGCTATCGCCGGTGTGGCTCACGTCGATTACATCAGCACCGAGGAATATGGGAGTCAAGGCTCGTATCTCGCGGTTCATGTCGCGTACGGTCCACCACGATGTGCCGCGCTGTCCGGCATTTGTGATTGGCACATCTTCAGATTCGCCAAGGCCCGGGAACTGCCAGTATGTGAAGTACTGCACGCCCTGTGCGCCGTAAGCAAGATTGCTGAACATCTGAAGGCGTATGTGCTCGCGTGTCGCTGCCGGGAAGCTGTAGTGGGCGGTTGATAGCGCGAAAGCCCAGAATGGCACACCGGCTCGGCGGGCTTCGGCTGATACGATTTCGAGGTTTTTGTAATAGTCGGGATTAAGTGCGGTGTGTCCGAGTGTATCGGTTGTTATAGAATAGTGGTCGTACGACACCATGCCAGTGCCTACCTCGCTGATAAAGCGGCTTATATATTCGTTGTAGTCGTCGGTATCAAGCAATGCAGGACCTGCATATGTCGGAAACAGGTTGAGATACAGGGGCTTGGTGTCGTCGACGGCTCGTACACGTTTTACGCGTTCGGCGAGTTCGCCGTACATGCCCATATGAGGTTCGTCCTTGAAGAAATAACCGGCCAGCGACGGATGCTGCATTAGTTCGCGTACGGTCGTCTCCGGTATAGAGTCGAGTTCGGCACATTTTGCGATAATCTTGATACCGGTGCCTTTGCTTGCGTCGAGAGCGAGGCGCACCTCGGACAATGAGTCGATGTATGGTAACGACAGGTTGAAGCCGCAGTCGGCCATTTCGAGGTATCTTTCGCGGGTTTGGTTTTCGCTGCCGCGAATTGAAAACCAGCCGAGAATAGGGAATTCTCCCGGCGTTGGGTTGGTGTAGCTGTGGGCGCTTGCCAAATCGGCAGCAGTGGCATTATCGCGGCTTGTTTCGCCACAGGATATTGCAAAAACCGCCGCCAAAATGGCGGCGGCTAAATAAAAGATTTTGTTCATTCTATCACCTTTGTGAGGTTTGGCAAATGCATCGATTTGCTAAACTTAAAGCTGAGTGTCGGGATCGAGGTTGTTTTTCTCGATGTCCTTGAAGTAGCGGTATGTGTTTACCTTGAGTTCGGCGCAAGCGTCCTCGTCGGCAACGATGATTGCCTTGGGGTGCATTTGGAGAGCCGAGATAGTCCACATCTGCGAGATGCCGCCTTCAACACCGTGCTGCAGCGCACGAGCCTTGTTGTAGCCATTGACGATCAGCATCACAGAGCGAGCATCCATAACGGTGCCGACACCTACTGTGAGAGCAGTCTTGGGAACGAGGTCGGTATTGCCTTCGAAGAAGCGCGAGTTGGCGATAATCGTATCCTGTGTAAGGGTTTTGATGCGAGTGCGCGAAGTGAGCGACGAGCCGGGCTCGTTGAATGCGATATGACCGTCGGGGCCAACTCCACCCATGAAGAGGTCGATGCCGCCGTAGCTGGCGATTTTGTCTTCGAAACGCTTGCACTCAGCCTCGAGGTCGGCAGCATTGCCGTCGAGGATGTTTACGTTCTCGGGTTTGATGTCGATGTGGCTGAAGAAGTTGTTCCACATAAACGAGTGGTAGCTTTCGCTATGCTCCTGGGGCAGGCCGACGTATTCGTCCATGTTGAAGGTTACAACATTGGCAAACGATACTTTGCCTTCCTTGTAGAGTTCGATCAGTCGACGGTACATACCCAGAGGAGAGCTACCGGTGGGGCAGCCAAGCACAAAAGGATGTTCGGGTGTGGGGTTGGCGGCATTGATGCGCGATGCTACATAATTGCCGGCCCAACGTGATACGTCAGCATAATCTTTTTCGATGATTAGTCGCATAATTAATGATTTATTGTTGAATTTTGGGTCAGTTCGAAAATATTGTTAGAACAGCCAGGCTGCAGTGACAGTCCAGTAATTGTTTTTGCCTTCGATAGGTGTTGTGTTATTGGCAACGCCGATAAATTCTACGGTCTTGTTTATGCCTACAGCGTATGAAGCGCCAACCTGCAGGTGGTTGAAAAGCTGAACGCCGAGACCGAAGTTCCATGCTACGTCGAGGGCTTTGTTCTTGTAAGCCTCGGTGATAGCGCGTTTCGAAGTCAGTACAGAGAAGCTCGGGCCTGTGAACAAATAAGGAGTCACAATCTTGCCGACAACGGGAAGGCCGAGTTTGTATTTGAAGTTGAGGGGGATTTCTATGTAGTCGCGGTTTTTGAAACGGCTGCTTGTTGCAAGGGCGTTGTTCTCGGCGTTGTTGCCTTGAGGTATGCTTTGGCTCACACGATGAACGTACATTACCGACAGGTCAAAGCCGATGTTTACAATAGGTACGGTGAATTCACACATAAGACCGCCGGTGAAGCCTGCACGGTTTTCGTTGCTAAAAGCAGATTCGTCGAATTTCATAGAGTTGATTTCGGTGCCAATGCGCGGACCAAAACGGAATTGGGCTGAAGCCGACACTGTCATCATAAGTGCAAGCACCAGGAGGATAGTCTTGATTGATTTCATAGTTCTTTCAGTTTGTTATCCGGCAAAAGTACTAAAAAAAATCCAAATTTAGGCAATATTAGTCAAAATGTGGGATATTTTTCTATGAGAGTGCGAGCTCTCTTGTTTTATGAGCTAAACTTTTGTGGTGGGGCGGGTGTTTTTTTCTAAAATATTTGTGTTTATGTCAGCTTTGTTTTATATCGGATTGGTTATTGCCGCGCTGTCGTTTATCCCACTGCTTATGCTGAGTTCCAGGTCGATACGCGAACGCCGGAAATATGCCCGCGTACCATTGAAACTCGAGGAGCTCAAAGCTGATTACAGGCGCAAGCGCTTGTATATACTTGTTATGCAGCTGGCCGGAATCTTACTCGCTATTATAAGCCTGATGTTTTAATCATTACTTGCCCATGTATGAACGGTTACTATGTATTTATCTTCGCATTTGCAGCCTTGGTTTTGTACACTATGGTCTATTCAGTAGTGCAGATGTTGCGGCTCGACCGTTCCGGCACCGATTATAAGGCACGGCGCAAGCAGTATATGAGGTCGATTATTGGTGGCGTAATGCTGATATGTGTCGGGGTGTTTATCTACTTTACAAAGGTGGTTTGGCGCACAGTATATTGAATTGATATTGCTCCATTTTGCCCCTTGTGAGTGGCGGCCCGAAAGTGTGCTTTGAAAAATTTTGCCGAATGCAATAAATTTTGTAATTTTGGCACAAAGATAACCCTAAACAAATTACTACTCCATGACACAGTTTACTGCAGCCGACCTCGATCAACTGTCGGCTAAAGGTATAAGCCGCGAGGCTGTAGAAGCACAGATCGACCGCTTCCGCACCGGATTCCCCTATCTTACTATAGATTCTCCGTCGTCGGTGGGCAATGGTATCCTACCGGTAGATGACGAGATGACTCAGGCCTGCCTCGACCGTTGGCAGCGATTCCTCGACGACAACGGCGACGTGCTCAAATTCGTGCCTGCCTCGGGTGCGGCTTCCCGTATGTTCAAGGCTCTTTTTGCCTTCGTCAACGGTAGCGAGGATGTTCCTGCAGTCGGTAGCCCTGTGGCACAATTAGTAGAAAAAATAGGAGATTTCGCATTCTACAAGCAGCTCAAGGAAGTGACCGAGCGCTTATATCAGGCAAGCCCTGAAGAACTCGCAGCAGCCGGTCGCTACAAAGAACTCGTAGGAGCTATTATCTTGCCCGACGGCCTCAATTATGGCGCACTGCCCAAGGCTCTGCTAACCTTCCACCGCTACGACGACGGTGTACGCACCGCTCTCGAAGAACAGCTTGCCGAAGGCGCACAGACAGCGGCGTCGAAAGACGGAGTGGTAAAACTGCATTTCACAGTATCGTCTAACCACCGTAAACTCTTCGAGGCAAAACTTGCCGAGGCTGTGCCCGCTATGGAAAAACGCTACGGTGTACGCTACGAAATCAGCCTTTCTGAGCAGAAACCGAGCACAGATACAATTGCAGTCACACCCGACAACGAACTCTTCCGCGACGACGAGGGCAAACTCGTGTTCCGTCCCGGTGGTCATGGAGCATTGATCGAAAATCTTACCGATATCAATGCTTCGGTAGTATTCATCAAAAATATCGACAACGTGGTAGGCGACGCACACCGTGCCGACACTATACGCTATAAGAAATTCATCGGCGGTCTCCTGCTTTTGGTACGCGACCGTATCGAAGCTCTTACCGCAGCGCTTGCCGGAGAGCCTACCGAAGAAGTAGTAGCCGATGCCACCAAATTTGTAGAGCAGATACTGTTTATGCGCAGCAAGGACCTCGAACCTACCGTCGACATAGCAGCCCGCCGTGATGCGCTTCTCAATATTTTCAACCGTCCCCTGCGCGTTTGCGGTATGGTACGCAACGAAGGCGAACCCGGCGGCGGTCCGTACAACGCCTGGTCTTCGGACGGCAAGTCGGTTGCCCCGCAGATTCTCGAATCGACGCAGATAGATCTCACCAAGCCTGAGAATGCCGAGATGATGAAAGGCGCAGGCTATTTCAATCCCGTTGACCTTGTATGCTATCTCAAGCATACCGACGGCACCAGCTACGACCTGCGTAAATACGTAGACCCCGCAACCGGTTTTATTTCCGAGAAATCTCTTGGCGGCCGCGAACTCCGTGCGCTCGAACTTCCCGGTCTGTGGAACGGTGCCATGAGCAACTGGAACACAGTATTTGTAGAAGTTCCGGCTTCGACATTCAACCCGGTCAAGACAGTCAATGACCTGTTGAGACCTGCACATCAGTAAGCTATCCTTAGGGTCGTATGCAGCCCGGTAATTGCTGCATGCGGCCCTAATCGTTAAAGAATCCCCTTTTACATGACCGGTAAAATTATCATTATCGCCGCACCATCGGGGTGCGGAAAATCCACAATCATCAATGCCCTTCTTGAGGGCGGCGACCTCAATCTTGGCTTCGCAGTTTCGGCAACAACACGTCCACCGCGTGAAGGCGAAACCGACGGGGTCAACTATTATTATATGACCGAAGACCAGTTTCGCGACCACATCGCCGAAGGTGATTTCGTAGAATTCGAGGAGGTGTATCCCGGACGTTTCTATGGCACTCTGCGCAGCGAGGTAGAGCGCATCACCGGTTCCGGCCATAATATTATCCTCGACCTCGATGTCAACGGGGCACTTGGCGTGAAACAACTCTATGGCGACAAAGCTATGGCGATTTTTATCGCACCGCCGAGCCTCGACGAGTTGCGCCGCCGCCTCGAGTTCCGCGGCACTGAGACACCCGAGGTAATTGATGTGCGTATTGACCGCGCGGCCTACGAATTGTCGCGTGCTCCTGAGTTTGATCAGTGCGTGGTCAACGATCGCCTTGATGTAGCGATTTCGCAGACCCACAACCTGATAGAAGCCTTTGCAGGATAAGCAATGCAGACAATAGGAATTTTTGGCGGCTCGTTCAACCCCGTACACATAGGCCATATGATGCTTGCTTCGTACCTCACCCAGTGGGGGTATGTAGACCAGGTATGGCTTACCCTGTCGCCACTCAATCCCCTCAAAGACCCTGCCGAACTCTTGCCGGACACCAAGAGGCTTGCGATGCTGTCGATAGCGGCCAAGGGAGCCGCCGACATAGATATCTGCGATATCGAATTGTCGATGCCAAGGCCGTCGTATACAATCGACACTCTCAAAGTACTGTCGGAGCGCTATCCCGAATATCGTTTCAAACTTGTGATAGGCAGCGATAACTGGCAGATTTTCGACCGCTGGCGGTCGGCTCAGGAGATTCTCGACAACTACGGCGTGCTGGTGTACCTTCGCCCTGGATATCCTGTCGACAAGCGTCATATCGACGGCATGGAAGTAGTGGATGCCCCTATGGCGCATGTGTCGAGCACATTCATACGCCAGGCGGTCTCAAAAGGTAGGAATATGAATTATTTCCTGCCTGCAGGTGTTTACAAATATATTGTGGATAATAAACTATATAAGTAACTTTCAAAATTAGGTTATATTAAAAAATATACAATGTAACTCGATTAGGCTGCGGCGCTTTTCGGTTTTTATACGCAGATGAATCACTGTAAGCTGAATTTGTGCGAGTTACTTAAGAAATAAAGGCATGGACAAGAACACAATGGGAAATACCGGCCTGCAGCTGGCAGCACTTGCAGTAGGCTATGTGCGAGTGGTAGCCGGAGCGTCGACTGCCGAAGCCCAGGAATTCCTCTACGATATACTGCGCCTTCTGCCGGCATTGTATGGCAATATGCTTGAACTCAAACCCTATGGCGACGACGAAGGCGGCACTGACTACGATAATTATGATACCGGTGCTATATTGCCACAGATTACAGAAGAACAATACGAGGCAGTGTCGGGTGCTATATCAACCCTGCTTGGCCAGTACGATACGTTTCTCGACACGCCTGCCGAAGACATGCGCTATAGCGATACCCCGGTAGCAGCCTCTCTGTCGGAACAATTAAGCGATATCTATCAGACCCTTGCCGATTTTGCCACAACAGTAGCCGATGCACCCACCGAGGCAATGCCCGACATTCTCGCAGACCTCAAATATCGCTTCCATGCTTATCTGGCCGATACTATCTGCACCTCGCAGCGAGTGGCCAATGTTATTTATCAATCAAAAGTACTCCTCTCGGAATGAACCACATAACAGACCTTTGTAATTTTCTTGATTCGTCGCCTGTAAATTTCTGGGCTGTCGAAACAGTACGCCAACGCCTTGAAACAGCGGGTTTCCGCTGCCTCGACATGCGCGAAGAGTGGACTCTCGCTCCCGGCGACCGCCGCTATGTAGTGCAGAATGGCTCGGCGATATTTGCATTTGTAGTAGGTAACGGCAGTGCCAACGACGGTTTCGACATCATCGCGGCACACAGCGACTCGCCCGGCTTCCGCATCAAGCCTCATTGTGAAATACAGTGCGAGGGCATGGTCAAACTCAATACAGAGGTCTATGGCGGCCCGATACTCTACACCTGGTTCGACCGTCCGCTGTCTATCGCCGGCAGGGTTGCCCTGCGAGGCGAAGACCCCTTGCGCCCCGAGATGAAACTCGTCCGTTTCGACGAGCCATTGCTGGTGATTCCTCATCTTGCAATCCACTTCAACCGCCAGGTCAACGAAGGCAACCCGCTGTCGAAACAGCGCGATATGCTACCTGTCCTTGCTCTCGATTGCAAAGAGCCCAAGGTCTTGATACGCAAGCTTGTTGCCGAAAAGATAAATGTTTCGCCCGACGACATCCTCGACTACGACCTATCGTTGTACACGTGTCAGAAGGCCGGCACCGTCGGTCTTGAAGGCGAAATGGTATGTTCGGGCCGTATCGACGACCTCAGCATGGTTCATGCAGGTATGACTGCTATGCTTGAGGCTTGCGACACCCCGTCGATGCACACACGTGTACTTGCAATCTTCGACAATGAAGAAACCGGTTCGGGAACTAAACAAGGTGCGGGCTCGCCGATTCTTGAGCACATACTCCGCAGAATAGTTATGACCCGGGGTGGCGCAGAAAGCGATTTTATGCGAGCTGTCGCATCGTCGTTTATGGTGTCTGCTGACAATGCCCATGGCTTGCATCCGAATTATGTGAGCAAGTACGACCCGACCAATCATCCGTTGCTTGGCGGAGGCCCGTGTATCAAGGTGAATGCAAATTGCAAATACATGACCGATGCCGATTCGTCGGCCGCTTTCATCGCCGTGTGCGAGCGAGCCGGTGTTCCGTGCCAGAGTTTTGTAAACCACAGCGATGTGGCAGGCGGCTCTACATTGGGCAATATACTCACCTCGCAGATACCATTGCGCGGAGTCGATATGGGCGCACCTGTATGGGCTATGCACAGCGCAAGCGAAACAGCTTCGGCAGCCGACCATATCTACACAATACGAGCCTTTACCGAATTCTATTCGCTCTATCCGGCAAAATAGCCTCTGTATTCCAATAGATTGCAATGAATTATCTCGACGGGTTGAATGCCGAGCAGCTCGATGCTGTATATGCCACCGAGGGCCCTGTGCGGGTTCTCGCCGGAGCCGGTACGGGTAAGACAAAGGCCTTGACCGCAAGGTACTGCTATCTTGCCGACCTGTTGGGAATCGACCCGGGCTCGGTGCTGTGCGTAACATTCACCAACAAGGCCGCCGCCGAGATGAAACAGCGCATACGCTCGTTGCTCGGCGATTTCGACCTTGCGTATATCTGCACATTTCATTCCTTCTGTGTAAGAATGCTCAAGGAGGATATACATGTACTCAACTATCCGGCCAACTTCATACTTCTCGACGAAGAAGACCAGGCCGACATGTTGCAGAAGGTGTATTCCGACATGGGCCTTACGCTCAAAGAGTTGCCTATACGCCGAGCTGTCGATTACATAGGTCGGCGCAAGGGTGCTGATGACTACATCGAGCTTATCGAGAAGATGAATAATGAACCGCCGACAGCAATGGATAATGTCGGCGCTGCCGACCGTCTCCCCGAAATCTACATGCGCTATATCTATGAGCAAAAAAAGACATATGCGCTTGACTTCGACGATATAATCGTTTTTGCACATCATATACTTGTCAATTATCCCGATATCAGGAATAAATGGCAGCAGAGGATGCAATATGTGATGGTCGACGAGTTCCAGGATGTAAGTCCACGCCAATATGAAATAGCGAGGATACTATCGGGCATGCATCGCAATCTATTTATAGTCGGTGATCCCGACCAGACTATCTATACATGGCGCGGGGCAGATGTCAACCTTATTCTGGGTTTCGACAAGATGTACCCCGATGCCAACACAATTGTGCTTAGCGATAATTACCGCAGCACGCCGCAGGTTCTTAATCCAGCAAACAGGCTTATTTCGCATAATGAATGTCGCTACCCCAAGGCTTTGAACCCGGTCGGAGCACCGGGCGTACTGCCTCGCATGTACCATGCCCGCAACGAAAAAGATGAAGCCTCATGGATTGCCGCTAATGTGGCGCGGCTGATTGAGGACGGTAAGAAGCCCTCGGAAATTGCAATCCTTTACCGTGCGCATCATGTGTCGCGCCCGGTTGAAGACGCTTTGATGAAGAGCGAGTTGCAGTATGTGATATTTAGCGGTACGGCATTTTACCAGCGCCGCGAGGTCAAGGATGTGCTGTCGTACCTACGTATGCTCACAACTGCCGACGACCTCGCCTTCCTGCGCACGCACAATACACCCTCGCGAGGCATAGGCCGCAAGAAACTCGATATGATACGAGCCCGGGCGCAACGCGACGGCACAACCCTCTACGAAGCCCTTATAGCCCTGCTCGACACGCCCGAAATGCGCCGTACCGAGGCCCGAAAGTATGTGGAGACTATCGAATCGTGCCGCAAGTGTGTCGATACGATGTCTCTTGGCGACCTCTTGCAGCTTGTGCTCGACAGTAGTGGCTATGAGGAAATGTTGCGAGGCCTGAGCGAATGGGAGCGTCTCGATAACCTTGCCGAACTGAAACGAGCAATCGACGAGGCCGGGCACGACGACGATGCCAGTCTCGACACATTTCTCAGCCGTGCGGCACTGATATCCAACATGGATCGCAGTGCCGACACTGAGCATGCCATACGGATGATGACAGTGCATACTGCAAAAGGAATGGAGTTTGACTGTGTGTTTGTATGCGGGCTCTGCGAGGGCCAGTTCCCGTCGAAGCGCAGTAGCGGACCAGACGACATCGAAGAAGAGCGCCGACTGGCCTACGTGGCCGTGACCAGGGCCAAGAGCATGCTCTTTCTGTCGGATAGCGAGGGCTTCGGCCACGACAGGTCGGCAAAAGCTCCTTCGCGGTTTATCTATGAAATGGGGCTCGAAAACCTCTTGCTTGAGCGTCCGATGCCCGTGCAGCCTGTCTTGCCTCAGCCAATGGCAGGAGCCGGTGAAAAGCCGGGTTTCAAGGTCGGCAGCAGGGTAGAGCATCCGGTATTTGGTTTAGGCACAATAATAGCCGTAGACAGCCAAAAGCAGAACTTTACAATACAGTTCGATAAGATTACCACTACCCGTAATCTTCGTTTTGGCGCACCTCTTGACTTAGTGAAGAATGAATAAAACATTATATGTAAGCGATCTCGACGGCACATTGCTGAGTACCGACAGCCGCATATCTCAAAAATCGTCACAGATTATCAGCGAGCTAAGCGATTGCGGTGCAATGATAACCGTTGCTACAGCCCGAACCCCTGCCACCGTAGTGCCTTTGCTTGCTCAGACATGCACAAGGCCGCCGGCGGTTGTGATGACCGGTTGTGCGTATTGGTTGCGCGGTGACAATTGCTTCGACAGACCGCATTTCCTTCCTGCTCACGAAGTTGAGGCAGCACTTGATTTTTGTTCACGCCACAAGGTTCATCCATTTGTTTATATAATGGCACCGGACGGTAAGTCGCTCGATGTTTACCACGCAGCCAGGAGGCTCAATAAAGCCGAAGAAAGTTTTTATATCGAGCGAAGCAATTTGGTGTTGAAGCGCTTTCACCTCGGCACACCTGCTCCCTTGCGGGCGGCTACTGATACGATGCTGCTATTTGCAATGGGTGAAGAACGAGAGATACGTATGGCAGCCGACGAATTTGCTTCAGGTTCGAATTGCTCGGTTTGTTGCTATCCTGATGTCTTCAACCCCAGGATATGGAACTTTGAGGTTTTCCCCCAGGGTATCAGCAAGGCCAGTGCGGTTACGGCTCTGAAAAGCGAACTCGGCGCAGACCGTCTCGTGGTATTCGGCGACAGTCTCAATGATTTGCCTATGTTCGATGTGGCCGACGTGGCTGTGGCTGTAGGCAATGCTCTACAGGAGGTAAAAGAAGCCGCAGACATTGTCATTGACCCGAATTATACCGATGCAGTAGCACGGTTTATTTATAAGGATTTTCACGGAAGTTAAACAAAAGCGGGCATAAGGGTGTTGATATTTTGACCTAATATCAATATTATGCTTCGTTTCATCACATTATCCTTAGTTCTGTTGTTGTCGGCTTCTACCTATGTCGGAGCCAAGTCGCTTAACGAAATGTTTATCGATACGATTGCGTCGTCGAACAAACTTATATTTATCGACGGCAAACCCGCCGACAGCGACGAGCTTCGCCAGTATACCGATTCAGTCCGACGCAAGATTGCCGCGTTCTATTATGATCAGTTTCGACATTTTATGGATCCCGGCGCTCCTTATTTCTTGTTTTTGAGTAAAGATTCGAAACTCGCAATGGGTCTTGGCGGAGCCGTGCGTATGCGAGCTTATTACGACTGGGGCGGAGCGATACCGGCAAAAGGTTTTGTGCCGGCTTTGATACCTATCCCGGCCAATCCTACGGATATGAGGCATTTTGGCTCCACTCCGGCAGGTACATGCTTATTTTTCAGAGTACTCGGGCAAAATAAGACCCTCGGAGAATATCAGCTCTATATCGAGGCGAATTTCTCCGGGTACCAGTCGCGTGACTTCAAGTTGAAAAATGCCTACGCAATTATCAACGACTTCACCGTGGGTTATACGTCATCAACCTTTTCCGACCCTGCAGCAGTGCCTCCTACTGTCGATGCCCAGGGCCCGACAAACAAGATAACCCCAACATCGGTGTTGGTGCGCTACATGCCGGTGTTTAAAAACAAATGGGTTTTTGCAGTATCTGCCGAAACGCCTGAAACACAAATCGGTGCATACGACAACAATACGCAGGCCGTGAGCAACTGGTTGCCGGATTTGGCGGCGTTCGTACAATATCAGTGGGGCGCAGACCAGCATGTCCGTCTCGCAGGTATTTTGCGTACATTGTCGTATAGGAATGTACTTCAGGAAAAGAATCATAATAAACTTGGACGGGCATTGCAGCTTAGCGTTGTCGCCCACCCTCATAAAGCCCTTACCACATATGCCACGGCAAGCTACGGCCATGGTTATGCAAGCCTTTGCGGAGACCTTATGATCGGCGCAAACGACCTTGTGGCAGATCCGGAACGCCCCGGAATACTGTATGCTCCGGCATCATATGGCTGGTGTCTGGGCCTTAAGTATAATTTCACGCCAATGCTATTTGCCAGTATTTCGGCAAGTCAGACACGCTTCCTGCCAAAGCACAATATAAGCCCCGATGCCTACAAATACGGCATTGCGTCGGCAGTAAATGTTTTTTGGAACATGACTCCGCGTATGCAGCTGGGTTTGGAATACGATTTTGGCTACCGGCGCAACTTTAATGGCGCCCACCGCTCGGCTCAGCGAATGGGCGCCATGTGTATGTTTATGTTCTGATAATACGGGCGTTATACCTGCGACATATGCTTGAGCATTGCTTGCCCAACAGACTCGTTGAGGTCGCGCGGATAGCGGATGTCGGCATAGACCTGTGCAAGGGTTTTCTTGCCGTTCATGCTTATGAACCCTGCCGATTCGGGCAGGGATTCTTTTTCGTTGTAGTAAGCGTCGATCTGCTCCGGGGTATAGTCGGTAAATTTCTCCAAATGAAGCACAGCATCTACAGGCAGGCGGTCGGATGGCGATGCGCTTGCCGCCGGATATCCCATTGCTATGCCGACTACGGGTATTACACCGGCCGGTAGGTCGAGGGCTTTGCAGAATGCGTCAACATTGTAAGTTGCCGTGCCGAGGTAACAGCAGCCTATGCCCGAAAGCTCGGCAATGGTGACTATCTGCTGTGCGAAAATAGAAGCGTCGACGACTGCCGAAAGCCTGCCTCCGAAATTGTCGAGACCGCTCTTGGCCTCGCGGGCGTTGCACCATGCGGCAAAGCGGCGGGTATCGGCGCATACCGTAAGCAGTACGTCGGCTCCTGTGGCGGCGGGCTGGTTGAAGTGTAGCGCCGCAAGTTCCGTCTTGAGTTCTTGTCCACGAGTGACTACCACGCTATAAAGTTGCATGTTGCCGGTATTGGGGGCATGCGATGCCAACTCGACTATCTGTCGCAGGGTACTATCGTCGATATGTCGGTTTTTGTCGAAAACACGCACCGAAGCTCGGCGCATGAAGTAAATGTCGGTGTTATTCGTTGTCATTCTGGATGGCTATACGTTTGAGAGTCATTACTTCTTTACCTTTGCTGTCGAGCAGCAGTACGGTGTTCTCTTTCTTTCCGGCAATAGCCGATGCAGCTTGCTCGAGAGCTACCATTATGCGGCGTTCCTGGTCACTTTTGGGGCAAGCCATTCTGGTAAGGCCCATTTTGGAGAAATCTACCGCGTTGCTACGACCCGGGTCGATGTACATGTCGCCGTTGAAGTAGTTGCAACCGGTGTTGCCGTGTACTTTTAACTCAGCTACATCGATGAATATGTTTGCTTCTTCGTCATCGATTTTTTTGCCGTCGGCCGAAGTGATAGCCCAGTTGCCGTTGAGGAATTCCATATTATGCCTGCGGTATGTTACCAAAGTTTTGCCGGCAGAGTTTTTTAAGTACAGGTATGTGTCCTGTCCTATCTTGCGACAGTCGATAGCATATACGCTTCCGTCGTCGATAAGCTGCGAAATCGAGGGGGCGTACGATACTTCGGGACAACTTTTCAAGGTCGATAGCACATGGTCGAAAGTCATGTTGCCGTTGCTGCGGATAGTGTAATCTCCGTTGATTATATTGCAGCCGTCGGAAGCGTAAAAACGACCTGAGTTGTCAAAGTGGATGTAGGGTTGTTCGTCTTCGGCGTTGATTTGTTTGTCGCCAACCGAAACCAATGTCCATTTACCACCGGTCAGTTGGTCGGTGGTAGGCATTTTGCCCATTTTCTTGCCGTTGCCTTCGGGGGCTTCGAGCGAGATAGGTTTGCCTGTTTTCTTGTCGATTTTCATTGTCTGAACTTCAGTCTCAGATTTGGGAGTCTTGTTGAATACAGAGCAAGAAGCGAGCATACAAACTGTTGTAGCTGCGCAAAGTATAAGTTGAAAGTGTTTCATTTAGATAAGTTTTTTATTCTCTTAAGAGACAACGAGTATAACTGAACTAAAGTTGTCGCTTGGTGCTTTTTTTGCGGTGTAAAGTTACGAAAAAGCCTTGAAATTTCCTTATGTCAGGAAAATTTTGTAATTTTGTATGATCAACAGTTCGGTAATTTTTGAGCAGGC
>LUJM01000083.1 GCA_001689415.1 Bacteroidales bacterium M2 | reverse complement strand
CCTTAGATTAGGGTTCGATTCCCTACGGGCGTACTTTGATGAAAAAAGCGGAGCAAGACCTTGTTGGTTTAGCTCCGCTTAGTTTTTATCTATTCTGTTTGCTCAATAAGATACGATTAGTGGCGTGTGTTTGAAAGACTTTAGGTAGCTGTCCCATTCGGTCATGTTGTTTATGTCGGCCTTGTCCCAGGCAAAACCGAAATAGTACCTGAAATCTTCGTCGGGTGCAATGGCTGTTCGAAGCACGATATGCCCTTCTCGCTCTTCAAAAACGACGTCTCTGTCAGGAACGAATACGCCGAGCATCGCCTTGCCGTTATCTTTGCCTTGGGTGGGGTCTGCATAGGCCAGATAGTTAGTGCCCGATATGGCTTCGCTGTCATCACGGCGCGGCACTCCCACTACTATTTCGGTGCTGTCTGATATTCCGGAATAGCTAACGGTACAAGCGTTGAGGTGTTTTCCGGCATCAAGGCTGATCCTTCTGGTCTCCGCAACACCGTCGACCGGCGCAAACTTCAGCAGTACAGAGAACCTTACAGGTCCGTTGTCGAGTATTTCCGCTGTTTCATAGCACCATGTAAATGCTATTGAGTCATTGACAAGGCGGGCGGCAACACCGTCTCCGAGAGTCGGGCCTACGGCGTAGCAGTCCATGCCGAGGCCGTGGTCTTTGTGGTAAGTAAACGAGTTTATAAACTCCTCGGCCTGCTCCTTCGATATCTTGCGAAGCGAATCGGCGATATGCCAGTTTTCGCGGCTCGTTTGGGCAGCGTAGAGGTCGGCTACTATCGGGCGTTTGTTGGGATGCTTGAAGAAAATATCGTATCCGAATGCTCGTTCGCCTTTGGCTTGGGTCGCAGGTCCATAGGCGCGGAAGCCTACCAAGTCGTTTTCCCACGCGAGGTCGTCGGCACGTTCGGGATAAATCCGGCCTACGGCTACACTATCATATACAGGCATGCTTTCACAAACTGTTATGGTATACCGAGTCGAAGCTTTTGGCTCGAGATTTGCCTGAAACACGAATAATGAGTCGTGAGTAAGCTGCGAAGGCAATTCTTCGCCATCACATACTACCTTGTAATAGCCATTGCCAAGGCGCTCAATGATATCGGAAACGGGAATCTCTACGGTTTCACCGTTTATAGCCATATCAGATGGATTTGAAATATTGACTTCCATTGACGCAGGCGAGCTGCATGAGGAAAGCATAATCGCCGATACTGCTAAAAAGAGACCGGCTTGTGATAAGGTGTTAGCCATATATTGGGAGTTGCAATTCGTTTCTGCAAAATTACGAAATAATCACATCTGCCACAAAAGTTTGTTGCCGTAATTATTCAATGGCTGTCGCTATTAACTCAAACAAAGGGCGACGGTATTTCTTCATCTGTTACTTCAAGTTTGAAGAACACGGGTCGCAGGCCGTCGTTACAACAAGTTATAGCCATACCGTCGTGGCGAACCCAGTCGTTGAAATAGAATCGCTCAGCCCCGTTTGCAAGGGCGAATACGTAGGGATGAATGGTGCGCCATGCTCCGTCGCAGAAGCCCTCGGGTTTGCCGAGACCTGCATAGAATACCTGCCCCTCTTTTAGAACTGAGCAAGGTTTTAGTCCGGGTTCGGCGTATTCTTTAGCCATGTCTTCATTGAATGTGCATCTAAGCACTGTGAATTTTACTTTTTTCATCAATACAAGTTGTGTTTTTCGTTACGATTTAAAGTTGCGATACGTTTCTGATCTTCATCACTTAGCTCAAAATCGAATATTGAGATACATTCGTTCATATGTTCCGTATTACTTGAGCCGGGAATAACCACGACTCCGCGCTGTAAGTCCCGGCGCAATAATCGGCATATCGTAACCACTGCTAAGGCGTATTGTTGCATCCTGTCTTCGAGAGTGGATATTTGGCATTGTCAGTATCGTCGTCTTTGTTAAAGCTGATGCCGATATCTGAAATCCAATTTTCAATATCGTCTTTTGTTTCATTACCGCGGAATCTCCGCCCGGTTATCCATTCTGCTTCCGGCGCGAGTAGATGTAGGTTGCGGTCGCTGCTGCCTATACCACTTGAATGTGAGGTACAGAAAGGTATAATGGTTTTACCTTTGAAATCACCACTCTCAATAAACGTGCTGATGATGCGTGGAGCTTCACCCCACCATATCGGATATCCGAGGAAAACCACATCATAGTCAACGAGATTTTCGCATCTTCCCATAATACCCGGGCGAGCTGACGGATCATTCTGCTCGCGATTGGCGCGGCAGTCGCTGTTGTAGTCAAGGTCTGCTGGCGAGTATGGAGTTTGTGGCTCTATTCTATATAATTCCCCACCGGTGAGTTCTGCTATTGATTCGCCTATTCCTTTTGTAGTATTAGTACAAGAGAAATATGCTATCAATACTTTTCCTTTATTATCTGTTGGGTGTTCCGGGTTAGGCTGGGGATTTGGTTTTTCGGTTATCGGATCATCATTGATTGGCTCGTTGTTTTCTATCGAGCATGAAGCACATGCTGTTATCGACATCATGGCCATTATAAATGGTATAATACGGTGTTTTTTCATAAGCTGATAGAATGTGTTATCTCGATGCAAAATTATTATATGATTCTATAATAAGTCAACCAAAATCACGTATAATAATACCCATATTACTGAATGTACTCTAAAAAACTGCCGCCCCCAATGGTATAATTCTAAATCCTTAAAACAATGAAAAATACTGATAAGAATACAACCTTAATGCTACGTTTTATATAGTTGTTGCAATCTTTTTATCATTCCAAGAAAATTTTATTAACTTTGCGGATAAATGTAAACATAGTTTCGCTATGGAGTTTTTTGATTATTTCACCCAAATATTTGGAATGGATCCGACACAATTACCGTTATATGTGAGGATGCCGACTTTCATTGTCCCGATAGTAATCGCGGTATATGCTATAAGTCATGAAACCCGAATCAGCGTGGGGCAGGTATACGTGGAATAATCAGATAAAAAGATATTTAATACCACCGGATATGGACGAACATAATAAGGAACTCGGTAATTTTGTATCATTCGTTCTTTTGTCAGAACCTAACTGGGATTCTCGCCAGTTTGTAAAAGACCTGAAGGATGAATGGGATATCAACTTTGCAATAGAGGAGGACGGAGATTCAACAGATACATTAGTAGAAAAGTTTGGCGACGGATTTCTCGCGGTGTCATTCATCCCTGCACCCGTCCCTAATGGAGAGGCCGAAGAGTACGCCGGCGCAAATTATATGTGGCCTGAAGCTGAATCTGTAACGAAATCCCATAAGGCACAGATACTTATTGCTGCAACAGGCTCCGATGACAATTTGATCGAAAGGGCTAAGGTAACTACAAAAATCATAGATGCTTGCCTGAAACAAAAAAACGCCGTAGCGGTCTACGCAGACGGTGCTGTGTATGAGCCTCAATTCTACCACATGGTTGCTCAGAGCCTTCATGATGATGTGTTGCCGATTCTTGATTGGGTATGGTTTGGTATTTTCCGTAACGGCGATATCCCCGGAATTTACACCTATGGTCTGAGAAAATTCGGTAAAGAGGAAATCGAGGTCTATGCCAATGCTCAACTCGGAGATATAAGGGATTTTGTCCTGGATATGGTAGCTTATATACTTGAGTATGATGTTACATTAAATGACGGCGAGACTATAGGTTTCTCGGAAGACCAGCAACTGCCCATTACTCTCAGCAAGGGTATAGCTCTTAGTGGAGAGTCATTGAAAATTGCTTATCCCGAAGAATAGTATCCGTCCGAAAAAAGCCGACTTGAT
>LUJM01000082.1 GCA_001689415.1 Bacteroidales bacterium M2 | reverse complement strand
AAATCGGAAGACTCTCCGATGCGTCTTTTACACTTTGTTTCAACCGGCTCTTTCTGTTTCGGCTTTTTCTCCGATGCCGGAGTAGCAGCAGGAGCCACATCAGAAGCCGTGTGATAAGTCGGAACGGCTGACTCGCGGACGGATTGGATAAAGCTGTCCGCATCAAAATCGGTTACTTGTTTTCTTGCCATGACTACACTTTTATGATACTACGGATTTCTGCCACCAGTTCTTCAAGGTTCGAGCCTTTCAGCAGACGCTTGTCAGACGGCAGCATCGTTGAGCGGAACAATCCGACATTTCCGGTTTCACGCCCGTCTTTCTCAAACTTGTTGCTTTTTACAAGCACGGTATCGAGTGAGTCAAGACCCATTTTCTCAATGTAGTCGTCGATAATCTCACATAAACGGGATTTTTCGCGGGAGTTGATTTTGTTCCAGACGAGGTGCATCTCCTTCACATTCGTCACTCTCGTAGCCATCATTTTGTTCTTCACATTGTTGGCGAATGAAATGGAACTTGCCATTTCTCCGGTTTCGGTTGTGATCGGAACAAAGAGATAGTCCATGTTTGCAATCAGGTTCACAATGTCGTGGTCGTTGATTGTTCCAGTAATGTCGAAGAAGATAACCTGCGGAGTGTTTCCGGCTTTAAGGAAATTGTCTGTTACCGCCATCGCGTCAGTTGGAGAGGTCAGCAAAATTTCATAAGGCTTTTGCTTGAACTGAGAGTAGAATTTGTGGCACACTCTTTTCAGATACGGATTCTCTTTTGTGACCATAAGGTCATGTTCGCGGTAAACATTCAGCGAGTGTTGGGTGCTGTCACAGTCCACCGCCGCGACTTCGATGCCCTCAACGTAGTACAGGTAACTCGCTACGAGAGCAGTCAGAGTCGACTTGCCAACGCCACCTTTCTGAGTGGCGAAGGCGACATAAATTGGGTCGCTCATAATAAAATGGGGATTTGAGTTATTGAATAGTGCGGTGCAGTTTCACCATACGCCCGGCTTGATAACCATGTCCGGGTCTGAAAACTCCGTGATTGGAGTATGTATATTCGTACACAGGTAGATAAATACGTTCATATCCATACACATACACATTTATGTACGTATGTTTCTATCTATGTATCACCATACCTACAAATGTATCTCCGTATGTATATATGTATATACAGATGTAAGTATGTAGATGCAGAGGTACAGATGTATGTATGTGGATGCGAATGTATGAATAAATGAATGTCTGTATCTATGTAGATTTCATCATTCGGTATCGACATTGGCATCTCAGCCTCTGTGCAAGTAAAACGACGATTGTATGCAAAAAGATTATTGATTATCAGCGATTTCCCACGGTTACACACCGATTACCCAATATTACCCAACTTTTGTTTTTTGAAAATCCGAAATGGCTTTTACGATTGTTATAGAGTCAAGGAAATGCAAAGGCGTACATACCTGAATCGACATCGTATCGCAACCATATATAATAGGTGCAGACAATTAAAAATGCGCCATTCATGTGGAGTAGTACACTATTAGTACACCTTTCCCTACAATATCCCACACATATCATTCCGATTATCAGTTCAGGATGTTCAAACGAACATTGCAAGGTATGTTCCGGGGCACTCATAACTGAGATAGTGCCCCGAAACCCTTGCCATGTGCATGGAGCCAGCGGTTACTCCAAAGTCGTAACCGCCAAAATAAAAACCTGCGGTTGGCAGTTTCCAACCACCACTAATTCCATACATATTTATGAAACAAAAGTTTAATTCGGGCGGACGACCGCCCAAAATCAATCCTGCGTCATACCGCTATGTAGTGCGGTTTGACGCTGCTGAAAACAGCGTTTTCCTATCACTGTATGAAAAATCAGGAGCCACGAACAAGGCCGCTTTCATCAAGAATGTGCTTTTGAACAAGCCTTTCAAGGTGTTCATCGTTGATGAAAACACACGGATTTTCATCGACCAGCTATCGGCGTTCAATTCCCATTACCGAACGATCGGAGTTGAATATGACACAGTGGTAAAGACACTACGTGAGAATTTCACTGAAAAGAAAGCGATGGCTGCTCTCTACAAACTGGAGAAGATTACCATCGAGCTTGTGAAACTGAACCGTGAGATTGTCGCTCTCGCAAATAAATTCGACGAGCGATGGTTGCAAAAATCTCTTTAGGCAACTCCCTTTACGGAGCTTTGGTTTACAACGGCGAAAAGATAAACAAGGAGAAAGGCAGGTTGCTCGACACCAACAAAATCTTCAACGACGGAACAGGGACTGTCAACATACACCGTGCGTTTGAGGATTTCAAGCGGTGGATGCCTGCCAATTCCAAAGCCGAAAAGACGATGATGCACATATCGCTCAATCCTCACCCTGACGACCGGCTTTCTGATGTTGACTTCGGCCGCCTTGCCCACGAGTATATGGAAAAGATGGGGTTCGGCGATATGCCTTATCTTGTATTCAAGCACGAGGACATAGACCGCCACCATATCCATATCGTGGCTCTGAGGGTAAGACCTGACGGCACTTGCATATCCGACCGCAACAACTTTTACAAGAGCAAGGATATATGCCGTGAACTTGAAAAGAAGTATGGGCTGAAGCCGGCGGAGCGTCAGAAAATCACACCGGATATGCCTATAAAGAAGATTGATCCAATCGGCGACATAAAGCGACAGGTCGCCAATACGGTCAAAATGGTGGGTATGCGTTGGAAATTCCAGAGCATGGGAGAATACAATGCCATTCTCGGATTATATAATGTGAGGTGTGAGCAGACTGACGGAAGGGTCAACGGGCGCGAGTATCACGGACTTGTCTATTTTGCCACCGATGACAACGGCAACACAATCGCCACTCCATTCAAGGCGTCACGCCTCGGTAAGTTCGCCAGCCGCACCGCCATTGACAACCGTTTTGAACGTGCCAAAGATAAGATTGACATCAAGCCGACCAAGAGAATGGTCATCGAAGTTATGGCTTCCGCCTCCGGCAAAGATGATTTCATTGCCGGACTGAAGGAGAGGAACATCGACATTGTTCTCCGCTACACTGAGGACGGACGTATTTATGGGGCGACGTTCATAGACCACAATACTATGACGGTTCTCAACGGTTCCCGTATCGGTAAGGAGTTCTCCGCAAACGCCCTGCAAAGGTGGTTCGACAATCCGGAACAGAAGCCTGTGCAGAATACACCTGATGTTTCCGCGCCCCTTCAAGATACGGATGCACGCAATGACGGGCAAGCATCAAGCGACGCTGCACAGTCCGCAAGTCAGCAGCATAAGCAGAGTGTTCGCAACAACGACTATGACGATATTCCCTCATTGCCCGGACTTGACCTGTTCCATGTCGGCCCCGGTTTTGACGCCGATGAAGAAGCGTTCTACCGTGCCATGCAGCGGCGCAAGAAGAAAAAGCGTCGCGGACCAAAATTGTAATTACTAAATCTCCAAACAAATTTTTGATTTATGAGTCAACAGGAAGATGACCTCCGGGCATTGGCTAAAATCATGGACTTGCTCCGTGCTTTGAGCATAATACTCGTGGTCGCAAA
>LUJM01000081.1 GCA_001689415.1 Bacteroidales bacterium M2 | reverse complement strand
GAAAAACCCGGCCTATTTCGGACGGATACATCCGAAAGAATAGTTGTGCAAAAAAGGTTCATCAGTACTCTCTGCCGAGGCTGATGAACCTTTTATATATCAGTGAGAAAATTTTAGATTTCGATTTTCTTATATTTTGGCACTAATATTTTCATAGCGCACCAAGCTATGATATATGAAACTGCACATATAGAGAACACTATCATATAACCGGCCGGTTTGCCGCTGAACCCTGCGAAAGAGAACGAATCGCCACAAGCAGCAGCATAGTCGAACAACACGCCCGATCCTTTATTAATTAAATACGAACTGATACCGCCCGCCATTGTACCAATACCTACAATCGAAGCGACTGTAGAAGTTGGGAACATGTCGCCGATAGTCGAATACAAGTTGGCGCTCCACGCCTGATGAGCAGCACCGGCAAGGCCAATAATGATTGCAGGCCACCATGCAGAATATTGGCCGAGTGGCTGAGCAAACAAGGCAAGGACAGGAACGAATGCAAACATAAGCATTGCCCTCATACGACCGGCATATGGATTCATGCCCCGCTTTTCGACAAAAAGCTTGGGCAGGTAACCACCCATAATCGACAGTACAGTCACGATAAGGTATAACGTGAATATCAAGGCCTGCCCCATAGGGGTATATGTTGCATAACCAAACTGATCGGAGAAATAAGCAGGAGCCCAGAAGAGGAAGAACCACCATACACCGTCGGTAAATGCCTTACCGGCAATAAAAGCCCAAGTCTGGCGGAAACCGAAGCAGCGCCAGAAAGAGATAGTCTTGGTTTCTTCACGTTCGATTTTAGCCTCAGGCTCTCCAGATTCGTCAAGGCGAATATAATCGAGCTCGGCCAGATTGACATGTTTGGAATCTTCGGGAGCGGAGTACAGACTAATCCAGAAGCCCATCCAAACGAAGCCGAGAGCACCGATGATAAGGAAAGCCATTTCCCAGCCCCAAAGCTTTGCAAGAACCGGTATACACAAAGGAGCGGCAAGAGCGCCAACAGAGGCACCGGCATTGAATATCGCGGTAGCAAAAGCGCGGTCCATTTTCGGGAAATACTGGGCCGTTACTTTAATTGCGGCGGGGAAGTTGCCCGACTCGCCCACAGCCAGCAAAGCCCTGCAGCCGAGGAAGAGCCATACGCTCACTGAAGCAACAGACAACGCAAGCGCACTGCCGGATTCGACAGCACGAAGAGCCTCGATAGAATCAAGACCTTCGTATTTCATTGTCACCCAACCGCAACCTGCGTGGAGGCAGGCAGCAAGCGACCATACAAATATTGCCCATAGATAGCCTTTACGCGAGCCCATCCAGTCGATAAATTTACCGGCAAAGAGGCTTACGGCTGCGTAAAAGAGCGAGAAGAAACCGGTTATAGTACCGTAGTCAGAGTCGGACCAATGAAATTCAGGAGCAATGAAGTCCTTCCATGTGAGCGACAGGACCTGTCGGTCGAGATAGTTGACCGTGGTTGCAAAGAATAGCAAGGAGCAAATAACCCAACGCCAATTGGTCTTTTTCGCCGATTTGCCAATTTCGATAGTGCTCATAGTATTAGAAGATTAATCCAGTAATCATAGTTACATGGCAAACACATTGAAACCACCGTCGACAACAGCAACCGTTCCGGTAACGAATTTCGAGGCTTTGCTCATGAGGTAGTGAATAGTGCCACACAGCTCCTCGGGTTCGCCCATACGTCCAAACGGAGTCTGGCGAATTACATCGCGACCACGCTCGGTGTAGCTTCCGTCGGGGTTTGTGAGCAGCGAACGGTTTTGTTCGGTAAGGAAGAAACCGGGAGCGATAGCGTTGACTCGTATTCCCTCGCCGAATTTCTTGGCACATTCGGTAGCCATATAAGCGGTAAAATTAGAAATACCGGCCTTGGCAGCCGCATAACCGCAAACGCGAGTCATTGGGCGGAACGAAGCCATTGACGAGAAGTTGATAATAGATCCGCAGCCCTGCTCTACCATCGGCTTGAGGAATACCTGAGTGGGGATGACCGTACCGGTAAGGTTGAGGCTCAGCACACGCTGGAACTGGTCGGGATCGAGGTCGAAGAATGTTTTGTCGGGAGCAATCGTAGCGCCGGGCATATTGCCGCCGGCAGCATTGAGCAGGGTGTCAACGCGACCGTAGCGCTTTACAATATCGTTGCAGTTTTCTTCAACAAGCTGTCGATTCATGACATCGGTTTTCATGAATTCGATAGAGCCTGCGGGGTTCTCGGCCTTAACTTCGGCAACGATTTCAGCACCGACATCTTCTTTTCGCCCCATTATAATCACTTTAGCGCCATTGTGCGCCAAGTACTTTGCTATTGCGCGGCCAAGGATACCGGTACCGCCGGTAATGACCGTCACATTGTCTTTGATATCAAATAAGTTTGTCATGGATTATTTATTTAAGTCTTGATCTACCGTTGCCATAATACCGCCTACCATACCGAGTGCAAGCATACGACCATGGAAAGAATAACCTGCATTGTAGCCCATTTTCTCGTCGCCGAGCATCAGTGGAGCGTGGTCCACTCGCATGGGAACGTCGGGACGTTCGGCCTGGAAAGTCCTTACAACATCGATAAGCCTCGGATCGAGGTGTGTCGACTCTTTAAAGTCGCCGTTGGGCATCACATTGCATATGCGGGCATGCACGAAATGGGTATTCTTGGCATACTTTCGTGCGAGGGCGGGAACATCGTTGTGAGCGCCGCCACTGAGCGAACCTGCGCAGAATGTGAGTCCATTGTGCGGGTTGGGCACAGCATTGAGGAAAGCCTCGATATCGGCATCGCATGTCACGATTCGGGGCAAGCCGAGGATAGGCATGGGAGGATCGTCGGGATGCACGCACATATTGATGTCGTATTCATCGCATACAGGCATAATGGCATTGAGGAAGTATGCCATATTGGCACGGAGTTTATCGGCATCGATACCCTCGTAAAGAGCAAGGAGCTCGCGGAATTTCTCGACCGGTTTGAGGTCGTTTTCAGAGATGTTTCCGTTTACAAAGCCCTGAGTCTTAACGATGATATTGTCGACCAGCCTCTTTTCTCCTTCGGCATCCATTCGCGGAGCGACTTCGAGCTCCATGCGACGAAGAGTCTCGGCATCGTAATCATTCTCAGCGCCTTCGCGCTTAAGAATTTTAATGTCGAAATACGCAAATTCCGCACGGTTGAAATAGAGATTCGAAGTGCCGTCGGGATTTGGATAAGTAAGGTCGGTTCTTGCCCAGTCGAGCACGGGCATGAAATTATAGCAGATAGTTTTGACACCTGCCTTACCGAGATTTGCAAGACTTACCTTGTAATTATCGATAAGCTGTTCACGGTCGGGGCCGCCATACTTAATAGACTCGCACACAGGCAGACTCTCGACCACCGACCAACGCAACCCGTGATCTTCGATGAAGTTTTTCATCTTCATCACCTCCTCGAAGCTCCATATCTCGCCGTTTGGGATATGGTGCAAGGCAGTAACAATGCCTTCAACGCCAATCTGGCGCAGCATGTCGAGGGTAATTTTATCGTTGGGACCAAACCAACGCCAAGTTTTTTCCATAGGTTATATATTTGTGAAGTTTTCACAAAATTAGTTCAAACCAATGACGAAACAGGTGAAAAATATGTTAAAAAGCCATAAATAAACATCGGGGCAAGACAAATACCCCAAGACAAGTTATCAACACAAAAGTAGTCTTATCAACAGAAAGGCAAAATTCGTGGAACAAAATTTTTTTGTTTCACAGATTCTTTGTTACTTTGCATTCAAATCTCTCACAATGGTATAACTATGGGAAAAATCATAGCAATAGCTAACCAAAAAGGAGGCGTCGGCAAGACCACCACTACTATAAATCTTGCCGCCTCATTGGCCGCAGAAGGTAAGAAGGTACTTATCATCGACGCTGACCCCCAGGCCAACGCCACCTCAGGTTACGGCATAGATCCCCGCTCGATGAGCTCTTCGATTTATGAATGTATGGTCGACGGATATCCGCTCGACGGTTCCGAAGTGCCCACATGTATGGACGGACTTTTTCTTGTGGGGTCGCGCATCGACCTCGCCGGCGCAGAAATCGAACTGATATCTAAGCCGGACCGCGAACGTGTGCTTGCCCGGCTACTTGCCCCGGTCAAAGAAAAGTACGACTACATAATCATCGACTGCTCGCCTTCGCTCGGCCTTATAACTGTCAACGCCCTCACTGCATCGGACTCCGTGATAATACCCGTACAAGCCGAGTATTTCGCACTTGAAGGTATCAGCAAGCTGCTCAATACCATTCGCATCATTAAATCACGACTAAATACCGGTCTCGAAATCGAGGGCTTCCTGCTCACAATGTATGATGCCCGCCTCCGACTGGCCAACCAGATATACGAAGAGCTGAAAGGCCACTTTGCCGATATGGTTTTCAACACGGTGATACCGCGAAACATACGACTGAGCGAGGCACCGAGCCATGGCCTGCCCGCGTTGCTCTACGATTCGGAGAGCCGTGGCGCCACGAGCCATATACAGCTTGCAAAAGAATTGATTTCGAAACACACAAAACGCCATAAAATAAGGAGCTAACCTTACTCATCGGCAATAAAACCAATCATGGCACTAAAACGCAATGCGCTCGGGCGCGGACTCGACAGCCTGATACCAATGGATGATGTACCGGCACGCGGCACTTCGGCAATCAACGACATCCCCCTCGACTCCATATCTCCAAATCCGGACCAGCCACGCAAGCTTTTCGACGATGTAGCGCTCGAAGAACTTGCGGCATCAGTGCGCCAGCTTGGCATCATACAGCCGCTTTCGCTACGCAAAATCGGCCAGGACAGCTACCAAATTATAGCCGGTGAGCGTAGATACAGGGCTGCGCTTATGGCCGGGCTTACGTCTGTTCCGGCCTATATCCGTACGGCCAACGATTTAGAGCTGACCGAAATGGCTCTGATTGAGAATATACAGCGCGAAGACCTCAATGCTATTGAAATCGCTCTCACATTCCGCAAACTTATCGACCAATACCAGCTGACTCAGGAGGAGCTAAGCAAACGCATTGGCAAAAAACGCGCCACCGTGGCCAACTTCCTTCGCCTATTGCGCCTGCCTGCAGAAGTGCAGTTAGGCCTTCGCGACAAATTAGTCGACATGGGTCACGCTCGTGCATTGCTCACTATCAGCGATCCGGCTTTGCAGCTCAAGCTATACAACGAAATATTGAAACAGGGGCTGTCGGTCCGCCGAGTCGAAGAACTTGCCAAACAATACGAGAGCGGTGCGGCAGCGACAAAAACTCCCCGTAAGTCGACAATGGATTCCGGGGATTATGATGTGCTCAAGCGTCACCTTTCGTCTGTTTTCCGTACTCCGGTGCAATTCGCATGCGACAAACAAGGACGAGGCCGTATAACATTTCAGTTCAAAGACGAGTCAGAACTCGAACGCCTTATCACTCTCTTTGACTCTCTCAAAAATGAATAATCTGATTGACAGAATTATAACCTCGCTTATTGCGGCTGCGGTCCTATTCATCGCAGTGCCCGACGCTATGGCCGCCGACCCTCACATGCCTGTAAAGAAAGTACTTACAGCAACCGATACCATAGCTGACGCACCGGATGCCGTAGAAATACAGCTTGGAGAGGCAGATGTCGCGGCAGTATTGCCCGACAGCATTGCCGAGCTGCTCGACGAATCACCATATGACCGGTGGATACCGCGCAAATCCGAATTCAATCCGGACCCGACACGAGCAGTGTGGATGGCGGCACTGTTCCCAGGTCTGGGACAGCTATATAACCGCAGGTATTGGAAATTACCTATCGTAATCGGAGCGTATATGGGTCTCGGCTATGCCACAACGTGGAACAACGGCATGCTCAACGACTATACCAGGGCCTACCGCGATATTATGGACAACGACCCGTCGACAAACTCCTATATGAATTTCTTTCCGCCAACGACGCAAGAGAGCGATCTCGACCGAACTTGGCTGAAAAACATATTGCAATCTCGCAAAAATTTCTATCGGCGCAACCGCGACCTGTGTATCATCGCCATGGTCGGAGTATATCTGATAGCCATGGTGGATGCGTATGTAGATGCATCTCTATCGCATTTTGATATCAGCCCCGATCTTTCGATGGATATAAGCCCTGCCGTATTTCGCGATGAGCGCAATCTCAAACCCTCGCTCGGCCTTGTCTGGGCCTTTAATTTCTAATCAACCCCAATCATGAAACTACTTCATAGATTTTTATTCTTAGCCACCATAACAGGTATCAGTGCGCCGGCGGCCTTTGGCCAGTCGGTGCGCGATGTTTCTGATGCCCTCAAGACTCCTGCCATAATCAATCCCGAAAGTTTCGAGACTGACACAAAGGCAATGCTCGAAGACTGGTATCTGAAGAATTATATCATACTCGACTACGAAGCCGACTCTCGCCCGCAGGAACAAGTGAGCGACGAGGTATTAATGGAGCGTTTGAGCAAGCTGCCATCGATTATCGAGATGCCACTCAACGGTCCGGTACGAAACATGATTAACTTCTACTCCAACCGTAAGCGTCAGTTGGTAGAGAATATGCTTGGCTTGAGCCTGTACTACATGCCTATCTTCGAGGAGGCACTCGAACGCCATAATATGCCGAACGAACTTCGATATCTACCGGTAATCGAGTCTGCCCTTGTGCCCAATGCCGTATCTCGTGCAGGCGCCGCCGGTTTGTGGCAGTTCATGCCCGCAACAGCAACCGGCCTTGGCCTTGAGATAAACAGCCTTGTAGACCAGCGCAGAGACCCTTACCTGGCATCGGATGCAGCAGCTCGCTACCTCAAGCAATTATATAAGACTTATGATGACTGGTCGCTTGCCATTGCCGCATACAATTGCGGCCCCGGCAATGTGAACAAGGCCCTTCGCCGTGCAGGTGGCGGCAAAAAAGATTTCTGGGAAATCTATCCGTTCCTGCCTCAGGAAACCCGCGGTTATGTACCGGCATTCATCGCGGCTAACTATATTATGAACTACCACAAAGACCATAATATATCCCCTGCCCTCGCCAGCAAGCCTATTGTTGTTGATACGGTGCATGTCAATCGACGGGTACATTTCGAGCAGATATCCGAAGTGATGGATATACCAATGTCCGAACTTCGCGCACTCAACCCGCAGTTCCGCAAGGATTTGATACCCGGCGACATCCGCCCCTACTCACTGGTACTGCCGTCGCTGCAATCATTGGCATATATCGCCAATGAAGATTCAATCGTGAACCACAACGCCAAGAAATACGGTCGTCGCGGTTATGTAGAACCGGCATCCGGAGCTACTGTTGGCCATGATTCCAAGGGTGAATACTACGATGAAGAGATTGTGCAATACCATACCGTTCGTCGCGGTGAAACTTTAGCGAAGATTTCGAAAAAATATGGTATTACCATTGCACAGATTCGCAAATACAACAGAATCGGCAAGAAGGGAGTTAAGCAAGGACAGAAACTGAAGATTGTATCTGTGGTCCGCAAGTATAAACCGGCGCCTGTAGTAGAACCGGAACAGAAGACCGTAGTAGCACCTGTTGACACTACCGCATGCGACACAATCACAGTAGTACCTGCGACAGAAATGCCTGTAGACTCGGTTGCAAACGTGAGTGATGTTGCAAATGCATTCGCAATAAACGAAACCCCTGAGCAGCCACAGAAAGAGGATAAGAAGGTAGAAACTAAAAAGCCCACACCCAAAGCCGAACCGAAAAAGGCAGAGACAAAGGCCAAACCTAAGACTGTATACCACACTGTCCGTCGAGGCGACAACCTAAGCAAAATCGCTAAGAAATACGGAGTAAGCGTTGCCGCCATTAAACGAGCCAACAATATGGGCGGCGACAACATCCAGACCGGGCAAAAGCTTAAAATACCTCAGAAATAAACATCATTAATCATATGGAAAAGAACATCAAGACGCCGGATATCCCGGCAGCGGACGTTGATCCCATCGATCTCCCCGAAAACGCCTTTATCGAACTGGGCGCAGACGAAGAGTATCGCCCGGTAATGCATCCGGCCCGCGAATACCCGGAGGTAACTCCGTATTCTGTGACTATGGGCCTTGTGCTCGCGGTTATTTTTAGTGCAGCAGCTGCGTACCTCGGCCTTAAAGTCGGTCAGGTTTTTGAGGCTGCAATACCTATTGCGATAATCGCTGTCGGCCTGTCGGCAAGGCTCAAAAAGAAAAATCCTCTGGGCCAGAATGTAATCATCCAGTCAATCGGCGCCTGCTCGGGCGTGATAGTGGCCGGTACAATCTTTACATTGCCTGCACTGTATATTCTGCAGTCTACACATCCTGAGATTACAGTAAACTTCCTCGAAGTATTCCTGAGTTCCCTCTTCGGCGGCGTACTCGGTATATTGTTCTTTATTCCTTTCCGCAAGTATTTTGTAAAGGATATGCATGGCAAATATCCTTTCCCCGAAGCTACTGCTACCACCCAGGTACTTATCAGCGGGCAAAGCGTTGGCAAAGAAGGCTCAGGCGGCCAGGCGCTTTTGCTGCTTGTGGCATCACTCGTTGGTGGTTTGTATGACTATATAGTAGCCACATTCGGTTTCTGGAGCGAAGTGGTAACAACTACCGCGTATTCGTGGGGTCAGGCACTTGCCGACAAATTCAAATTCGTATTTTCTTGCAATACCGGCGCAGCCGTTCTTGGCCTTGGCTATATCGTAGGCCTCAAGTATGCGTTTGTTATCTTTGCCGGTTCGGTATTTGTGTGGTGGTTCATAATACCGCTTATGGGCACTTATGGATCGGAAGAAATCGTAGCCATGTCGCCCCAACAGATTTTCGGTGACTACGCACGCATGATAGGTATCGGCGGTATCGCTATGGCCGGTATTATCGGCATTGTGAAATCGCGCAGTATCATCGGCCAGGCAGTAGGTCTTGCCGCAAGGGAGCTCAAAGGTCAGCAGGCAGCTGCAAAACCGGTTCGCTGGCAGACAGATATCTCGATGAAACATATTGCATACTTCACCGCAATAGCCCTCATAGGCGTATTCCTGTTCTTCTATTTCGGCGTAATCCACACCTTGTGGCAAGCTTTCATTGCATGGCTTGTTGTTACGGTAATCGCATTCCTCTTTACTACCGTTGCGGCCAATGCAATCGCTATAGTCGGCTCTAACCCTGTGAGCGGTATGACGTTGATGACTCTCATCATTGCATCGGGCGTTTTTGTCGGTATCGGTCTCAACGGCACAAGCGGCATCGTGGCTGCTATGGTACTTGGCGGTGTTGTCTGCACTGCCCTATCTATGGCCGGTGGTTTTGTGACCGACCTTAAAATCGGTTACTGGCTCGGTTCTACGCCCAAAAAGCAGGAGACATGGAAGTTCCTCGGCACTCTCGTATCAGCTGCAACAGTAGGCGGTGTAATGCTCATGCTCAACGAGGTTTACGGTTTTACCGGCCCCGATGCCATGGCAGCACCTCAGGCAAACGCAATGGCCAAGGTTATCGAGCCTATGATGATGGGCGGTTCTACTCCTTGGATGCTCTATATCGTAGGCGCAATCCTTGCGCTGCTTCTCAACTGGCTCGGCGTTCCGGCTCTGGCATTCTGCCTCGGCATGTTCCTCCCGCTCCACCTCAACACTCCGATGCTCGTAGGCGGACTTGTATCTTGGTTTGTAGGTCATAGCTCGAAGGACGCATCCGTATGCAAAGCCCGTACCGACCGTGGTACTCTTATAGCATCGGGCCTCATTGCCGGTGGTGCGCTCTTCGGAGTGTTTGCAGCAATCACTATTTTCTGCGGCTTCCCGGTGCCAAGCAACGGCGGAGAGTTCATCCCCCAGATTCTTGGTCTTGTGGCATACGCCGCTCTGATTGCATTCCTCTACTTCGCTTCGCGCAAGGCTAAATGAAACACCGTGGTGAAATTTGGGCTATAGCATTCCCGGCTATAGTGACCAACATTACCACACCCATATTAGGACTCGTCGATGTGGCCGTCACAGGCCATATCGGCGCTGCCTTATATATAGGTGCCATTGCCGTGGGCGGGGCGATGTTCAATATGCTCTACTGGCTGTTTAATTTCCTGCGAATGGGCACTACCGGTTTCACAGCCCAGGCCTTTGGTGCGGAAGACAATGAACGATTGAACCTGATTCTGTACCGCAGTCTGATTGTAGGGCTTCTAATAGGATTGCTGATGCTTGTGCTAAGCGGACCGATTGGCTCTACCGTCCTGCGATTCATGGATGCGGCCGACGACACCCAAGAACTCGCCCGACGTTATTTTGAGATTTGCATATGGGGCGCTCCGGCAGTGCTTATGACCTATGCCCTGTCGGGCTGGTTTCTCGGAATGCAGAATTCAAAGGCCCAGATGTGGATGGCGATAGTGACCAATGTGGTCAATATTGCCGTGAGCATAATACTTGTTTTCGGACTCGGGTGGAAAATCGAGGGTGTGGCAACCGGCACGCTCTTGGCACAATGGATCGGCCTTGCCACCGGCATGACAATTCTTTTTGTGAAATATCGCCCGGCTATCCCTCAGTTGAGATTGATATTCGAGCTACGCCAATTGATGTCGTTCTTTCGTGTCAACAGCGATATATTCCTGCGCACAGCCTGCCTGGTTGCTGTCACATTGTGGTTTACGCATGCCGGGGCTCTCGAGGGTACCGAAACACTTGCAGCAAACGCATTGCTGATGCAATTGTTTTTGTTGTTTTCATTCTTTATGGACGGATTTGCATTTGCAGGGGAAGCGCTTACCGGTAAATATATCGGACGGTCGGATGACTCGAGTCTCGGAAGCCTGATCAAAACCCTATTACTCATAGGCTTGGCGTGCGCTTCGATATTCAGCTTAATATACCTATTGGGAGGCGATTATATAATCAGACTTCTCGCAAAAGACCCACGAGTTGTTGGCGATGCGATAATATACCTTCCTTGGGCTGTTGCAGTACCTTTATGCGGATTCTTAGCCTTTGTATGGGACGGCGTTTTTGTCGGCCTTGTGCATACACGGGCGATGCTATTGTCAATGGCATTGGCATTAATAGTGTTTTTTACTGTATACCTAACAGCAAACCCTTATTTAGCAAATCACGGTTTATGGCTTGCATTCAACGCCTACCTGCTCACCAGAGGACTGATACTGTGGCTGTTATACAACCGGGCAACACATCACAGACTAAACTGCAAATAATTGTTAATACAGCAAAGTGATATAAATTCGAAACAGCAGGTAATACATTAGCAAAATGAAAGCCTTGACATACAAACACAGTTAATATTCCATCAACAAAGGCTGACGCACAACCAGCGCGTATAAAATATGTTAAAGAGTCATCATTTTGCAAGCAAAACACTTGCATACAATCACAATATGCTATACCTTTGCAACGTGTTTTTCATGGTATAGATTTAAGGTTAATTAGATTGGTTGTCGAGAGACAATCAATTTTTTTGTGCCAACTTTTTTAGACCTTGCCGAATATCAGAGTTTAGCAGACATATTATAAAAAGTGAGCGATCTGAAAATCGCTCACTCAGAATTTCATAGTTATGTTATGTGGCTGTTTTAGCCGTGACCGCGCATTATAAGTTCGGACATATCAACCTGATTTGCGAGATGCTGCCAAGAACTTATATTCATGCCAAAGGCCAGCTTTGGGAAGCCGACATCCTTGCCTATCGTTTTCATACAGCTGTATACCTTGTCTCTGACAGTATGAAATTGCAAGCCCGGGTACATTTCCTTTAATGGAAATACATACGTGGCACTCGAATCTTTATACTTACGTATAATGCGCAGAGCCGGTTTATCAAGAGGTATCCGTTTTAGCAAGCCTTTAGAGCGTCGGCGGTATTCAAGCACATTCCCTTTTACGCAGCACTTTGAAAGATTGAAAATATCGACGAACTCCATGCCTCGGCTATAGAATCCGAATAAAAACATGTCTCTGACCAATTCGAGATTCTTTTCATCAGTATAATCGCAATCTGCAATTTTTCTCAAAACTTCAGCTGGGAGCACTGATTGCGCATCATTTGGGACGTCGAATTTTATCTTAGTGTTTAGCCCTTTGAACATATCATTATCAGCATGGATATATCCTCGCTTTCGCGCATGGTTTATCACCGAACGCAATGTCCTGAGATAAAACGACTGGGTACTTGGGCTTACACCATTTCCGGATAGCCAATCAGAATATTTGTCGACGAGACCTTTGTCGACATTGCCGAATGAGAGAATCTCGCCACCAAGGAATTCAGCAAGACTATTTCGCAGGCTAACATAAGACCGCGACAAACTCGGCCGACTCTGGTTTTTCAGTTCCTGAGACTCATTATAGATGAAGTCGAGCAAATCGCCGGATTCAGATTGTGTGGCATACACGAATGAAAAAGCACTCTTAAAACTATTTCCAACGCTCACAAGTTCGGCTCGCAAAGGAAAAACTGCATACGACTGACTGACAAGAGCCGACATATTTTCATCACCGGAAACGGCTCGACGATAGTCCGCCATTATATCATCGATTGAATATTTGCCCCCGGAATCATGCAGGCGCTCAATAATCAAATATATCAGACGAATCTTTGGTACGAGTTCATCGCGCATCTCCACCATCTCGTTTTTTCCGGTGATGCTGATACCTGTGCTAACCTTTCGGTCTATGACATGATTGCAGCCGCTGCTATCCTGCATGGTTTCTTTTACATGCAAAAATATTGTGCCGGGCTTAGCCGGCTGCATCTTGCTACGCGACTCTTGGTACTGCGCGGTTATAAGAAACACGGGAGTATTCAGTCAAAAAATGTGGAAGAAAACGCCTGCCAACGATTACCCCCACATATTTAATGAAATAATGGTTTGTCGGAAGCTGTGAAAAATTACATTATGCTTGCTTTGATTTGGTCTACGATGTAGCGGACTTGGTCTTCGGTCACCCAGGGGCCTGCCGGGAGGCAGATGCCGGTGGCAAAGAGGGCTTCGCTTACGCCGTTGGTGTAGGCGGGAGCGTTTTTATAGACCGGCTGCTTGTGCATCGGTTTCCACAAGGGGCGCGATTCGATACCGGCTGCGTCGAGAGCCATGCGCAGAGCCTCAACATTGTCGTTGGGCTGGCAGTCGGTAACAGCCACCGAGGCTGCGTGGGTAACACCGGCTGCGCCACCAACCGCGCCGGCTATCACCTGCTTGTAGGCATTCTCCTGTCCTTTGATTCTAAGATTTGGCTCGAGAGTGGCAGTGCAGAGCCAGAAATTAGAGTCGTACTCCGGTCCGGGATTGCAGTGCATCGTAATGCCCTCTACATCCTTGAGAAGTTCCTCGTACAGAGCCTGCACGTGCCTGTGGTGGGCCACATGCTCGTCGACAATCGTCATCTGACCACGGCCTATGCCTGCGCAGATATTGCTCATGCGGTAGTTGTAGCCGATTGCCTCGTGCTGATAATATGGATAGCTCTCGCGGGCCTGAGTGGCGTACCAGAGGATTTCGCGGGCCTTGTCGGCATCGGGGCAGATGAGTGCGCCGCCACCCGAGGTGGTTATCATCTTGTTGCCGTTGAACGACAGCACACCGTACTCGCCGAAAGTGCCTAATGCCTGACCGTTGAAGTTCGAACCGAAGCCCTCTGCGCCGTCCTCAATCACAGGGATTTCATAACGGTTGGCAATCTCCATGATTTTGTCAATCTGATACGGCATACCGTAGAGTGCAACCGGGATGATTGCCTTGGGTTTCTTGCCGGTCTTGGCGATGCGGTCTTTGATAGCCTCCTCGAGCAGCTCGGGGTCCATGTTCCACGACTCCTTTTCCGAGTCAACGAACACCGGTGTCGCGCCGAGATAGGTGATAGGGTGGCTCGATGCGCAGAAGGTAAACGACTGAACAAGCACCTCGTCGCCCTGCCCTACGCCACAAGCAATCAGCGCGAGATGTACCGCAGCTGTACCTGCCGAAAGGCACACAACCTTCTTATCAAGAGGCTTCTTGCCCTCACGACGATTGACAAACGCCTCAAGGTCGTGCTCGAAACCGGTAACATTCGGCCCCATAGGCACCACCCAGTTGGTATCGAAGGCCTCCTTTATAAATTCCATTTCCCTGCCGCTCATATGAGCCAGACAGAGCAATATTCGTTCATTTTTCATATCATAAATTTTATCTCTGATATATCATTTATCCAAATCTGTGGCTCAAATTCTTCAAATTCACATATTTGAGAATGAATATTATCACCATTGTCGCGTAGTCCAATCGTAGTCCAACCAAGTTTATTTGGAGTTACAAAATCTTTCATTGGATTATCTCCCACATAAAATAATCTGCAACCGGGATGAATATTTGCTATGCAGTTATAGTTTTTCTCTGAAGGTTTTTCTGAACCAATTTCCTCAGAAATTACAATACCACATTCAGGTAAAAACTTATCCAATCCAAGAGCTCCTATTTTATTTCGCTGCGTCTCACTACGTCCGTCTGTTATCAGACCAAGAAAAATGCCTTTGCCTTTAAGAAATTCAAGACAATCAATTGTTGATTCATTCAATTGTATATCTGGTGTATGGCCTCGATATAATTGAAGCATTGAACTAATTGTCAATCGGGGGTACAACTGATTTATATAATCAAATGCATTTTCGCCTGCTTGATACTTTTGCAGCATTCTATTGTAAACTTCATCCTTATTATCGAATGGAAGTTGTTCTACAATAGATTTAAAACCACTTTTAAGAAATTCTATTTCCTTATATAACGTATCATCAAGATCGAATATTACACCAATATCAGCCATGAACAACCACTTGAGAATCGTAACGGAGCATTATTGTATTATCCTGCCATTCGTCCGTATAATTCAATGATTTCCCTCTGATATACTCATCAATCATCCAAATAGGAAAATTGGCACCTGCATAATAAGACAATGGATAGCCCCCCCCGAAACGTGGATTTATTTCAATGCCTACTACATCGTTATCAGACTCACGATAGAAGAGCTGTATACATATACATCCACGAACGCCTGGCATATAATCCATACAACTCTTCAAATACTGAACCAGGTAATTCTTACGAGCTATACCTTTATTCACTTCTCCACTTCTTATTTCTAGTCGCTCACGTGGAACGATTGCCTTTACATAGTGATCGGAGCCATAGTACATATCCACGGTAAATTCCTTATATTCATTTTTATCAATATACTCCATGAACATAAGTTTGGGATCATTTAGGATTTCTTCAGTCAATTCCTCCTGACTGCGTAGAATATGTATATTTTTGCTCAATGAACCGTCATAAGGTTTTGCAAACAAAGGGAACTGAGGATTGTACTTATCACGAGGATTAGGATTGCGTATGCCAAGTTTATCAAACAACGACATCGTTTTACGCTTGTCTCTGCAAGTAGCTATGAAATCAGCTTCTGATACCATTATTTCGATACCACAATCAGAAAAAAGTGACCTATTCTGTGCAAGAATCAACAATTCCGTATCGATTGTTGGAATGACAAGCCGAACGTCATTTGCTTTACATATCTCAAGCAACTGCTCAATATATTCAGGAAAATTTACTTTAGCTACCGAGTAAGACTTATCTGCTACTCTGCATGCAGGAGACATTTCCGGATTAGAGTCTACGGCAAATACTGCCCCATGAATCTGCTTAAGCTCCCGTTGGAATTCAAGTAGTAACTCCACTCTCTTTCCAGCTGACGATATAAGAATATTTTGCTGCATAATTAAACATTTTAAGCAGCTAAACATCCTGGAGTCAGGTAATCACCCCCCCCCGCAAGCTGCTGATTTTCAATCACTTTCACGTCTATATTATTAATTTTACATGGATTACCAAAAGCAATAGCACTGTCGGGTATATTTCGTATCACAACAGAGCCAGCTCCAACAGTGCACCATTTACCTATTTTTATACCTGGTATTATTGTCGTCCCGGCTCCAATCCACGAGCCCTCACCTACATGGACATTGCCACATAGAGTTGCGTGGGGTGAGATATGTACATAGTCTTCAATTTGGCACTCATGGTCGATTGTCGCACCAGTGTTTACAATGCAGTGTTTCCCTATTACAGCATCTGCTTGAATAATGGCACCGTGCATTACGACCGAGCCTTCGCCGATTTTTGCAGATGAAGAAACGATTGCTTTAGGGTGTATAGCCCTTGCATATACATGTCTGTATCTTTCTGAAATAAGCTTGCGTACGTGATTTGAACCGATAGATATTATCATCGGCCCGCAGACTTTGACATCAGATGCCTTGTATACAGACTTACCGTGAATATCAGAGCAGTGTGGATTATCATCGTAAAGACATCCGACATCATCCCCTTGGGCGTCGATGATATCCTTTATTACCTTGGCGTGACCGCTCGCTCCGAAAAGATTAATTGTTGCCATTGAACGGTTCCATTGTGGCTGAAGTTGCCGAATTGATATCCTCTCGACCAATAACCTTTTTCAAGGTGGTCAAAATAACTTTACAATCAGTTATGAATGATATATTGTCGACATACCACACATCCAATTCAAATTTCTTCTTCCACGAAATGGCATTGCGACCGTGGCACTGCGCCCAGCCGGTTATACCCGGCCTAACTTCATGTCGGCGAGCCTGTTCCGGCGAATATAACGGAAGATATTGTACAAGCAAAGGACGCGGTCCGATGAGCGACATGTCGCCTTTAAAGACATTCCAAAGCTGTGGCAGCTCATCTATTGATGTGGAACGTACAAATTTTCCGACCTTTGTCAAACGATCAGCATCAGGTAGCAAATTACCATCAGCATCCCGTTCGTCTGTCATCGTCTTGAACTTAACGACCTTGAAAATCTTGCCGCCCATGCCCGGCCGCTCCTGAAAAAAGAAAGCCCCGGCACCCTTATTGGCGAAGTGTAGCCAGACAGTCACGGCAACCAATGGCGCTGCAAGCACCAGCAACGCTCCGCCCGAGGCGACGACATCTATTGCACGTTTAAAGAAATAACGATATAGTTTCATCAGGATAGCATTTCTTACGTATAAATATTCTTAGCAATATACTTCTTCTTTAGTTTTCTCCCTAAAGTTAAATATGGTAAGATTTCTTCTATTAAAGAAGTTGCAATTTTTTGAATTTGAGATTTCGAAATCCCTTCTACTTGATCATTCAGATTATATTCTTTATGAGTTACGGAATTTATTGCGAATAAAAAAAGATTGAAATGCCAAAAATTACAATTAGTTGGCGAATGAACTACACGTAGAACACATGTATCTCTTCGAATGATTCTACCATCTTTTTTTATAGGAATATTTGATTCAAATTCTTTTATTTTTTTTAATTGAAACCCAAAATAACCTTGCCAAGGCAAATATTCATATTCATCTATTTCTGGTATTATTGAAATTTTATCTGGCAACCAATCTGAAATAACTTTTCTATTATGGGGGTCTTTTACATTAAAACATGAATGTTTTTCGTCAAAAACTGAATATAGGTTACATGATATACCATTGGGAAATTCGCTCGCGGATAAAATCTTTGCACTTAATTCCTTTAATTTTGAAAGTGTTTTTATCTGTCTTTTTTTACGTATAGTGCGAATAAAAAATATGTTTTGAGGCAAAGTATCTGTATCAATAAAATGATAATTTAATTTGGGTATTATCAATTTTGGATATTTCTTTGTCATGACAACAAATTTTTCAAGATTGGAACAATTGTGCTAATATTATTTGACTCAACAGTCCTAACACCCTGATATTTATACGAAAGATAACACTCTTCGCAATCGTCGTCTAACATTATATCTTCGCCATAGTAAAGATTTAATTTAATGTCTTTATGATGCTGGAATCTAATAACAATACTATTGTCTATAAAATCATCTATTTCAATCAGATCTCTATTATTATAATATTGTGCTCCTAATTCGCTGAGGAAAAGTGATAGCTTATGCGTGGCCGCATTAATTAGTGACGCATTAATATATCGTCCTTTTTTATTTATCCACGAAGAAATAATAGTATTTATTTGTAAAGAGAATATATCTTCAACCTCGTCAGGACAAAAATCATGAAATCCAAATGTGGCTATAGCTGGTGTATTATCATTTATTTGTGACTCTGAAGCCAAGGAATACCAAAATTTGTCAAATTTATCATTCATTTGAATAATGCGGACCTAATTCATTTATAAAACTCCCAGAGATAAAACTGAAGAAAACATTTTTTTCTTGCTCATGGTAAAATTCTATGGCATCAAGGAGGACATCTTTATTATTAAATACAGAGTCTCTTTTGACAGTTATATCAACAACTGACGCGTGTTCATCTCCATTTCTTGATGGAATCCAGTTTCTGGCTTCGATATGCGCTATAGGATTTCCGATACCTTTTTCGGGTTTGCCAGCGACGACGAAACTGAAGGATAATTTGATATTCTCAAATTTAGGAAATGCATTAAGTTCTACTTTTCCGTTAATCTTATCAAAGATCGATATCTCCTCAAATATACTAATATAACGAACTTGCAAATCTTTATACCTAATATCGTGTTTGCTTAATATCTCTAAAAGATCCGATATAAACCTCGAATACTTGCTCCATCCACGATATTTTTCAACGCAGTTCAATTGTAAAACTCCGTTTTTTATAAAATAACAGAAAAGGCCATTACTGAACAAGGAGATGTTGCCATACTTAGGGGTGTCAGTATTAAACTCGCTAAACCGGGGCACGGTATTAAGTCTGTTAAAAGCCTCTGTAATAAGCGACACTATATAGGAATCATTGAAAAAAGATTCTATCTTAAAACTAATTATACTCTGTACGATATGATCGTAATCTAAATAGATTGGCTGTTTCATAATAAGAACAGTTAATTATATACGCATTTCAAATCCAATTTAAGAGAAGAGTGGTAAAACCTTATCAATATCCTACATAAAAATTGCTTGGATTCCGGAAGATTCTTATAGATCAATGAAAGTTTTCAATGTATTTCTATCCAAGTAACTTTCGATTGAGGTAAAAGGGAAGACCTTTATGAGCTCCTGCATATTCGGGAGAGCATACTTTCGGCCTATGTTAGATTTGAAATATCGCATCAGCCGACGATGAAGGGGACCGGCCTCTTTGAAATAAGATTCGAAATCTTTTCGATTTTGAAGTGGAGCTTTATCTGTTAGTAAATCGGCAATATGAAAATAGCACATATTGTAATCAGTGCCAGACATTCTATTCTTAACAAAGGACAAAGGCAATAACCTAAAATATCCGCCACCTGAATATGCTATCTGTTTTCCTACAAAAGGAAGAGAATAGAGTGGTATTGGGAACTCATTTAGTTGGTATCCCTTATATTTAATTATACATGGTCTATGCTCGTTGAAATTTGGGAAACCACCGAAATCTCTTACGCCTGGGAAAATTGAAGCATCGTTTTCAATTCCTGCTTCTGCAAGTATTTCAAGTGCCCATTTATTTGATTCACCAATGGAGAATGCTGGGGCCCGAAAACTTTTCACTTTAGCTCCGGATAAATCTTCAAGGATAGATATTGCCTCATAAGTGTCTTTACGAAATTCATCCGGCGTCATCTTATTAACCCATTTGTGAGCATTAGAATGACTACCTATTTCGTGACCATTAGCTGCAATCTTCTTTACTACATGGGGGAAGTCACTCGCTATTTTTCCGAGGCAGAAGAATGTTGCAGTGGTATCGTTTTGTGCAAGAATTTCAAGAATAATATCCAAAATCCTATCGTATTCGGCATATCTTCCCTTATGATTACCGAAATAGTCTTTTTCCAAAGACCATTCTTCTATATCGAAAGTTAGAATATTCATAGCTCTCTTTGGGGAATTTCCTTTACTACCTTTGCAGGTCTTCCTGTAGCAATTGTCCATGCCGGGATATCTTTGGTTACTAATGACCCTGCTCCGACAATCGCACCTTCCCCAATTGTTACTCCAGGCATAACAAACGTCTCCATTCCAATAAGACTGCCTTTGCACAGATGAATTGGTTTCAATTTATATCCAAGTTTGGCATAGTCATCACCAATTCTGTAATCTGATAAGTCTCGTTGATGACATAAAAGACGGCAACCACTTGCGATGTGTGCATGGTCATCAATAGTTATCAAATCAGAATGGCCAGCATCTATCCACACCTTATCGCCAACAAAAACATTTTTGCCAACTTTGCAGCCTATTGTCCGCAAGATGGATGGACGAAGCTTACGAGGAGTAAGTGGAGAAAGCAACCATGAATCCATGATATATTTCAAGAGAAAGCTGTCACGATAGGTTTTGCATACGCGCTTGATTACAACCCAAAGGGACACTTGACCGTATTCTTCCTCTGAATAATTAAGACCTACTGTTCTTAAGAAGCGATAAGTTAGGCTCAGTTTTTTATTGTTACTCATAATTACTATAGTTCATCTAACATTTGCTTTACATACGGCCACACTTTGGTATGGTCGAAATTTTCCCTAACCCATTGCTTGCCTTTTCGTCCGAGTTCCATTCTAAAATTTTCATCGAAAAGCAACTCGATTTTTTTTGCAATGTCTTCAGGAGCGAGATCTATGTATAATCCGGTAGACCTATCTATTATCGAATCGCGACAACCGGTGATATGGGTGGTGAGGACCGGTACACCCATTGCCTGAGCTTCAATATTGCAGAAGCCGAAGCCCTCGCGGTAGGACGGCAGAATAAGACAATCCATACATAGGTATTGCAGCCCCATATCATTATGTGGAACATGGCCGGTATAAATGACATCATCCGCATTTTGCAAGAAGTCCAATGTCGCTTGCGGCAGCCCGTCGCGTTTCTCAGGCGAACCGACCACCATAAGTTTCAATGAGCGTCGTGGACAGCGTTTTTTCAAAATCTTAAACGCTTCTATAAGTTCTATAACGCCCTTATCACGTACCAATCGGCCTACGAAACCAATCACGAAATCGTCTGGCACTATACCATACCTGGCTTTGAGTCTATCGATTGTATCGGGTGCGACAAGATCAGGATTGAATCGATGCGTTGTATCAATGCCTCCACATGTGCCAGCTCCAAGAATGAATTGTTTGTCCGGGCGATCGATTTTAAGATTTTTCCTGAGATCTCGGATATATCCGCTTACACACACTACTTTGTCGGACAACGCGGATTCTAAGCGGCTCTCGGCTATAAGCAGACGCTTTTTAAGCCCCGTGGCAGTTTCGAAAATCGCACCGTGGGCGAAAATCACCACATGCGGTACATGAGTTATGAATGATGCAAGCGTAGCGAGTAACCTGCCCTTGATCTGATGACCGATGACAGTGTCAATTTTATTGTGTCGGATATAGCGGCATATCGAAACGAGCGATTTCAGATCCTGCCATGGAGTTAGTTGCCTATTCAATGGTATGGCCCGATACCTAATGCCCTGTCGGTGGGCAAACGCATCGATACCTTTATCGGGACTGCAAATGAGGTGCATCTCGTAGCCGTTCTCCTGCAAATAACCAAACTGGCCGCCGACAAAATTCTCTGCCGAGCTGAACAAGTTGATTATAACCAGAACCTTTCTACCTATTGGTTTCATTTTCGTCTATGCAGATAGTTATATATGAAGTCGGGAAGCAGACCCACTATAATAGGACGCAGACAATAGATATACTTCCATTTGGGTAGGTGGAGCGAACGGATGGCATAGCGCTGAACGTTCATCACACGAATCTTTCCCTTGAAATTGCGGCGACGCTTTGCCGCGCGGTCATCGCGCATCTTATACAATGCCTCTGAGAGCATATAACCACGATAACCTTTTGCGAACATTTTAATCCACAGGTGATAATCTTCGCAGCGCAAAAGTTTGGGATCTACGGTATATCCCCCTACCGCCTTATACGCCTCTGTCCGCACCATACACGGAGCGTGGCAAAAAGGTGTACCTATGGCGCATTGAGAATGTGTAGGCTCATATCCGCCGCGCCCTGTGCGAAAATCTCCATTCTCGTCGAAATACACCATCGGAGTAGAAACTATCGCATATTTTGGGTGCTCATCAAGAAATCTCAATTCCTTTTCGAATCTTGTCGGCAAAGATATATCGTCGCCATCCATACGGGCCACAAATTCAGTGTCGGCGTACTCCAGACAATGATTCAGAGTATAGTTAAGCCCCATATTGCGCTCGTTGCGTATCAGAATGAACTTGTCGGGATACCTTTGAACATACTTTTGAGCGATTTTAATGGTATCATCGCGCGACCCGTCATCACAAAGTATAACTTTAAAGTCCTGACATGTCTGTGCCAACATCGAATCAAGAGCCTCACCAAGCGTAGGCGCGCAATTATATATTCCGATAATTACGGAAATCCTCGGTTTTTTCATTAGAATATTATCTTACTTTTATAAGTCCATAATAAATAACTTGCATTGCCAATGTGAACCCAAGATGCCACCACGCCACAATATTCAGTTTGCGATATTGCATATTTACGAATTCCTTATCAAAGAATGGGTAAATCATAACAATGGGTAAAATCTGCCAAGAGAGATATGCAATACGGTTGGTAAAGCTTGCATACATACACAGCATCCAAACCGAGTTTGTAATCAAATACGTATTGAATAAAGTTGTATACGTCTTTGACCTGTAATTATGCCGGAACATTGCATAATATCCTACCAATACCGGGAAAGAGCTATAAAAGATAAAATCCGGACGGAAACCATGGCTTGCCTCACCGTCGACCTGCGACAGATAATTCTGACCCTGCTCATCGGCCATCGAATTAAAGATCTCCTGAAATGCAGTGACATGCAATGCCGAAAGTAAAATGCAGCACAGCCACACATACAGATATACTCGTGTATTGCGATAAAAGAAACTTATAGCCAATGCGCCAAGCGGCAACACCATCGAATGGTGAAATCCGAAAGTAATCGCAGCCAATAACAGCAGATACTTTTTATTATGCATATACGCCAGCGTGCACAGAAACATCGATGCCGCCGCACCTGCCTTGATACCATTTGTTCCGAAGGAGAACGTGGAAAACGCGCCAAGATATATCACGAACGCATAAAGACAATCCTTCGGAAACATTTTCCGCATCGCGATGAACATCCCGCCGAAATAAATCAGCGCAATTGTCACAAAAAATATTCGTATATCATATCCGTTTGCAGCAAGATAACTCAATAAATTATCAAACAACAGATTGTCTGTATCAGAATCAAAAACAAAAGGCTGCCCACATCTGAAATTATAGAACATATGATAATTCATCATATCGATAAACACACCACTAATAGGGCGGAAGCCGATAAACAGAGCAAACGTCAGCATTACAACGAATGCCCCGACAGTCGGCCTCTTGATATCAGATCTTAATCGTGAATTGTCATAATTAGCATAATTCAATGACAATCCGATTGTAAGAATCGTAACTATAAAATAATAGACCGTGGAATATAATTGTGCCGGTATCATTTATTAGGTTTATTTCGATGGATGTATCATTCGCTCAAGTACGGGCCCCAGAATTCTTCCGACGAACGGGTAGGCATAACCATTCCCATCTATCACTGCAATCCCTGAATCGTGGAAATTCAGCGTATGCAACCCTTTGGAATACTTATACGACGAAGGCTTTAGATGAAACGCTTCTTGTTCGCTCCACGGATTCAATGAATCAACCTTCATAATATGAAGCGAATTTCCATATATACATGCACAATCTTGAGCAGGGCGGTACAACGAGTCCTTAACTCTAAAGAAGTTGCCACCCGGGCGGGCATAGCGGTTATCAGTAATTATAGGATTACCTGATACTTGAGCCCATTTACCCATAATTGATTCAGCCTCGAAAATAAGTGTCTGATTATGCGGATCCAAATCTGTACTTGTCGCTATAAGATAACACCTCCCGTCTTTTGGATTTATTACGATGCTTGAATCATTCAATGGCTTATCGATCAACGTAGTGATCAATTTTAATGGTGTGCCATTGCTATATTCATATATCGACAATTTTCCCGACTGGCTATTCTCGGGATAGATATATGTTTTACCGTCATATTCAATCGGATTGGGATATGACAAATGCGTCGGCAGTTTCAGGATTTCGACACGATCAATCAGATATTTACCAACCTGCGAGACTGTCAGTTGCACCAGACTACCAGGAATCCCATATTGTTTTTCTTCTGCGAGAACTATGATTTTGTCGTCATCGGCTCCGACGATAAACGGATCCGCAAACCATCGGTCGTTATACCGATGCTTCATCCATTCGATTTTACGCTTGCCAAAACCCTCTTCTTCAATAAATTCAGCAGGCGTTATGTCTACGAAACCTATATTATAATTGAACGGAGACTTTAATCTCCTTATGAAATTAGCTATCGATAGCATTACTTATTTGTGAAAACGGGATAATAATTTGCCACTAAGCTGGTATACAAAAGGCTTGGGATCTCTCCAATTAAAGATGAAGAAACACTTTGTACGGAATAGATCTCTCAACCATCCTAAGGTCGAGACTTTCTTTCGGAATATCTGTTTGAAATCTGTTATTTCGCCCATAAAGTACAATGGCGTTGTGATCGTTGGTTCAACAAACTCTTGACCTAACAACGAGTTGATGTATATATATGGCAAATTCGCGCCGGCAGCCGTAGAAAAATACTGTAGACCATCATTTCTAAGATTAATTTCAAGTAAATAACCAATATTCCCCTTTATTGCAAATTCAATAGAAAACATCCCTGTATAATGAATGTGATGTAAGAATTCATTTATTGCTTTAAGGTCAATCACTGTTTTATCATTGAACGGTTGCATTACGCCATAAGATGTTACCCCCTGCCGGTCGGGATATTGTCTTATTTTTGTTGATATTCCGGGAACATAGTACGATCTGTTACTCAATGAAGATCCCCATATTATAGCCTCGTAGTCCTTATCTATATATTCTTGAACCAAATAATTCCTATTAGAAATTACTTGCATTAGTTCTTCTTGATTCTGACATACCTTTATCTCTGCTTTCGAACCATTAATCGAGAGTTCCGGTTTAGCAATACATGGATATATCATATCAGAAGGTATTGAACCGCTCTTTTTTATTTTCCATGTCTTTGGAACAATAACACCACACCTGCTTGCAATATCCATCTGCACATCCTTATCCATCAGGCGCGTGATCTCGCCCTGTTTTCCATTGCAGTTCGAAAGCAGATATTCATCCTTGAAATCATCATAATTACAATCCATGACTGACTGTAAAGGATCATCACAACAGATTACTATAGGCTTGGCTTTTGCAGTTCTGATATGCTTGCGAATAAGGCCCGGAAGTTCTTGCGGATTATCAAAATAGAATACTCCATTTTTAGCATACCTGCTTTTTGCAAGAAATGGATAAGCGCAACGGTTTATAATCAGCGTGGGAGAGATGCCCGTCTCGCCAAGACTCCGCAACATCCCATAGGCGTTAAAGCTGTTATATCCGCATAATACGACTTGATTTTCAATCTTTTTTATTGTCATACACGATGTGTAAATTATTGAATAAACGCATTTTACCTTTTTGTACAAAAATGGATCAGACGATACTGTCTCAATTTTGCAAGAATCATAATCACAATCTCGACCTTGTTCCTGCAATTATTCAGACGTATCGCTCCCGGATTTAACAATGTATCTTCATAAAGACGGCGCACTTGGGTTCTGAAAGCCTTGTAATCAAGACTCTTTACCATCTGTTTAATCAGATAGACAGAACTATATGCACGCATATCTTCGTATATACCATCGACAATCTCCTGAGGAGCACCCAATGAAGACAATACAGGTTGATAAAGGGTCATCTTCCTACGGATAAAATCAACAACCTGCGTATTGAACTTCTTCGATAATGTCACTTCCTGCCGCTGCACATAATGATACCCGGCATAATTAATAAAGCTGATCTTAGGCCGACATGGTAGCACCCTTGATATAAATTCGCAATCTTCTATCAGCCATAAACTCTTTTCAAACTTCAGACCATTTTTCTCTATGAATTCACGTCTGTAGAGCTTATTCCATGCAAAATTCAAAAAGCGTTCCATCAGATAAAAATATTCCGAGGCAGATGCGCCTTTACTTGGAATAATGTCTCTTGTGTCCCGACTGATCAGATTACCCTCCGAGTCTATTATATCCACATAATAACCACAGACTGCCATATCAGAGCTATCAACTTCAAGTTTGGCTGCCAGATTTTCTAAAAAGTCCGGCTCCAGCCAGTCATCGCTATCGAAGAAGTTGACATATTCGCCGGTTACATGCTTCAATCCGACATTCCGGGCATCCGACAGGCCACCGTTTTCTTTATCTACTATTTTTATTCGCTTGTCGGCCACAGCAAAATCTGCTGCGATCTCTCTGCTGCGATCTTTTGTACCGTCGTTCACCACGATAAGTTCCCAATTCGAATATGTCTGGGACTGCACGCTGCGGATTGCCTGTGCGATATATCGTTCAACACCGTAAACAGGCATTATTATAGATATTAAACCCTCACTCATCAAAAACGAATTGCTCGAATTGTTGTATTGAATTTTCTTTTGAAAAATAATCAGAACGTTTCACCGCCGCAGATTTCATAGCATTTAAGAACGAAGAATCGGAAAGCACTCTTTCCAGACCATCCGAAAGTCCTTTTTCGCTATTCTCCACGATAAGACCAGCTCCCGAATCTGCCAATATCTCATTCATACCGGCACAATCCGTAGTCAGAACCGGAACTTGGTTTATAATAGCTTCTGTTACCGACGTGCTATATCCCTCTATCAACGACGAACATACATACAGATCCATCTTAGATACATACTTGTGAGGATTGTTCTGATATCCGAGGAACGTAACTTTAGACGTCAGTCCAAGTTCAGCTGTCATATCTATAAGGGAGCTTTCCAGCTCCCCTACTCCGGCTATGTATAAATGCCAATTCGAAAAACCGTTATCTGCAACAGTCTTTAGTGATTTCAGCAGACGGTCAAACGATTTCACAGCCGTCAGACGTCCGACTGTAATCATATTAACAATGCCGCCGCTATCCAGATTCATATCTATCGGCTCAATGGCCATAGTTCGGATTTCCGACGGATTAATGACATTATATACAATGCCGAGATTCGAAAAGTCCGGCAACCATTTCTTCACAGATTCACAAACCGACCCTGACACTGCCGCTATTTTCTTGAATTTGGAGCAGCAGGCACGAAATTCCTTCATGCTCCGATATCCGCGGGCAGCGATTTTTTCCGACTTCAAAGTGGTATGAATCCAGCTGAATTTATCGGTCGCAGCACTGCCGCCACTAACTATCCGACTCGGACATCCTTCTCTGAATGCAATTTCAACATCATACTTCCCGCGGATAAACAGTTTGTGCAGCAACGAAGGTGGGAATACTTGAAGCAACGGGCTTATACCTCTGAACTGTCGACAATTAAATACATATGTATATCTGACTGCGTCGCCTATCAGAGTCCTATTCGGCCCGGTATTGAACAATGTCCTTATTTCGACATCATATTTTTCTGGGTCAAGACTGTTCGCCAGATTTACCAGTACCCGCTCGGCACCGCCATTTCCAAGATCAAAATGGAAGAAAAGAATCTTTTTTCTTTTCATAAGATATTTTTCAATTTGCCAGTTATCCGACTTTTGATATCCTTTGCCACAACATTGTCGGGAAAACTTCGCAAATCCACATTTCCTTCGCCGAAAAACTTGATATAGCCGCAATCCTTAATCCATTCATAGCAACCTGCCACTTTGAAGTTTGAATTCGGCAGAACAATTGCAGGAGTTCTCGTGATATATGCGAAAATCATCCCATGAAGACGATCTGTTATTACGAGCTTACTTCGTCTGAACTGATGCCATATCTTTCTCAACTCGAAATACTTCTCATCTTCCGTATATCTGTTGCCACCTATATGTGTGTCATAATATTCAATCTGCAGACCTTTCATCTTGCATTGCTCTCGCAGTTGCGACACCGCCTCTTCATTATCAGCTTTCTCCATGTCCTCACGAAGACAGAATGTAGCGACATTCTGTCGGCCACATCCCTGCGACTCATCCCGCCCCATCACAATATCAGGAGAAAGGCGCACGTCCACACCAGGATACAACCTGCACATCGTGTCATATGACACTTTTTCCCTGGCACACATTGTCAGATTACCGGGGCTGCCATATATCCTTCGGGAAAGCTTTTTCAGCCACATGGCTTCTGAAGACGCTGAATAATCAATCGTCTGTGGGAATAGAATGATCCGGTTGTTCCTGAACTTCTTAACGACCATCAATCGCAACAGTTCTATATCACCATACATATCACCCATATTACCGCCACCAACTACGGTTACGATATCTTCCGGAGAGATCTGCTTTCGTATGCTGTTTATATATTTCAATGTTGCGGCAGCAGGAACCTCCACAACCTCATACCCCGGAAAATTCTCTTGCAGAAACCTTTTCTGAGCATAAGTAATCGCCACATCCCCCAGATTGCCATAATCGGCAGCCAGAAATATGAAACATTTCGGCCTGTCAACAACCGGAAAATTCTCTGCTGCTCTTAAACTTGCAATCTTAAACTTAAGATTCAATAATTTCAGCCTGTTCATACTAACGTTTTATTAGAGCCGATGCTTTAAGACGAAAAATCAAGAGTGCAATAACCGGTCGAATGTTGAATTTTGTCAAGGCTTTGCTAAAGAGCTTGGCTTCTCTGCGACCTATGAATCGAAGATTTACATTATTCCTTAAAAAATCAACTGACTCCTCCACTATTGCCCAATCTTTATCTTCTTTCACTTTATCAAGGGCAAATGGTATGAATATGTAGTCCATCAGTCGGGTTGCCAGATAATTATTGGCATACTGAAATACTTTTTCGCTATTCAGACTACTGCCTACCGACATAAGATATTCAAAACTGCTTCTGATGTTGAACCATAGCCAATCCAATGGTTTATGGCCCTTGCTCAACCTATATTCAGAAGAGGAAGAACATCTAACTATATACTTTGAATTATCAATTATTCTAAAAACTCCGGCAGAAAGGATAAAGTCAATAACAAAAGGCCGATCCTCTCCGATACTGATTATTTCACTGAAATGCAAATCATTCTGTTCGATTATTGCTCGTCTGAAGCGCTTTCCATAAGCAAAGAAACAATATGGAGAATCAGGCATTGTTCCAACCATGAAATCGACCACCTCCTTCGGCGAAACAAACGTTCTCTTTGGGAAATGTACCGGAACCGGCATTTGATCATCTGTCTGATTAGAATATGAATCTATCAACAAATCAACTTCATCATATTCCTTCTTCATAAAAGATTCTATATAATCGTTCGGCACATCATCATCATCATCAATAAAAAATATGAATTCTCCCTTAGCAACTTTTATACCGGCATTCCTGGCTGCACTGGGACCTCCGTTAGTCTTATTAACCGGTATTACTCGGGCATCCCGCCTTGAATACTCCGCCAGAACCTTCTCGGTATCGTCCTTACTGCCATCATTTACGACAATCAGTTCAATTTCACGATAAGTCTGCGACAATAACGAGTCAAGAATGCGATGAAGATCCTTTGCCCTGTTATATGTTGGGAGAACTACTGATACACGTGCCATCACAATTAATTTTCCGAAAGTCCTTTTACAATATTTTTGAATAGCGAAAAATAATCAAAACAGCTCAACAATGACATCAATCTCATTTTACTCTTGTCATTTCCCATTACAGCTTTTTGAATTATACTTCTTCTAAACGGTCTTATAATTTCTACAAAATCTAAAAGAGATGTATTCACCCTTTGCAACCACCAATCCATTATTTCGCGCCACTGAAGCTCCGGCATTTTCTTGATGGATAACCGTAATTCTTTTATCGCACATTGAATATCTGTCACAAATAGCTTTCGAATCATCTGTAGACCCGTCATTCACTAAGATGATTTCGATGTCACTTTATGTCTGTCCTAATAGACTATCAACACATCTTTCTAAGTATCGGGATGAATTATGTACTAGAACAATGATTGAAACCATATTTAATTTTAACTCTAAACATTCTTTTTCTGCGTTGTTAATCAGAGTACCGCCATATACGGCGCCCACCGATAAATCATGCAAATCTGTTTTGCTTATTACTTCGTATGATTTTTTAGCAAACGGTTAGATAATGACATTCGCAACGAATCTTTTTGAGTCTTAGTCAAAGCAATGAGATAGGTCATTACGCATGTCGCGATTAAGCCTGTGATGGCAACCAGTGCTAATCTACCAAAACCATTTTCTATATTTATGTGGATATAATAGCTACAAATACATGGTAGTATTAAAACTAATGGTAATTTTATAATCGTAAAAATAAAAATCCTCAGTTTAAATTCAGGCACATTCTTATGTAAAATTATAATATTAGAAGCAAACGCAAGACAGTTGGTGAAAAATGCAATAATAAATGCGACTGAGGGTTGAGTTATGAACTTCAGCGCTATATAGATTGCCAACAGACTTATAAGATAGATCGAACCTGTTATAAAACTTATCATTTTAATTTGACCCGATGCATGAATACCAATGGTTATCACACTTGTAGTCTGAGCTACAATAGCAGTAAAGATGCTAATACGACTAAAGATTACCACATAATCTGGCACTTCTCTAAGCCAGAGCTTAAATATAAATGGAGTTTCTAACACTAACGGTATTGCCATTACGGCAAGAATCAGACTTGAAAACAGTGCGCCGTCGCCAATAAGTTCCTGGAATCTACTCCATGATTTTTGTGCATAGCTTTTAATTATCTGTGGCCTAAATGCAGTGATTATATTATACGATAATCCGGTAAGAACTCCATTAAGGACAGCTGCAATGGATGCAGCTCCATTAATTGCTACCCCAAAGAAAATATTAAGACTAAATGTAGTGCCTTGTGTTCGAATGGTAACGCAAGTGTTGCCATACAAATCCCATAAAGAGAATGTAAGCATAGGCTTAACAACTTCTTTGTTATATTTAAGAAAGGTTCTGGACTCGGCAAAATTTCTTAAACAATAGAAGCGGTAACTCATTGCGATTCCTATTGATACCAGTGTTATGCATAATGCATAAATTATGAGTTTATTCCCTGGTAATATTACCAATAAAAAGACTATCAATAATTTTAATGAAACATTTGCCATTTCCATATAAGCATAAATGTTCATTCGTTCATGGCTCATAATTAATGCTGTATATGGTACCTGCGTGATACTGATAATTGTAGATAAGATTGATAATTGAAAAACCCAATTTGCTGCGTATATGCTTTGGTCGGGTATGTTCAATTTACAATTAAGGAACCAAACACCAAATGCTTCACAAATTATAAAAACAATAGCTGATATGACAATATGTATGCTAAGGGCGTTCGCAAACGTAATCTTTGTTTTCTGCGGGTCGTTTTTACCTAATTCTATTGTTATGAATCTAGAAGTAGCGCCGGCCATAGATGCGTTCAGAAATCCCAACATCCCGACGACACCTCCTGCAACACCGTAAACGCCATAATCATCAACCCCCAAAACATCTATAACTACACGAGATGTATATAGTCCTATCAGCATGCTGATTAAGGACCTAATGTAGAGGAAAACAGTATTTTTTGCTATGAGCTTATTGGATGACATCTGCTATTGGACGATTTTTCGATGAACTGAGGTTTATTTTATAATAAGATATGTCTACCTGAGGCGTCGCGGAACCGTTCTGCTGCAGAGTGAGTTTTGCGGTCTGTCGCAACGTATTTGTCGAGGTAGTGGCGGTGCTGTTCAACGAGGTGGTGTTTGAATTGGTGTTGGTGGTGGCCTTCGTAGGCGTAGAGGTCGGATTCGAGCAGGATGTTTACCCGGTTGATGATGTCGTAGTCGGTGAGGGCTGAGTGCTCATAAGCTCGCGACGCCTCTTTATACCAGTATTCCAAGCTGATGCAGATCTACTTCAATGGTTTATCGAGATAGTCTTTGTCGCGCAGCGCAACGCAACGCCGTATATGGCGGTACATTTCGTATTCGTCTACGGTTTTGTCGCCATGTATCATGGCATCGAAGGCCCTTAATGCAATTTTGTTGATAAATTTTCGGTCGGCAGGCGTGCGATATGCCAATCGGTGAGCAAAGTCGTATGCCGAGAGTGTATTAAATGCCTCGGCGACTGTCATCTGCGGCAGCTGATTATCGAGTTTCTTTACTACCTTACCTGCCAGCGACCGAATCTCGCTGCTTTCTCTCGTCGGTATGAAGTCGGGAGCAGACACCCCGGCATCGTCGGCCAAGTGGCACAGATGCGACACAAACCCTCTTATTTCAACCGGGTCGGTAAAATCAACAGACTCTATATCAAGCGAATGAAGTCGCATATCAGTTGATAAGTTCGACATAGTCTGTTCTACCAATTTCGATAGCAGCAGCGAGGACGCCGGGCAGCTTTACCAATAGTCTCTTTTTGCCCGAACCTTTGATTTTAAGCAAAGTACCTTCGAATCCATTCATCGGCCCTTCGCATATCATCCTTACTTTTGCGCCGTACATTTCGGGGCTTATCTCGTCGAGTTGGTAGTAGCGAGGCGTTTTCACATATGTCACTGCGGCAATAAAGCGCTCCATATCGCCTGTCGATACCGTCATTGGCGTGCGGTACGCTGCTCCTTTGACATACCTGTATTGTAGTGTCGCAGTTCGGCCGACTACCCTGTCGAGTAATTCTTTCTCGGATAACACGAAAAGAAGGTCTTGAACAAATGGCGCCTGAATGCGTGTTCTTTTTCCACCCCTTTCCACGACCTTCGAAGTCATCGGGGTAAAAACTTTGAACCCCAAATCTTCAAGCATTTTGTATGCCGGAAGATTTGCATTAGCTCTTTTGAGGTCGCGCATCACAAACCATTCTTTCTTTGATTCGTTAATTGCTTCCATTATCCGAGAAGTTGCGGAACAGCTTATTATATAACGGTTAGTTAATGGCAATACCTTCTATTCCTGCAAGAATCAGCTTCAATCTGATGTTCAAGCAGTTATGAGGATCATGGCTAAAACCTGCGCCATGTTTTATATATTCAGCCGTGTATGATTTCAATCCTTTTTTCGGACTTAAATACTGACTCAATAATCACACTCTCTTGGTAAGAGAGTGTGATGACTAAATTAAACATTGACTATTAGCATATTATAAAAACTAAACTTAGGTAATGATTACGAATCGACACTTTATAGCATATTGGCTTAATGCGCTGGATTAAATAGATTTTCAAAAAAGTGTCTAAAATATAAGCCGTTATGAATAATTTTTTGTATCTTTGCAAACAATTAAGCATCTCTTACCAAGAGAGCTTGATTATCCCGGAACCTTTTTTGAATTCGAATATATAATAAAATAATCAGGGGCAATACATCAGTGTCGCCCTTCATCATTACATATAAATATAAACGAAGCACTCCCGAGGTGTCGACACCTCAGGAGTGCTTGCTTATATTACCTTAAAAATACTGAGCCGTTTTATTGAGCTTTTTGCGAGCCGAATGTTTCTTTGATAATCCACACTGCAGCCGAGCCACAGACGAGAAGGATACCTGAAACGAGCAGCATACCCACTGTCATCGGAGCGCCATTGGCTGCTGCCGGGAAGCAATGAAGAATAAGACCACCACAAAGGGCGGCTACTATCTGGGGCACAGTAATCGTGCAGTTGAATAGTCCGAGATAAGCGCCGATATTTCCACCGCTCAGAGCGTTGGTCAAAATCGTAAACGGCATAGCCAGCATCGCGGCCCATGCACAACCCATGAGGGCATAGCTAATCCACAGCACATATTGATTATGGATAAAGAATACCGAGATAAAACCAACAGCACCAATCAACAAACTCAGCGAGTATGCCGGTTTGCGACGCTTTGCTCCACCAAGAACTATTGCCCACAATACAGCTGCAATACCCTGGATTGCAAGCAGTATACCATTCCAGTCTCCTGCGCTCTGATATTGTATTGTTGCAGGATTCAAAATAGTATTATAGTTGAGTGTAATCTCTTCGGGAGAGTTGACTGTCGGCAAAGTGCTCGTTTGCTCAAGGATATACTTACCGGTGCCTTGGTCTTTGTTTGCGATATGAGCAAGAGTCAGCGATGTACCCGGCTCTATCAGCGACAATTCCGACACAGTCTTAGCACCCTTGTCAACCGATATCTGCACTCCGTCGACATAAATCTCGCTGCCTGCAGCCGCAAATTCCACACCATGAGTTCCCACCTTTTCGAAACCATTGCTAATCACAACAGCCCCGCTCTTGATGAGTGTGTCGCCGTCGACAACAACTGTCTGCGGACGTGTAAATTCGCCGTCAACTTCGATACCGGCAAGTGCAAGTCGGCCACCGGCAATAACCGGTCGGTCATTATTAAATATAAATTTATCGTTATATTCCCGGCCGTCGATCGACACTCCAGTCACAGTCTGCATCGACGGAGCGTCGAAAGCCTGCAGGGCGACTGCATCGGTTGAATATGTCCACATATATAGAAAGGCTGCCCAACAGAAAAATTGCACGATACCAACAGTCCAGAATACCTTGGGAGCTTTCACGAGCAGTTTAAACATATTTTCAGTCGGCACTTTCTCCGACTTCGAATCATCTATACCATGGAACTGAGCATACTCATGCGGCGGCATTTCCTTTACCTTTACGAATGTGTAAATTACACATAGCGCCAGTATAAACGCGCCAAGATAGAACGCCCATGTAACCGTAGGAGGCACCTCGCCCGAGGGGGCGGTGTTGCTCAGAAACCACGCAAGGACAAAGGGGGCGATATAACCCACTACCGAACCGGCATTGCAGAGAAACGACTGTATTGAGTATGCCAATCCCTTCTGCTTTTCGTTTACCATATCGCCCACAAGCATCTTGAATGGTTGCACATTAGTGGTGAAACTTAATCATGCTTAA
>LUJM01000080.1 GCA_001689415.1 Bacteroidales bacterium M2 | reverse complement strand
TTAGATGTTTTCTGAATATCCCTAATTATGGCTCCTCAAACTATCAGAAACTCGATGGCTTGATTTCTAAGTACGTTTCCCTATTTTTGAGGTTGTGTTTCCCAGCGTTTCCCAACTTGTTTTCCAAAGGAATAATCAATTACCTAAACATGAGCAGAAACACCACACTATAACCCATTAAACCGATAGGAGATCGCAATTTTGATAACGGTGGATTATCTTAACGCATGTCAACTTTACGTCGCAACAATCGCTGTTACTAAATTTTATAATGAGTTCCGGCTGAGGAGACGATTACTGAAGCCGGTGGTCTTGATATTACGCCAAACTCATAGGTTCAAAGTATGAGTATTTTTAACAATCAGGTCGGGATATATATGTCCGATGACAGGATTTTATTATATAATCCTGACCATGGTCTAATTTCTGGACCAATGTGCATTTTAGAGAAGAATTATAATATTAAAGATACTCGGCGAATATTATAGTAATTCGTTATCAAGACATGTTGAGAAAAACAGGTTATGAGACTGCTCATAGTAGTTTTATTGCTTGTTTGCCACTATGAAAAATAGGCATAATACTCCACTCTTCCCGGATTTATCGTCATTCGACCCATGAAGATATGGGGGTTGCACGTTTCACATACTTGCCGTCTTTTTTAACATACCAGATTACATCTCCTGTGCACCAACTTGTTCTTCTAAACACAGCTATCAGATTATTGGCATAGCAGATGTCAGTAATCAGTGGAAAAGATGTAAACCACCAATACCCGCCCCAATGACCGTAATCCGCAGGAATATACTTCCTGATTTCACTCAGGTTTTTTTTATGGATTTTTTGTATATTATCATTTTTAATCAATCCCCCGGCGAATATCGACAATTTCTTTCCGATATCCGAAGTCAAATATAAACCACCTTGCGGCAACGGTGGAGTTATACTATCGACACTATACTGCTCATCTTTCATTTCAGGGATATAGCTAGGGAATCCCAAATAAGACTTTGCAAATACCGTATCGACATCTAAATCATATCTTTCAACCTTTATATATCGACGTGTAACATAATGTAGCATTGAAGCTTCTTTCGCCACTTCAATGTTCATAATCTCGGTTTCGCTACGAACTATCATCCTAATAAGACTATCATTAATCGTAGCCTTTGATGCAACACTATCAGAATATACTTCCCAATCCCGAATAAACTCACTTAAATCACTCCTGGTCAGTTTCTGATACTTTGACAGAAAAGATTGACCGCAACATGCAAGAGCTGTCGTGCAAATTAGCAATAACGTTATTATCCTATTCTTCATAGTCGTCAATTTATTCATCAGTTTCAAGTCTGTTCCCAAGCTTATCTATCCAATACCAATTGGCGCTTACCCAATAGTGGTATTCTCCATTGCTGCCTTCTACTTCCTCAAGACGACCACTGTCGGTCACTTTTGCCCTGCCCTCCTCAAATGGGAATCCGAACGCAAAACGTGGAGATATTATCACCTCATCATTTTCTGTAGCATAACCTATCCGGCCTTCCTTATCTACAATCCGGTAGGCACCGTCCGACACATAATCATCGCCATTATCGTAATGAAATGGCCTAAATCCAGCCTCTGCAACTGATTGATGATGTCCGTCTACATCAACAAAAACGGCTGTACACACTGCAAAGAACAATATAGCTATTGCACCCAAGATACCGCATATTATCCTCTGACTCTGTTTCATAAGCCTATCGTCTGAACTACAGCAAAGATACAACTAATTATTGATATTCAATGCGATATATAGCCAAAAAACTCAAAAGAGACAACCATAGCCCCACATTCCATAATTCTCGCTACATTTGTATACAGTTTCACAGTCACTGATTGTGTATTTATTGATGTCGAGAGACTTTTCTCCGCACATGTTTTGACGATGAACGAACCGAAGCCGCAGCGATATACGTTTCTGCCGTGAGCAAGGCTGAGCCTGTCAGCTGTCATAAACTGTTCGAACCTTGTCGAAGCCTATCGTTGCAATATCACACGCTATTTATGCTTTAGTCACACTCCTTGGATTTGCAGATATTCAAATGTAGATTAATATCGGGTAATTTTGATTAACTTTGTAGTCTTAAACAATGATATACTACTATGTTTATTGCTATTCTAACTTATAAGAAGCCTCTTGAAGAAGTAGACCGCTTTCTTCAAGCGCACCGCGATTACCTTGCTTGTCATTATGCATCAGGCGATTTCATCACCTCGGGTCCTCAAAACCCTCGTACCGGAGGGGTGATAATGATAAGGGCCAATAGCCGAGCTGCTGTTGACGCTATCATTTCGCAAGACCCGTTTAATATCAATGGAATTGCCTCTTATCAGATTGTGGAGTTTACTCCTTCGATGTTTTGTGAACCGAGCCTTGCCGATATTCTAAAATAAGCCATAACATGACGAACGAAATATTATATGTCCTGCTTCCTGACTTCGCTTCGCACGAAATGGTATATCTCATGGAGGCTATAAGCAGTGACGAGCAACAGCTGAAGTCAAACCCCAAGTATGTAAATAAAATTGTGGCGCAGACATTGGAGCCTGTAACTGCAATCGGGGGCTTCCGTGTGTTGCCCGACTATTCTTTTGAGAATATGCCGGAAGATTATGCCGCACTTGTTTTAATAGGCGGTTATGGCTGGCTTACTCCGATTGCCGATAAGGTTGCACCCATTGTACACAAAGCGCTGGACAAGGGTATAATTGTCGGCGCAATCTGTAATGGAGCATCTTTCATGGCTAAGCATGGATTTCTTAATGGCGTAAGTCATACCGGCAATGGAATAGAGCAACTAAAACTGTGGGGAAAAGAGACTTATACAAATTCGAAAAATTATGTACACCAGCAGGCAGTATCCGACGGCGGCATTGTAACGGCCAATGGTTCCGGTGTACTTGAATTCACAAAAGAGTTGTTGCTGCTACTTGAAAACGACACACCCGAGCGCATAGAAATGTATTATCAGTTCAACAAGCAGGGTTTCTGTGCTCTTTTCAAAAACTGAGTCTAATTCTAACGTATCGAAACGAGGAAACTGAGATGAAACATAAAAACATCCTATGTTTGTTGACAGTTGGTGCCATGGTGATTATGACATCTTGCAGCCAATCAGCAAATAATAACCAATGCTCCGCATTGGCAAACGACGACAGACCTCCATTGGAATACACCGATGCCGACAAAACGTTCAGTGTTGTGCTTGAAATTTCAAGCGACAGCCTGATGACCTGCAACAATAATTTTTCGGGGCAGGACAGCACTCCTTTGATATTGGACACAAGCAAACCTGATTTCCCGGATCTGCTATCCAATTGGTTTGCTTCAATGGACTCCGTTCAGATCAACCGACTCAAAAACGGCTCAGAACTTCGTATATCAGTTGGAGATGATGTTTCGGACGCAACGATTGAAAAGGTTAAACGCAACCTCATAAAATGTGGAATTGAAAGAATGTCTATATCCAATTTCTGACTGTCGTGAAAAGAATATATATAGCATTTATAGCACTTGCGAGCTTGTCAACACCGTTCTCTTATGCCGAAACCGGCAATCTAACAGGAGCTTGGAAAGGGCCGAAGGATTTGATGATGAATGTGTGTGACGACAATCAAAATCAACAATACGTTTGTTCGTGCGGCATTTTTCGCACTTGGGGATGGGCGAACCTTTCCACAACATTTTCAAACGATTCGATTATAATAGTATCTGAGGAAATCGGTAACCCATTTGAGGGAAGATTCAAGATTGAATCTAATGACCGTCTTGAGGGGAACCTGACTATGGGGAATCCCGGAGACGAATGGTACTACAACGACAAGTGTGAACTATTGAAACAGAAACCTGAGATGCCGGACAATCTCAACCATGCCCTTGAAGGAACTATTCTTCCTGCGGATTACGGCGTACTCTCGCTTGACCGTGAAATAGCACAGGAGGTATTGTCGACTATTGCACCGGGGTCAATCGGATATGCGGAAAAGACAGTTGTCGAAAAGTTGCTAAACGCAAAAACGCACCCCATTTCGCCCAAGGAAATGATTGGGTTCAAGCGAGTGCGTTCAATACAGATTGATGCACGCGACGGCATTTTCTCATATCCATATTTCAACTGCAGATTCAAAGAGATTGACGGAAAAATATTTTTTGAGAAAACAAAAGGGAGCCAGCGCAAATCAGGATTTCTGTATCAAAACAGTCCTGAATCACTCGTATTCCTTGGTGGGTGGAGCGTGAACGAAGACCCTCAAACCACTTATGGTAGTGAAAATTCCGTAGCCGGCACGGTTTACAAAATCGGCACTAATAAAGCGATAATGATATTCCCTACAGAGAAAAACCGCGTGGAAATTTATGAGTTTATAAGATAGTACCCGACGACTCTGTTGTGGCGGGCAATCCGGCCAGAATCATAAGAAGTGCTTCTCGAGCAAATGCCGATTCGTAATGAATTAATAAAGGTGAACTATGAAAAAAACAATTCTATATATAGCAGTAAGTCTTGACGGTTATATAGCCGACCGTAACGGTTCTGTAGACTGGATAAAAGGTCAGGACGATTCAGTTGAGCCAGAGGATACATTTACCCCTTTCTTTGACTCGGTTGATACTGTCATCATGGGGAAAAGGACTTACGACCAGATTGTGACGGAGCTTTCGCCAAATCAATGGCCATACATAGGAGCATCAACTTTCGTTATAACCCATGACGACAAAAGCATTGATACCGAACTCATCCACTTCCGCAACACATCCGTATGCCGACTTGTCGATGAGCTTCGAGAACAGTCAGGAAAGAATATATGGATTTGCGGAGGTGCGCAAATTGCCGGACAACTTATTGAAAAGGATATGATTGACACATATCATATCGCTGTCATACCCGTGATTCTCGGTGGCGGAATCAAACTCTTCGAGAATACTGAGCATAAGATTGATTTAGTATTATCAGGCTCCAAAGAATATAATGGCATAATCGAATTAATATACCACCGCAAGCAATCTTAAAATAGTTTTAATTAGTAATTCAACCGTATGGTTGAAGCAGACGGCATAATACTCGGCTCTCCGGTATATTCGGCAGATGTATCGGCTAAAATGAAAGCCTTTCTGGATAGAGGTGGCGTTATAGTTGCCACCAACCCCGGACTTCTTCGCCATAAAGTCGGTGCGTCTGTTGCTGCTGTACGTCGTGGAGGTGGAATGACTACTGTCGATACCATGAACCATTTCATGCTCAATAAGGAAATGATTGTCGTTGGCTCGACATACTGGAATATGGTCTACGGCAAAAACGTCGGTGATGTACTCAGTGATGACGAAGGTATGGCAAATATGCGCAATCTTGGAGAAAATATGGCATGGCTGATAAAAAAGTTTTCTAATGAATGAATTAAGAATCATTAATTTATAAGTAACTCGCAAAAATTAGCTGCGAACGATTTTTGATTGAAAACGACGGAGTGTAGCGAGTTACACGACTGAGTATGAAAGTAAAAAGCGCCGCAGCCTCTTAATAATATAAACTAATGTAATACTCCACCCTCGCAAAGACTTCTGTAAACATGAAAATATACCCGGACAAAGACAAAGCATTTCCGAATCCGTCGATTCCCAGCCTATGCTACATAAAAAATGTTGTAAAGAATCCGAGAATCATCATCGGAGACTACACATATTACGATGACATCGACGGCGCCGATAGATTCGAAGAACACGTAACACATTTCTATGATTTTATCGGTGACCGGCTGATAATCGGTAACTTTTGCGCAATTGCCAAAGGAGTTACCTTTGTTATGAACGGTGCCAACCATAGGATGGACTGCGCCACGACATACCCATTCTACATTATGGGAGGAAATTGGGGCGGTGCGATTGCTCCGGTAATGGATGAGTTGCCACTCAAAGGAGACACTGTCATCGGCAACGATGTATGGATCGGGCAGAATGTGACAATCATGCCAGGTGTACATATTGGCAATGGAGCCATAATCGGCACAAATGCCACAGTAGCCTCAGACATTCCTTCTTTTTCAATCGCCGTCGGTAATCCGGCAAAAGTCATACGCCGCAGATTCGATGAAGAAATGATAAGCCTGCTGGAACGTCTCCAATGGTGGAACCGCTCCATCGAAGAAGTTGACAAATTGATTCCTATACTATCAAATCCTGATATCGTTCAGGCAAAGACTGAAATTGAAGAATACCTGCGCAATCATAAATATTAGCTCTATTTTGGCGTAGAATTCAGTGGGGTAAATTATCATTTACCTCAACTGCCACAGCGCTTTACGAGCTTTATCCCCTACCCTATACTTTATTTTTATCCGAATTGCCGTTGCTCTCGGATTTTTCAATTTGCAGTTTTCCTTATCCGCGCATCCGCCAAACGGCTCTATTTCGTCTCGATTATTTATAAATCGATTCTATAAAGCACATGCATACACAGTGGAGAATCATCTGAAAGCTTAGGATGTGAAAATTCTCCGACTTTATACATTCCAATCTTTTGCATTACTCGCTCCGACGGTGTGTTGATTTTAGCTGTGAAAGAATACAATTTATCTATTCCTTTATCCTTAGCCAATTCTAATACAGATTTCGCAGCCTCGGTTGCATATCCATTATTGTGATAATCAGCGGCAAGACGCCAGCCGATCTCTACTCCGGGAGTGAAATCTGCCTCAAAACCGATTTCGTGAAGTCCAACATATCCAATAAACTCCCCGGTAGACTTTACTTCCACTGCATAAAGACCCCAGCCATTTTTATTGAACTCATCCTGTATCCGATTATAAAATTCCTCAGACTCGGATTCATTAAGTATCGACGGGAAATAACGCATAACCCGCTCGTCCCTATTAATTGCGATGAACAAAGGCAAATCTTCCTGTTTCCACGAACGTAAAACAAGCCTTTCAGTTTCAGTAAATATCATAACAAGTTTAAACTACTGTATAAAACTACACAACACCCCTCGCTAATAGTGCTTCTACAATCTGAGGTAGTAGTGGCGTTGAATTATCATTGACAATCAATGTCTGAGGAACAGGCTGGCTAATTGGATTTTCATCAGCTTGCTGCGATGCTATTCGTGCTTTAACTTGGTCGGCAGTCATGCTATTGCGGCGCATCACTCGCTCAATGCGAATCTGTTCGGGTGCTGTTACTCGCCATTCCTCATCCATATCGTCTATCATGCCGCTGCTGTGGAGTATTGCAGTCTCGGCAAAAACGATTTTAGAAACCTGGCAAGAAACCCATTCGGCAAAACGTCGACGCACCGCGGCATGCACAATAGCATTGAGTATCTGCAATTTCTCACTATCCGCAAAAACTATTTCAGCAAGCCTTGCCCTATTTATAACATTGTCGGCTACAACCTCGCTGCATATCTCTTCACGAAGACGCTCTTTTATAATCTCGTCCTCGTCCATCAATGCCTTTGCTTCGCTATCACAATCAAAAACCGGGTATCCCAAGATACGCAGTATACGGCTGACAACAGATTTGCCCGAACCTATACCGCCCGAGATTCCAATACATGTTTGCTTCATCAGTGACGTTCGATAATATACTCGGCACTATCAGCCGAGAGTTGCACATTTTGCAGATGAGACGGCACATCGCGTAACTTAAGGCGTATCATCCTGGAACCGCTGAGCGGATTGATATTATTATAATCTGCAACGACCCTAAAATGTACATCACCCTTTGAGTACGAGCTCATAGGCACCATAAAGAACACATCTATCTGAGCCGGGAATGTGATAAGCTTGGTATTTTCGGGTACATTGACAGGCTCGATTACAACCTTACGGCTCTTGAATATCATAGGCTCGACCTCAAATGTGATATCGATACTATCAGGAATCACTCGCGATCTCGGCGGCCCTACAAGCTTTACTCGTTGTGTAGTAGTCTTGTCAAGACCGATAATTCGAACCGGTTCGGTTGATACTCTTGTATAATTATCCGGAATCTTGCATCCCGGAGCCATAAAAACACTTACTGTATCAACCGACAGTTTCGGGCGTCCGGCCAATGCCGCCTGGGGGCCGGGGGTAACTTTATAATCAGCCTTCACGGGCAGCATGTAACCTCTATGCGTTGTAAATGGCAAAGAGATTGTATCGGGATACACCACACTTACTTGAGAGCCACCGGCGGCTGTACGTACGAGCGCTTTAAGGTCGGCATTATTGAGCTGCAACATGCCATTACGTGAATATGCACGGAAATCAACATTCACCGACGGTGCTCCGCCGAAACTCATCTTGAGCAGTTGTGTACCCTTGGCCCTCAAGCTCACGCTGAGAGCATCAGGTCCCGACGAAATAAGCGTAACGCTATCGGGTACATGAGTGATTTTGAGCGGCATACGCACATCACTCTGTTCTTCTTCGTTGAGCGACAATACCATCCATAATATTGCCGAGACGAAGATAAAAAGTACAAACATAAGCACATCGCGTCCACGCGGCGATCTAAATGCTGCGGAAACGCGATGTAAATATCTTTGTACGGGCGACACTCTTACTTGTTATCGCCGTTCTGGGTTGCCTGGTTCGCATCGATGGCCGAGGGATATACCGAGCCTTTGTCTACGCGAATGGTAACGCCTTTGGTAACTTCTACGATGAAATAAGCCTCAGCTACATCTTTGATTTTACCAAAGATACCACCGGCGGTAACGATATCGCTACCGGGCTGAAGGCTGTCACGAAATTTTTTAATCTCTTTCTGACGTTTCTGCTGGGGACGGATCATGAAGAAGTAGAAGATCACAAAGAGGGCAACAATCATAAGGATGCTGCTCAGGCCGCTACCGGCACCGGCTTGTTGCAAGAGAATAGTAGGAGTAGTCATATTGATGTTTTTAGTATTTTTCCGTTAATGAAACTATTTATTTATAACACCTTCCTCGTTCAGAAGTTTGATCACGTTGTAAAGTACACCGTTTATAAACTGTCCGCTTCGGGCTGTGCTGTAGTCGTTAGCGATTTCGATATACTCGTTGAGGGTAACCGGAACAGGTATCGAGGGATAATTTATTATCTCGGCGATAGCTGTCATCAGTATCACGATATCCATGAATGCGAGTCGTTCTGAATCCCACTGGTCCTTATTGATGAAGCGGTCGATATACTCGCGATAAGCTTCGCGATTTTTGACTACGTATTCAAACAATTGCGCTCCGAATATTTCGTCATCCGCGTTCATAAATTTCGGAAGGATTACGACCTTTCCGTAATTATTGGGATCTGCCGTAGTTTCTGCATCATCTGCAGCCGGATATGTGCGACGGATTGTTTTGAGAACAAAAGTTCCCATTATCTGCAAGTCATCATTCCAGTATACCGACTTTGACTCAAGGGTTTCAGACAACTCATCAGACGGGAGTACAATCGTACGCATCACCTCGCGCCAGAATGAAGCATCAGCAGCAAAATCGCCGGGATTGCTTTGCATATATTTTGAGTATATCTCCGATGCAATGATTCTATCGAGCAGATTATCAAGCATGGCATCGCTGTCTCGCCAGCTTGAAGCATCTGCATCGGTATTATCGCTGAGATACTCTTCCAATTCGGGACACTCTCGTAAAGCCTTGACAAATAAATTGTCGACAAAACGCATATTAGGATTCAAATCCTCGGGTTTGGGCAGGTATTTGTTCTTAGCTTCCTGGAGTCTGCGATTCTGAACATCTGTAAGCAAAACAGGAAGATAGAGCAATGCGTGATACAAAGTATAAGCCTGCGAAAGCGAAGTATTAAGCTCGTTCTTTGCTTTTAGATAGCTTGCCTTGGTATCGTCAAACGAATTGAGCGTGCCGATAAACATATTCAGACCGGCCTCAAGACCGGCATGACTGAACATCGCATCGCGACGCAATACTCGCTCTACACTTTTGTTCTTTACAATGATACTTGCAAAAAGCGTGGTCCAGAAGTTGACGTCGTCCGACAACTCAAGCTTGCGTTTACGCTTATAGGTATCATACAGAGGTGTTGCACTTATAGCATTGAGAAGCTCTATCAGTACAGCGTCGAAGCGATCGAGGCGATTACGGTACTTATCGAGTGCCAGTTGTACTGCAGGGTCGGTACGCAATGCTTTGCCTACTCGGTTTTTCTTGATTACAGAATCAGCTTCCAGCGTAACACCGGAATTTACACCAAGATGCAGGCCTGAAAGTTTAAGCAACAGGAAGATGAAATCCAGATAAACCGAATAAGCGAATTGTTGGTCAGGGGTCGTTTTTGCAGAATCGGGAACGGCTTCCAGACGGAAGTCACTGCGAGTAAGTAGATATGAATAGAGGATTTGAATTGTCTTAATCCTTATTAAACTACGGTTTATCATATTTGAATGTTCTACGTTTACTTTTTACAGTGCAAATTTACGCACTTTTTTTGAATTTAACGCGTAAAAAGGCGATAAAAAATTATACGTCTCAGATGTGTTGGCATTAAGACAAATCTCAGATGATTTCGAGATTGTCGGCAAGACGCTGTCGCACAACCTCGTACATCATCACACCCGCAGCCACACCTACATTAAGTGATCCTATATTTCCAAACATCGGAATCGCCGCACGAGTATCAGCTATGCGTAATATTTCACTGCTGATTCCGGTGCCCTCTGCGCCCATTACCAAGGCAACAGGTGTTGTATAGTCGCCGGTAGTATAGTTCTGACTCGATTTTTCGGTTGATGCTACAATCTGACATCCGCTTTCCTGAAGATATTTCACAGCCTTTACAAGTGAGTCTTCACGACAAACAGGGATATGGTTCAAAGCTCCGGCAGAAGTCTTCACAGCATCCGCTCCGACCGAAACACTGCCATGTGCAGGTATTACTATAGCGTTTACACCGCAACATTCTGCCGTGCGGGCTATAGCACCAAAATTGCGCACGTCGGTTATGCCGTCGAGAACAAGGATAAACGGAAGCACGCCGTCGTCGAACAGCATCGGCATCAGATTATCAAGCCGGGCATATTCGATAGCCGACATCATAGCAATCACACCCTGATGATTCTTACGGGTTATACGGTTGAGGCGTTCTTCAGGAACTACCTGCATCGGTATTCCGGCAGCTCGTGCTTTCTGAGCCACCTCGCTGCGAGCATTCTTTACATATATTTTATCGATAGTGCGTCCGGCTTCGATAGCTTCGAGCACTGAATGTATGCCGTAGATAAAATCCATTGAATGGTATGTATGTTTTATGTTTTATAATCTGCCCAACACTATCAAGAGTTGTGGGCAAGGAGTTTTCGTGCGTTTGAAATAAGCGACTCTGCATTGGCACGCGCGGCAGAGTCTTCTGCATTGCCGCTGATCATCAATGCAAGTTCGCCACAACGTTCACTTTCGTCAAGCAGCCTGATGCGCGTATTGGTAGTGTTTTCGTCGTCTTCTTTGAATACCTTGAAATGACGTGTTCCCATTGCGGCAACGCCCGGCAGGTGGGTAATTGTAATCACCTGAATATATCGGCTTATAAGCGCCATGGTCATACCCATACGTCCTGCGATATCGCCGGAAACACCGGTATCAACCTCGTCGAATATAATCGACGGCAGCTTGGTGCGCTCGGCAACAATGCTCTTAATAGTCAGCATCAGACGCGATATCTCACCGCCGGAGGCAGAACCTCCGATAGGCATCGGCGTCTGATTCTTATTGAACGCAAACAAGAAGCGCACTTGATCGAATCCGTCAGGAGTCAGTTTGCCTTTGCTAATCTCTATATTGCAACGAAGATTGGGCATTCCAAGCGGAGCGGCACGGCGGCATAATTCAGCGACAAAATCTGCGGCTGTCGCAGACCTGCGTTCCGAGAGTTGCTGAGCCAGTGTTATTGCTGCTTTTTTTGCTCTTTTAGCTGCAATTTCAAGGGTGTGAAGTATATTGTCTCCGTCATCGAGCGTATCAATCTGTGCCTTGAGACGGTCGCGAAGTGCAATCAAGCCATCGGTATTGTCTACATGATGCTTTAATTCAAGAGAATACAAATCGCTCAGGCGAGATTCAATTTCCTGTAGGCGCTCAGGGTCGGCAGCTACATTTTCATTGCTTTCCGCAAGAGTATCGGTAATATCCTGAATCTCAATACGAGCAGACTCAAGGCGTTCGGCAAGGAGTCTGTAGTCCACTACCCTGTCACCCTCGCCAAGAGTATCAGCAAGTTTTTCGAGGGCATCTACAGCCGATGAAATTAGGTCGAGGGCATTCTCCGAGCCTTCGCTCAGTGGTTCGAGTGCAGCACTGAGGTTCTCTTTGATCTCGCCTACATTTGCAAGTATCTCTCGTTCCTTCTCAAGGTCTTCGTGCTCGCCCGGCATAAGGTTCATATCGGCCAACTGCTGATATTGAAACGACAAGAAATCTGCATCATCACGGTTACGCCGTAGCATGTCCCTTGTATCGGTATACTTTTTCAGGGCTTCGCGAAACGCAGCAAAAGCCTTACGGTAATTGGATAGCAGTTCACCATTATTGCCAAGTATATCGAGCACATCAAGCTGGTATGCCTCGGTAGTGAGCTGCATATTCTGATGCTGCGAATGAATATCTACAAGGTGCTCGGCAAGTTCTCTCAGCAAAGGCAGTGTGACCGGTGTATCATTGACAAAAGCCCTGCTGCGTCCTCCCGGAAGAAGCTCCCTGCGCAATAGGCACTCGCCTTCGACAGGGTTGTCGAGATTATTATCCTTAATAATACGCTCTACATCGGGGGCATCTCCGAGAAGGAAGATAGCCTCGATAACCGACTTGCGCTCCCCTCTGCGGACGGCCTTGGCATCTGCCCGGCCTCCAAGCAGTAGCGAAAGTGCTCCGAGGATAATGGATTTACCGGCACCTGTTTCGCCGGTGATGATATTGAACCCGGGGGCGAAATCGATATCAATCTCGTCGATAAGGGCGTAATTGCTTATATGCAGGTTTTTTATCATCTTTGATTCTCTTGTCCTTTCTTAATCTTTTCAAGCCTTTCGCTCTCGGTAGGATAAATAGGCTCGAGCATATTGTATACTTTGCTGCGCTCGTCGGCCGGCGCTTTTGAATAAATGTTCACAAGCTCGTCGAGCTTGGCATCTTTAAACAATGACAGTGCTACCGACATGGGCGCTACTTCGTGTACTTTCTTGATAGTTTCGAGACTCTGCGTTACTGCCGCACGACCTTTGTCGACCGATACCGACATCTGATCGAGGCCCTGGCGATGGTACTTATATATCATATCGCGAAGTTCTGCCGTTGCCGGATCGGTAAATGCCGATAGAACAGCACTTCGGTTCTTATTGTCCTCAAATGCTTTCCAGCCGGTTTCGCCGGACGATTGAGCTTGCTGAACAATCATCGACAAGCGGTCGAAATACGGATCGCCGCCATGGGGTGAAAAAGAATCGAAATCAACAGCGAGTATCAGATAAGCATAGAAATTCAGTATCTGCGTAAGCTGACTTTCCATATTATTGACTGAGAAAACCAGCGGCTCGTTTTCGCGATATGTAAACTCTATCTTAGTATCCTTGAAGTTGATCAACGACGAAGTGTAGCTGCTATTATAGACCGGTCTGAGCGACTGAACCTGCAAATCGCCTTTGAATGTGTCATCGACATATTCCTTTACAGTAAGAAACAGTCGACACTCAATTTTTTCATTTGTGGCAAACTGCGTGTTTGTAAACGTTGTGGTATTTACATAGTCGCTTATCGCTTGTTTGAGAGTCTCAAAAACTTGTTTGTTACCCGAAATCTGATCGGCATTAACAGTAACATCGCATTTAAGTTCCTGACCAATGGCAAGAAACGGCGAAAGCAGTGTCAAGCATACCGCAATCAGGCTTCGGCGTAGGAGAGAGTGTGATACAATCATAGTTTCTGTATGCAGTCAAAAATATCAGCGGCTACTTCGGCCTTGCTCTTAAGGGCAAAATCGAGTGTCTCCAAATTGCTGTCGGCAAAGAATACGCTCACTTTGTTTGTGTCCGTACCGAATCCGGCACCGGCATCGGCAAGACTATTTAGTACAATCATGTCGAGATTCTTGCGACTTAGTTTTTCTTCGGCATTTACCTTGCCGTTGTCGGTTTCGAGAGCAAAACCAACCAACACCTGCCCGTCCCTTTTTGACTTTCCAAGAGTGGCGGCGATATCAGGGTTCTTGACAAGGGCGATAGACTCTACATCTTCGTGCTCACGCTTAATTTTTTTGTCGCGGAAATGCGCCGGGGCATAGTCGGCAACAGCAGCCGCCATTATGGCTATATCTGCATCCTTAAATTCGCGCTCGGCGGCTTCAAGCATCTCCCTGGCACTCTCTACATCGATTTTTGTCACAGCGGGGTTTTCGCAATGCAAACCACACGGGCCGCATACCAATGCTACATTTGCACCTCTACGAGCAGCCTCTTCTGCAAGGGCAAAGCCCATCTTTCCTGTAGAAAAATTGCTTATATACCTTACAGGGTCAATCCGCTCTACTGTAGGGCCTGCGGTAATCATCACCTTCTTTCCTTTCAGAGATAGTTCTTGAGGAGAAAAGAAATTATCCAAGACCTTGGCTATACATTGAGGTTCCTCCATGCGTCCGCGACCCACAAGGTGACTTGCAAGCTCTCCAACCTCGGGTTCGATGATATGCACGCCGTCGGCCTTGAGTGTGGCGAGATTACGGGTTGTTGTAGGATGCGACATCATATCAAGGTCCATTGCCGGTGCAACGAACACCGGGCAACGAGCCGAAAGATATGATGTTACGAGCATATTGTCGGCAACACCATTTGCCATTTTTGCGATAGTCGAAGCTGTCGCCGGAGCTATCACCATGGCATCGGCCCAGAGACCGAGGTCGACATGCGAATGCCACTCGCCTGTATTTGCTGTAAAAAACTCGCTTATAACAGGTTTTCCGGACAACGACGACAATGTAACAGGCGTTATAAACTGCTTGCCGTTAGGGGTAATGATAACCTGCACTTCTGCTCCGGCTTTTACAAATTCGCGCAGCAGAACCACACTTTTATAAGCGGCAATACCGCCGCTTATACCCAGTATGACATGTTTACCTTTAAGATTTTGCATTATTCTTTTTAGTTCGCAGGAACACCCGTGTAAAGGCTTTCTTGGTATTGCGGGGGAAATCGCCACCCATTATCCAGCTATAGTACCCGTTGTCAGTGGCAAGCACATCTTCGGCTATACGACCTTTGTATTTTCCGAAATTGATAACCTCGCGCCCTTTTTCATCGTAAATCATACGCCCCATGATATCAACATTGCGGTTTGCCGAAGCGTATTCGGCAAGTGCGCCAATTTCAGTGGGCACATCATCGTAGCGCTCAAGCTGGGCAAGAAGGACTTCCATAGTCGCACGTGTGTCGGCAAGCGCACTATGGGCTTCCTCGAGGTCTTTTCCGCAATAATATTTGTAGGCGGCGACAAGTGTTCGAGGCTCCTTCTTATGATATATGGTCTGTACATCGACCATACGCGCTTTAGAGATATCAAAGTCAACGCCAACGCGCTCAAACTCCTGGTCGAGAAGCGGCACGTCGAAGCGGTTGCTGTTGAATCCGGCGATATCACAATTGCTTAACTGCTGGGCAAGCGAGTTTGCAATCTGACGGAAAGTCGGCTCGTTGGCCACATCTTCGTCGGTGATATGATGCACCGCAGTCGATTCCTCGGGAATATGCATCTCGGGGTTTATACGGCGAGTCTTTTCTATAATACGCCCATCGGGCATAAGCTTTACAAATGAAATCTCGACGATACGGTCAGAGGTAACATTTGTGCCGGTAGTCTCGAGGTCGAAAAACACCAGCGGACGGGTAAGTTGGAGTTTCATCTGCTATTAAAATTCACCTACAGTCATGGGCATAAGAAGCATCACAAGCTCGGTATTGTCGGGCTCTTCGCTCGGACGGAATACACCGGGGCGGCCGGCATCGCCGAGGTTAACGATTACTTCAGGGCTCTTGATTGTGTTGAGAATCTCGGTGAGGTACGATGCGTTGAAGCCGATTGTAAGCTCATTACCTGTATAAGAGCAAGGTACCTGCTCGCGAGCGCTGGTGCAGAGGCTCGGGTCGTTGCTCTTGATGAGGATAGACTCGGGAGTGATACGGAACTTTTCGAGGCCGCCGTCTACTTCAACAAATATTGCAACACGGCGTACTGCATCGAGCAAACCGGCACGGTCTACGTTGAGAACGTTGGTGTTGTTGCGAGGAATCACGCGGTTGTAGTCCGGATAGTTACCATTGAGGAATGTGCACTGGAAGGTGAAGTTACCACTCTCGATTACAGCGCTGCGGCTGTTCATCGTGATATTGAGAGTTTCATCCTTGGCAAAAACATTCTTGATGATGTTGGCCGGTTTCGAGGGAATGACGCAGCTGCCGGTAACTCCGGGGGCTGTGCGTTTATCGATATAGCGCACGAGCTTACGGGTATCTGTAGCAACGAAAGTGATGCTTTCGGGAGCGATGTCAAACAGCACACCCTGCATGATTATACGATATTCGTCATTACTTACGGCAAACATCGTATTGTCAAGTCCGGCAATCATCTGCTCAGTTGCGATGCTGAACGAAATCGGCTCACCTGCGCTCTCTGGAGCAAACTCGGGGTACTGATTTGCGGGAAGGCCAACAAACGAATAGTGACCGCTTTGGTATGTAAGTTGCATCTCGAGCGTATCCTCGTTGAGGTCTACGGTGACACCCTGGTCGGGGATTGCCTTAAGAAGCTCTACCAGTCGGCGGGCACCAAGGCAGACACTTCCGTCGCCTTTTGCTTTCTCTACCTCTATGCGGGCAGTGAGAGCGTTCTCCTGGTCACTACCGGTGATTGTGAGTATGTTTCCACTCAGGTTGATAAGGAAATTATCGAGGATGGCAAGGGTATTTTTCGAATTAATAACCTTGCTCACTGCTGAGGTGGCATTGTATAGAGCTTTGCTCGAAACGTTGAATTTCATATCTATAGATGTTTATTTTATTTTCAGAACGTGGACTAATGCAACATTAGTATTTCAACCTACAAATTTAAGCATAATTACGCAATGTAACAAATTAAAAACAGCGTCGCAAAACGGACAAACCGTTTCACGACGCTATAGCTTTGAGGCAGTGATGTTACTTTGCAGCTTCAAGAGATGCCTTGCGGAATTCTTTCATGAGTTTCTCGAGCTGGAGTGAAGCTTTGCGGGCACGAGTACCTGCTGCTTTGTTACCTTTTTCCTGCTGGAGAGCAGCATCTGCACTGAAGGCTTCATAAGCCTCTTTAATCTGTTGGAGTAATGCTTCCATGGACTGATTTTTAAAGAGTTGGAAATATGTTGATGTTCACGTTTTTATTCGTCTTCATACTCGGTTGTATCGACTATTCCGGCCCCTGCAAGTGCCTGGCGGCGCTCGCGACATGTACCGCAACGGCCACAGTGTTTCTCAAGGCCGCGGTAGCACGAGTACGTGGTCGAGTAATCAATACCGAGTCGTTTGCCTCGCGTAGCGATATCCACTTTACTGAGCAATGTATAAGGAGCCTTTACAACAATGCCGTCGTATGTTCCGGCTTTGACAGCCTCGGACATCGCCTTCACAAATACATCGCGACAGTCAGGATAAAGGGCATGGTCACCGGCATGGTTGGCTATCATCAGCGCCGACAACCCCCTGCTCTCTGCAAGCCCGGCGGCTGCGGCAAGCATTATTCCATTGCGAAATGGAACTACTGTTGATTTCATATTGTCGAAATCATAATCACCTTCGGGTATTGCATCCGGCCCTTCGAGAAGCGAACTATGGAAATTGCTGCCGATAAACGACAAATCGATTTCTACAAGTTCGATACCGAGTTTATTACAGTGATACCTCGCACACTCGAGTTCACGGGCATTGTGGTTCGATCCGTACGAGAAATTGACGGCAAGATCGATTTCCGGCGCATATTCATAGAGCATGGTAACAGAATCCATGCCTCCGGAGAGAACTATAAGTGCGTTCTTAGTCGGTCGGCTCATTTCTTAAATGTATCTGGGAAGGCTGCGAGAAGTCGCTGACGCACCAGGTCCTGGTGGTCGGCATCGCCATAGTTAGCAAACGGGATAATAGAGATACCTCCGCGCGGATTAAAATCGCCGCGCACTTCGAGATAACGGGGACGCATCAAGGCCACAAGGTCTTTCATTATTATATTCACACAGTCTTCATGAAAATCGCCATGATTACGAAAGCTAAACAAATATAGCTTCAAGCTCTTGCTTTCTACCATTTCGATATCGGGGATATAGTTGATTACTATATGACCGAAGTCCGGCTGACCCGTTTTAGGGCATAATGAAGTGAACTCGGGGCAATCGAGAGATACAAGATAGTCGTGCTCGGGATGATTATTTTTAAACGTCTCGAGCATCTCGGGAGCATAGTCGGTAGGATACTTCGTACCGGCTGACCCCAGAAGAGTACATGATGATAATTCTTCTTTTTTACGAGACATAATGATTAACAATCCTTTCTTTAGCCCCTCCCAAGTGCGCTGTATGTCACTTATAGAGGGATTTTATTTGGCAAACATACAAATTATTTTGCAACCCGCAAAAAAAATCATATAAAATGCCTCAAAATTATGATAAAAACCTAATTTTTTTACAATTCCTCGTTTAAAGTCCCTCAAATTATGCCTCTGAGGTCCATTAATCGGTCTACGCCGTGCCTGTTGCAGTAGTCTGTAAGTCCTTCGATAATATCCATAGTCACGCGGGGGTTGACAAAGTTGGCTGTACCAACCTGGATTGCACTCGCTCCGGCCATAATAAACTCAAGCGCATCGGCCGCACTCATGATGCCGCCAAGTCCGACAACCGGCACAGAAACGGCATGAGCCACCTGCCATACCATACGTACGGCGACAGGCTTGACTGCCGGACCCGAAAGGCCGCCGGTTATCGTCGACAGTATCGGCTTACGGCGCTCCACGTCAATAGCCATGCCAAGAAGTGTATTGATAAGCGAAACAGAATCTGCACCTGCAGCCTCTACAGCCTTGGCAATATCTACGATAGATGTAACGTTCGGAGATAGCTTCACCATTAAATGACGTGGCCATACTCTGCGAACAGCCTCTACGACCGACGCTGCCCCATCGCAAGTTGTACCAAAGGCCATACCGCCCTGCTTCACATTAGGGCACGATATATTAAGCTCTATCGCCTTAAGACCTTCAAGTTCGGCAAGACGCTCGGCACACGCTACGTAATCCTCGATTCTAGCGCCCGACACATTTACAATAGGCACAGAGTCGAGACCCTTGAGGTACGGCCATTTGTCGGCAATGAAATGATCAACGCCGGCATTTTGCAGACCAACACAATTCAGCATGCCCATAGGTGTTTCGGCCATTCGAGGATAATCATTTCCCTGACGGGGCTCAAGCGTTGTTCCTTTTACGACAAAGCCGCCGAGTGCATTGAGATCGATAAAGTCGGCATATTCTTCGCCGAAACCAAATGTACCCGAAGCCGTCAGCACGGGATTTTTAAGCTCAAGACCATTGAGACTGGTTGACAAATCTACCATGACAACATATCGAAATTAAATACCGGGCCTTCTTTGCAAACGCACACATTGCCCTTGACAGTTTTTTCAACACAACACAGACATGCACCAACGCCGCACGCCATCATATTTTCGAGCGACACCTCTCCGGCAAGGCCTCGCTCGCTTGCTGCCTTATAAATTGCCTTCATCATAGGTTTCGGGCCACAGACTTGCACATAATCATAATCTGCCGCAAAACGGGGATGCTGAGTCACAAGTCCATGAAAACCGCACGAACCGTCGTCGGTACATATATGAATTGGTGCAATCTCGGAAAAGCGCTCTATTATGCAGGCATCAGGAGCTGTACGCATACCAAACACCACCTGAACATCACAACCGGCATCAACAAGCATACGGGCCTGATAGTAAAGAGGTGCTATTCCCACGCCGCCACCAACAAGCAGCACTCGGCTACCCGCGGCGAAACCGGATGTAAAACCATGACCGAGCGGACCTATGATATGCAGACTGTCGCCAACCTGATAAGAGGCAAGCACCTTAGTCGCACGCCCGACAGGGGCAACAAGCAACTCGAGAGTGTTCTCTGTACGATTGTAAATAGAAATAGGACGGTTTAGAAGAACTCGAGAGCGGTCAACCCCCACCTCGACAAACTGCCCCGGGAGCATTTGCGGCATCGGACTCCCGTCGAACTGCTCCAATGTAATAGCCACCCATCCCGAAGGTAGATGAGATATAGCCGACAGCCGAAGCGTTATATCATATTTCTTCATAATAGAGTACGAAAAAGCCGATGGCATATCTCTGCTATCGGCTTTATGATGTGATTGGTTTATTAAGTAGTGGCGGGAACGAGAATTGAACTCGTGAC
>LUJM01000079.1:14736-14942 GCA_001689415.1 Bacteroidales bacterium M2 | reverse complement strand
ATGAATAATTTTTTAACGAACTATTGTGATACAAAGGTACAAAAAAACCGCGAGTGTCGAAAATCTAAAAAATTTTCGACCGCTTCGCGGTTAGGCACTTACCGTGCTCCACCCCTCCTTTCGTCGGGGATTACGCACGGCAAGTAAAAAAGTGTTAAAGGGTTTATATCGCCGACGACGGCACTGGGGCCACAGCGCGGACCCTG
>LUJM01000079.1:0-14700 GCA_001689415.1 Bacteroidales bacterium M2 | reverse complement strand
CCAGGCGTAGGCAGAATTGTACTCTGTTGAGGACCAATACCATGCGTCGCTGATGATGTATGCGGAGCCGAAAAACAGAGTTAAGGCTTCGTTTATTTTGCGCCTGTATTTATAGAGCAGCCAGAGCTGACCGATAGCCGGAAGACTCCACTCTGTGGGGTCTTCAAAGCCGCCGTCAGCAACGGTAGAAGCCTTATATGCTCTGGCCTGTTCAGCGGCCTCAAACTTTATGTTGTTAGCCGCTCCATGGGCGAGGATAAGGTCAGTGTTGGCCTTGCCGTCGATGTCTTTGAGATGACCGGTTGAGCCTTCTCCGTAGTTCGTGAGATTCTTGACATCGATGCTATTGTTGGGCGCCCAGGGTATATCTGCGCTGCCGTTAGAACGGAGCACATTTTCTTTGGAGATGATGAAGTCCTGACGTTCAGCCCGGATGCGGATTCCGAGTTTAACACAGGAAGCCTTAGCAGATGCACTGAGAGCGTTCCATTCATCTTCGGAGTAGTCAGTATACGCCCCGGTTGACTTGTTGATTACAGCGAGGCGGAGATCACGCAGACCGCCGGCCCATTTCATGTAATCAGCGATAAGGGATATGGGCGTGTAATCATTTACATCGGAGAAACCGATGTTATTGAGCTGTGCGACAAGCGCAGAGCGGTTTTCGCGCAGGAGTTGGGCTTCTTGGATATTGTTCATGAGGGGAGAGGTTAAGATTCACAGATAGGGCGAACTGCGTACAAGTAGATGGGATTTTCGACAACAATCGCCCCACCGGATTGCATCGCAATTCGGAAGACTTCATTGTTCGACCAACGGGCGCAAGACCAATGAGTCGATAATAAGAGCTTGAAGTCGGAAGACCAGACCGCAGAGAAAGCTGAGTCAATCTCATTCTTCCAGCGGAACATAATGCACAAATGTGCAGGAGTTGGGAGCGCCCAAAGCGAAGTATCTTCGAGACCGTCGCGGTCAAGGGTGAAAGCCTTGTAAGCAAGGGCAGCCTCGGCTGCAGGAGCCCCCACGATGTCGTTATTACTGATATCCTTATATGCTGCTGCGATGATTGATGTTTCCTCGTATGCGTTGAAATACGAATATAGGTCGCGTTGCGACTGGTAAGAATGAAGGTCCGGGATGCTGATATCACGAGCTCCCCAGGCTTTATTATTAAGCGTGTCGGGCGCGATGATGAATGAGACAGAGCAAGCCCTTACGCGAATACCGCGTAATAGGAAAAGCGCCTGTTCGGTAGCGGACAGCGACTGCCATTCCTCGATAGTGAAGAAGAATCGTTTGTTATCGGATTTGCGGTTAGCAGCCACGTTCAGGTCAAGCAGCCCTGCAGCCCACTTAACATACATGGGGAAGTCTGCGGCCCTGGCACTCTCGGTGAGGTTGAAGCCGAGAGAGTTCAGGGCATCTACCTGCGCACGCTTATTGCGGCGCAGGAGAGTAGCGGATTGTTCTTTAGATGCCATGAGAGGAGATTAGAGTTTGATAATTTCGTGGATAGAGCGGTTGTCTTCGGCGACACGGGCGAGGTATTCCTCGTAAGTTTCGCCATTGTAGAAGACGAGAGTTTCGCCAACGTTATCGAGGGTGACGTTATCGACTTCGGGGTCACCGGAGTAGAATTCAGCATTTACGATGTCGATAAGCTCGATGAAAGCATCGATGACTGTAAATAGCGAAATGCCCTCGATGCTGTCTTCGATGCTGTTGATTACAGACTCGTCGAGGATTGTAGTCAACTGATAGACGGTATTGATTACGGGCCGAGCGCAGCGGTTGCCGTCCGAGTCAAGACCGGCTACACCTCGATTGATTACCGACTGCAGTTCTGAGGCATCGCCTTTGAGTTGCATTTCATTGAAGCGCAGCGCGGAAAGAACCGGATTTGAAGATTGGCCGTCGAGAGTATCGTTGAGCATACGGCGAGCATCAAGCTTCGGAGACGTCTCGAGGCGGAGCTTCTGCACCTTAGAGAGCGACGGCACACGCAGACCGGCCACGGCGTTGAGTCCTGCGTAGGTAAGGTTCGGCAGACCCACAAGCGACACTTCCGTCAGCGATCCCGGCATCGCAATGTCATTGATCGGCGATGTTTCGGCAACAGAGAAGGTTTCGACAGCCGAGTCGCGAGCGTCGAGTTTGCGAAGGCGAGGACAGCCGGAACCGTCAACAGCAACAAGACCAGTGCGGCGCACGTCCAGAGATTCGAGGAATGGCAGATTGCCGAGCTTGGCCGATGTCATTGCACGGTAGCCTGTTGGCATTTCCGTGTGAGTGGCCGAGCCGAGAATCAGCGAAACGACGAGTAGCATGACAGTGAAGTCAATCTCACCATTCGACGAGCCAAGTGATATTTCGCTTAGGTCGAGCATACTCATACGGTCCGCCTGATAGATATAGATGAGAGCTCCGGTCTGGTGCGAGAAATTTGTAAACTCGTAGCTCTGCCCAGCCTCAAGGTAGACAGATTCGGACACGGCGGCGGTGTTATCGTTGCCGATACCGTAATATCCGGTTTTACCAGCGGTAAAGCGGATTTTAGCCCCCGGAGCGCAAGCTATACGTGCCGAGATGTAGCCAGAGAAGAAGGCCCCGGTCTGGTAGTATCCGTCGCGGATACGCCAGCGCGTCTCAATGAAAGCCGGGAGCGAAGTCAGTCCGAGGCCCTGTAGAGCGTAGAAATATATCGTGTCCGAGGTAGCGGTGTACTGCACATACTTACGGATGCCGTCGTAGCTCGACACCATCTTGGGCCATATCAACAGGCGTTTCTGCATGAAGAAGTACATTGCGCCTTCGGGCGAGAACGGTTTCATGTTGGAGCCGTCGACATTAGCCTCGACAGAGCGCATGGCAGCGACAACGGTTCGGAGGTCAGTCTTGCCCTCTGCATCGTCAGTGATCATCTCCTGAATGAGGCGCAGCACCACCCATAGGATAGAGTTCCACCCTGCATAAGGGTTGGCATATCCGGTGGCCTCGTCAGTAGGCTTGGCGGGGTCACATTCGGGGTCGCCTGTGCAGCCGCCGTCATTATCCTTGCCGTTAGCTCCGTCCGCGTCATACACCTTGTTGAAGTACATTCGGGCCGGCAGCGCGTGAGCCGGCAACGCCTCTACGTTGCACTCATCGTCCTCGGTATAGGAATTGTACCAGACACCGTCCTCGATGTAAGCACCGTCCTCGAGGAAGAACATGGGCTGCATATTCTTGGCCTGTTGGTCATACAGCGAGTTGTAATCGGTGGCCGCATAGTACACCATTAGCGAGCGCACATTGAGGAATTTGTAGAAGTTCTGCCGAGCTCGAGCCGCGTAAGTGTCCGGATTGTTGTCGGGGTCAATGCTGTCGCAGAAACGGAGCATACGGTAAAGCTCGAAAGGCACTTTCTTGCCGGTGGCGTAAGCAATGGCAAGGTCATCATTATCGACCATACACTCGAAGTAGTAAGTCCAGAGCGGAACAACATCGGCCGTGACCTTACCCTTGTCTATGAGCTTTTGGATCCAAGAGGAAATTTTACCTGTCCCGGTCTGCATCATCGTATCGAGGGAGCCGACCCCACGCCACCAGTCGAGTTCCTGGTATGTCAGGAGCTCGAAGCCCGTGACGGGGTTAAGGACATAACCCGACACCTTCCACGTCTTTGATCCTCTGCCTCCGGTCTGCTTCATCGAGCCGGTCATTACTTTCCATGCACCGCTCTCGTATTTGATGAAGCGGTATCTATTTCCGCAATACTGCGAGAGCAGATAGAGCTTCGACGTATCGACGGTAGTATCGGCTCGGAATCGAGCCTCGGTCTGGTCGAGAGATTCGTCTTTGAGACCGTAGTATTCGATGAAGTTCTCATCCTGATAGTTGATACAACCGAGGTTATACCCGGGCGTGTTCATGAAGCCGAGTGCCGTCTGTTCGCCCTTGTCTTCCTTCCAGTTTCCTTTTGCCTCAAAGTAGACATTCTGCAGGGTGTCTGAGGTAGAGCGGAACACGGCAATCGGGTGGTTGGCCGTCGAGTGGTTAAGCTCGAGCCCTTCGAGGTGTATATCCCCGATATCCTGCGTTCCGTCGAAGAAACGCTGAGCCGGAGTCATGTAATCATCACCGAGGGCACGGTAAGTGGCGTTCATCATGTCGCAAACGCCACAGTCATTTGCGCCGCCGGCATCGGAATAGTCAATTTTGATAGTGATAAGGTCTACGGCCATAGTCTTCTCGCCCACACGGATTTTCTTATTTGCGAAAAGTGCGTAAGTGAGCAGAGCGTCGGCGTTGGTGTATTCCGGGAAGAGCGGAGTAATCTCCGAAGCCTTAGAGAGGTAGATGCGGACATTCTTCTTGCAACGCTTAGCCGACGTAGTGCCCTGTCTGCGGATACGGCACTTGGTCGCCTTGAACGAGCGCCAGGGTCTGACAGGGTCATAGTAGTAGACCGTCATCTCAAAATTATCCGATGTAGACGTGCCACCGTCAAAGGCGTTAAAAGTGGCATCATCGGCGACGAGTACAACATAAGGGATGCCGCGAGCCCACAGAGCAGAGGCAGAAGGGCGCATAGCAGTGCTACCTTCAGCAGTCTGCGAGGAGAGGACATCTTCGGCATTGAACTCTCGAATCATCGCCTCGGTATCGACGAGCTTTACGAGGTAGTTTTTGAACGCCTGCGCCCATTCGTAGTGCGTCTGATAGGCGAGCATGTAGTAGATGTATAGGTCGCCTTTGGTACCGTTCATGGTGATGTTACGGCCATTGAACAGGTCGCCTCTGCCCGGAGTATAACCGATGTGAGCGACAAGCTCTCCATTAAGGTACATTCGGAGAGCCGAGTATTTGACCCCGGAACGTTCAACAAAAATGCTCGAAGGCTCGACCGTGATGCCGAGAGTAATCTGTTCGCCACAACGGAAAGAACGCTCCTCGAGAGCCTGATTGCCGTTTCTACAGAAAATACCCACCTTGTTGCCCTTGATGTAGAAACCGGCACCAGATGTAGGGTCATAACATTCGAGGAGCATAGCGTCAGCATCCTTGATGTTATTCGTGGCGAACTGGCACTGCCATGCCATTCCCGCAGCTTCGAGAGCCGAAGACGCGAAAGGCATATGATTGAGCGAGCCGGTGACGTTTTCGGCGACACGGAGGCAGTTCTGTCCGAGGAATGAGCCGAAGCCGTTAGATGTATAGTTTGCTCCGGAAAGGTCGATTCGATAATCACCGTCAACGATAGAATGGTCAGCCTCTGCATTTGAGCGCGACGAGAAGTCGAACGAGTAAATCGCGCCCTCTTTAAGAGAAGCGTCGATAACAGAACCTGACACAGTAACGGGGACTTCATAGGAGCGGAAGTCGCGAAGGTCCGTAGCACTTACGACCTTTGCGTAGAGCTTGATGACATCCCCCTCGGCAAACCCCTGAATCTGTTTGCTGACATTGTAGGTGTGCGTATTATCGCACAAGAGCTGAGAGATAAGAGCGTCATTTGCTTTTGTATTGACAATGGTGTTGATGCTCTTAGGATTGTAGACAGCCACGTCAAACTCGACGGACTCGTAAAGTTTGACAGTGCCCCCGGTCTTATCATCGTAGCGGATAGCTACGAGCGGAGTTGTGGCCTCTATGTCGACAACCATAATAGCTGAGTATACGGTATTGCCCTTAACTCCCGAGTTAAGCGACGTGCCGCTTATTCGGATAGGATAAGCGCCGTGTACGAGTCCGAGTTCTGCAGGGTTGAAAGATACAGATTTGGTAAAGGTATCAGTAACGATACTGCGGTGCAGCTCATGCCATTCTTCGTTGATTAGAATATCGACGACGGCTTCGATGCCTTTGTCGCTCTGGTTATTCTCGAATTTAAACAGATCGACAGTGGCACGAGTCATGCCGGGAGTAATCATCGCATCCTCGCGCACGTGGAGAACCTGTACTCCGGACACGGAGACAGTGATGTCCTCTGCGGTAACGGAAATGAATTTTGTTGTTGAATATCCGGCTTCATCCGTTGCTTTGAGAGTGAAGCGACGAAGTCCGGCAGCCGAAAGGAACGGAGTGAAGTCAATCGGGAACGAGAAGTCATCCATTGAAGCAGAGGAAGGCTTGTTGACATTCTCGGACCAGATAGTGAGGTTTGTGTCGCGGTCAATGAGTTCGAGAGTAGCGATAGCATTATCAACCTCATTATCACCAGCCATGGTTATTGAGCGGATCGCAGCTTTGGTGGCGATTTCAGCACCAAGGGCACCAAATAGAGGTGATTTCTCGAATTTTATAGAAACAATCGTGCCACTGACCTCGCCACCGCCACCGGTAGCGGCGATGAAGTTGACGGGCTCCATTACCGGCTCGCCGGCAGCGTTCTTGAATTGAATAGAGACAGTGCCGTCTTCCTGGGTAACTTCATGCTGAGTAGGTAGGGCGTTGTAAGCGCCACCGGTAGAGAAAGCGTCTTTGCCACCAGCGACGGGTTCGTCTTTAGATTCGACTTTCGAGCCACCTCCGAATTCCTTCCAGGCAGCACGATTGCCAAAGTCCGACACCTTTTGCACGAGCTGCAGCGTTTCCCATTCGGATGCCGAGATGCGGTATGTTATAACCATTCCGGCCTTTCGGTAGATTACCTTTGTGTCAGTTTCGAGCTTAGCGAGTGCATCCACAGCCGACTCGAATGAATAGAAATCGGCCGCAGTGGGGTCTCCACAGAGGTCATTGATGTTAATAACCGGCTCAGTTCCGGCCGAGGTACCTGCCATGTCAATCCAGTTGGACTCCGAGAGGAAGTCTTCCGACTCGAGAGAGGCCCCGATATACTGGTATTGCTTCCATGATTTGGCAGTGGTGGCAAAAGTAATCTGAAGTCCGAGTTTCGTGCGCCGGGCTTCATAGATACGGGCAATTGCAGTCGAGAGATCGTAGTAAGGGTTTGTAGTACCCTGCTTCGGCAATTCGACAGTTACGTTCAGGCAGTTGCCTTCGGTAGCTCCGCCAAGCTCTTTAAGCTCGCCGTCAACGACACGGTAGAAAATGTTGCCGCAGCGGAAAATACGGTCGGATCTACCGAGTCCGTCGAGATTATAGTCGAGCACTGAATAGCCAAACTGCGACGAGCAGAAAAGGAAGCAGCCACCTTCAGAAGACGGAGTCCACCATACCCCCTGTGTCGGAGGCATATGATTACCTGTGTCGGACACACGGATGTAAGTGCCATTGAAAGGGAATATCATCAGGCCGCCGAATTTGGATTGCAGCTCGTTGACATCCACACGGAGCTGCTTGCCTTTGTCGCCGGAATAAGCAGTGTGTTCTGTTTCGCCCAGAGAGAGTGGCGAACCGGTGGAAACGAGAGTCGAGCCACTATAGCGGTACTGGTTGTTAGTCGATACATCAATAAAGATTTTACTCGATGCCGGCTTACGACCGTTCATGGTAAATTCGCCGAAAGCATCAGCACCGCCCCAGTTCGCATAATATTTGGCACCAGAGCCGACAATTCCACCATCATTTCTTGACATACAAACGAAAGTGTCAAGAGAGGGGACATAATAGATTGAGCCGGAGCTTGCGGAAGCTGACTCGATTTTAATGTCTCCCAAGATCGGAAGCATACCGTCAAATTCCACTACGTCATCAATGTATGAAGGGAGTTGATTAGACGGTATGAGTCCGTGTTCGTCAAGGGTGGCAATACCGTTAGGAGTGCCGATTTTATCCTCGACAGCCTCGATACGAGAAAGGGCTTCGTCAGCGGTATTGTTTGCGGTGTTGGCGTTTCCTTGAGCATTTGCAGCCATAGACTTGGCAGCATCGGCGGTGTTCTTGGCGGTATTAGCGACAGTGACGGCATTTTCGGCCTTAGAAAGAGCGTCAGAAGCCTTCTGAATAGCATTTAGGGCGCTTTGAGTAGCGAGATTAGCCGAATTTTCGGCGTTTACAGCTTTAGTCAAAGCACTCTGCGACTTTTCAAGCGCAGAGTTAGCATTTTGCAGGGCAGTCTGCACGTCATCGCTCATACCGGTCATGTCGATTTTCTTCATCAGAGTGATGAAGTCATCGAGCAACGCACCGAGATAGGCGGGGGTGATGGAGTATTGAGCCACCTTCGCCTTCAGGTCGTTGACTTTGGATTGGAGAGAGGTAAAGTCTGTCATATAAAATGGATGAATCTAAGCAAAGGTATCTGTAAAGCTCGGAGCTATAAAAGACACTTAACTAAGGCCTTTTCGGTGGTAATATTCGGATCTGTGGCGCATACGGTCGGCATCAAGAGCATTACAGAACATTGATTTGAATTCTTCACCGAGAGACTGAGCCATGAAGTCTCGGAGTTTCATAATCGAGGAATAATATTTTATAGAGAACCAACGCCGGCGCTCTCGGACCTTGTCATGTCCAATGTCGCCGGGGTTTCCGATAGGCGTTTCACGGCCGGTGCCAAGGTCCTGCCACAAACCATATTCAAGGAAAGACTGAGAGAGAGTAATATCATAGAATCGTCCGTCTGCTTGCACAGGCAACCGAATAGGCGAAGCCAGTAGCGAGCCGGTATCGATAACATTTAGCAATCGTATTCGCTCGGTCCATATGTCGACCATGGTTTTATTCCAACCCTCGACAAATTTTTCTCTTTCGGCTATAGGATCTCGCTGAGCCATTCGTCAGGATTATATACAAGGTTAGTGAAAGTATCGACGGCAATCTGAAAGAAGGCACAAGCTCCGCCGGTGTAGAAATATTTGTCTATCTCGGTGAACGAAATGCGGTCATCGAGATAGATACTGTTTTCCCTAAGTCGTGTTTTCTCCTGAATGAGAACAGACATGAATTGTCGAAACAGCTCATTCATCTTGTCAAGGCAAGCCTGTCGCGCCTTGGCATCATCAACCTTGTGGCGCATAAACAGGAACACCGTTTTTACGCGGCGCGTGTGCGGAGTGTTGTTAAGGTCGATGCCTCCGGAAGAAGTATCGCTAACGGCGACGTAAGCCTTTGTCGACAGAGCCTTGGAGATAAGGGCGTGGAAGCCTTCAAGAGAAGACACACGCTCGAATGCGAAGCCGTTATCCTTGGCAAATTTATTTGCGGCAGTCAGCCTCTCGAAAAAAGAGGCTGAGTCCCAGTTGAAAGAGTTATTATCCATTATTTAGGGGGGTACTTGCGGTTAAGTTCTTCATATTCCCTTGCCAGAGCGTCAAGCTCGGTAAGGGCACGATGAGCAGGGAGAGAAAGGATGTGTTCCTCCTTGGTAATATCGCCTTTGGTAAGCGCACGGATCTGCGCATCCATGTTGCGGCGCAACATATCGCGGTCCGGCTCAACAGCAGTTCCGGGCGCTGCCGGCTGAAAGAAATTAGGATAAAGAAGGTTGCAATGGTTTTTCAGACCGGCCCACCAATAGAAAATCGAGAGGGTTTCATGCTCCCGGAGCTTGATGCCCGGTTTCCGATAAAGGACTTCTGCCATTTGCTGCAGGAATTGTTCAGACTTGACAACCTGATATCCCTGCCAAAGAGCTTCGCAAGAAAGCCAGTCATCGAAAGAGAAAGAGTCATCAAGCTCAGCCGCTACAGCAGTAGCGCCGTCGATAGAGTCAAGTCTGACCGGTTCATCGGGAAGCTCGTTAATCCACCCCAGGGCTGCTGTTGCAGCAGCGATATCCGCTTCCCTGACACGGAGCTCATGTCCGCCATGGGCGATGAGCCAGTCGTCGGCATAAGGAGTAACGACAGTCAAGCCGTTCCAGCGGAACAGGCAATAAGTAGCGACCTGAGCGGAGGTCTGAGCCGAGAAATCCTCAATCGAACGGAAAGGCTTGTTGATGTTCGCACGGTTTACAGAGGCAATGGTCTTGAGCAGGAAAGCAAGCTGTTCCTGCGAGAGCTCCGACCATGAAGCCGGGACAGAGAGATTAAGAGCGTACATCAGAAGAAAAAACCGCCTTTAACGTTATTGATGAATACTGCGGTTTTGAATTTGTCGCCCATTTCAGACTCCCACAGCTCTTTATATTTTGGATGATAATTAAGTTCGTTCAGGACAGGGCGTGCGGCGTGCCATACATGGTTCTGATCGATGAAAAACTTATCAGGCGCAATCACATACACGAGTATGCTCCGGATAAGGGCGACGAGTGGATGAGTCTGGCTAATGACTCGACTGTTATAATCAGAGCGGATTGCATTCATCGTCTCTCGGCCGATATAGCGTTCAGCAAGGGCAGACTCGAACAGGATTGCACGGCGACGAGCTTCCTCGAAAGGGATGTCGAGGTCAGCATCGTCGCAGTCCTTCGGTGAGTTGATGAAAGAGCCACAGAAATACTGACCTCTCTCCGACATACGCCATGCCTCGTAAGAGTGGCAGATGTCAAGAAGGATATAAAGATTTGCGCTGACATAATTCCGGAGCGAAGCGACGAGCCTTTCGACACGCTCCTTCGATGCCGGGGCCATGTTATCAGTATTGATAACGGCCATGCCGTTAGGCGTGATGATAAGGTCGAGCGATGGAACTGCGTCGGCAAAAGCCTTTTTGACGATGATTTTCTGTGCAAATTCATTGTGTGCTTCGCTAAGAAAGTCCTCGGGACCGAGATATTCGGTTTCGAGCCACAACTTAGCGGACTCAATGAAAGGAGCGAGTTTTTCGGCAAGCGGTGTTTCCCCCTCTGCCTCTGTCAGTATGTTCGGGATATAACGCTTAATGACTTCATTAGTCAGATTATCAGTGTTCATTGTTATTGAAGTCTTTAGGTGTTACGTTTTTAGCATCGGCGCTCATATCAATAGCAGATGCCTTAATATAAGGGACGTCAGGGTGTGAGTTTTTCCACTGTTCAATATCTATGCCGACACTAAGAGTGTCATCAGTGAATGTATCTTCAGAGCAAAACCAGAACTTATCGGACTCCTCAAATGGAGCGAGCTTATCGACGGGACACTGTTTGTCCTCGACCACATTCGGTATGTTTTGGATTTCACCCCCGATGATTACATTAGTCAGGTTGTCGGTGTTCATTGCGATTATGGATTTAATTATGAGGAATGTGACTTTCTGTCGGTCTCATTGGTTTTAGGATTTTTAGAGGTTACTTCTTTTGCGTCGGAATGCTCGTCAAGCGTTGTAAGCTGGATAAAGGGGCAGTCAGGGTGTACACCCTTCCACTTATTAAAGCGGATGATTATCTCGTGAGGCAGGAACAGAAGGTCATGATAAGGCTTTTGTAGGGCCTGTGCGATTGTATAGAGTTCGCGCTTGTCAGAGCCTGAGTTGTTGGTTTGCGCTTTGCCGGGCACAGAGCCGACGAGGTTAGAGTGAACGCGCATGGTAAAGCAAACCATGTTCACAGCTTCGGCGATATCCGACTCCCAATCGCCGCCTTCCTTGGTTTTAGAGTCGATGCAGTTGACGGTAATGTCAGGAGTTTCTCCTTTGCCGTCAAGAGAAATCGACTTGCCGGTAAAGAGTACCGAGCCTGTGTTTTCATGGTTCGTCAAGAATTCGAGCATTTCACGTTTCTTTTCGTTCATCAGCTTCTGCTGGTCCTCAGAGCGTGAGATTTTGTGATCCTTGAAAAGATTATCCCAATATCTGGGCGAAATCTCGATAACATACTTAATCGGAGCGGCGTTTTGAAGCTTCGACATCTTAGCCTCGCCGATGAGCCTCTTTATGTTATACCACGAGCCTTTGAACAGAGCCGCGTAATGCGGTATCGGGTAATAAGGCGAGTCCACCCCCGGGAATCGGGTCAGGATAGCAAATTTGCGTTGCGTCGATTTGGCAGCATCGCCACGTGAAGCTCTGAGCCCCATGCGCTGTTGAAGATCGCGCCATGGGGAGCGAGGGTCGAGGAGTTCGATTTCCTCGAACTTGTCGGCCGGCTGCGTGTCGCGGAACTGTCCGAAGATGATTTTTGTAAGGCGACCGGATTTCGGATCTGCCGGAGCAAAGCGGCAATAACATGCCGGTTTGCGGTGCAGCTCGACAATTTGGTCGCCATCTTCATTGAGGATAATAACCGAAACGGCAAAATTAAAGTGCTTGAGGTCCTGGCAGACCCCGAGGAAATAATCGGGAAGCGGATTGTCAATAAGGAAGTCCTCGACCTGGGTCTTGACCAGAGGCGATGCATCTTCGGTGCAATAGCGCAAACCGCTACCATAACAAACCTCGGCGTTAAAGACCTGACATGTCGAAAGTGTTTCGTCTTCCTCGATGTAACGGATTATTTTGTAAGGCAGTTGGTCGTCAGCGCCCCACGAAATATATTCCTTTCCGTCCGGAGTCATACGAGTATTGAAACGGCTGCAATCACGGAACACCTCAGTTGTCTTCGTTACGAAGGCAACCCTGGCATTACTCAACGGCAATGTCTCGATAGAGAAACAGTCAAAAATATTGTCTTCCATTGGGAGAGAGTGAGAGGTTTATAAGAATACTTCAAAATCGTTAATTCCAATGATGCAGACATCATGGATTGATTTCTTCTGACCATTGTGCAAGAGCTTAATCGTACGCATACCGGTGTAGAAGTCATATCGGAGCGAAACGACGTTATTAGCGGTCATAATCTGACCGTTTTTCTTCACATAGGTAAGCGTGACCGGCTGCCCGGAGTCGAGCATCTTTCGAGCTGCAGAGATATGGATTGCACTATTCATATTCGGGAGAGAAGGTTTCATCGAATATCTTCCGTCGAGTCGGCATAATGCCGTTGACGATAGAGTCGAAAATATGTGGGCGCTGCTCGGCAAAACGCCATGTAAATTTTATTGTGGTCAGAGCGTCGTCGGCAGAACTGTGTTCACAGGTGTGTTCGTCAATGAGAATGTCGAAATCGGTATTATCGAGGTACAAGCAAACATGATGAGAAGCAATTAACTGCTCGAAGATTGAGACTTCATCGTTTGTCAGTGGTTCTGTATCTATCTGATATGTACGGTTGACATATCGATCATACTGTTTAGAGCAACCGTTGCAGACCGCAGTCTCTCGCGAAATATCGGTCTTGGTAGTCAGCACACCTACAACATCAAAGAATTCCTCAACATTGAAAATATTACGGAAAGAGAAGGTGAGGTATGCCTGAGCAGGAACTATGTAGCACAACTTTTGTATTCCGCAGTATTCAATGCTGAAATACATAACGTCGCGTATAGCGACATCATTTTCTGTATCAGAGGTTTTGAGCACCCATTTTAGAATCTCTAAGACTGAAAAATAAGTAACGCCTTCAGCACTGATATCTTTGGATACGGATTTTTCAACCACAGCAATAGAATTATCTCCAATCCTATGTCCGACTGCTTTGATGATAAATGGTATGCCCGAGCTAAGATTTGTAGTAGCAATAGCAATAATAGAATCTTGATGTACACGTTGCACGTGAGAGGCAATAAGGAAAGATTTAGCCAGGTCGAATGATTCAGGCAAGGCATACTCGCAATACAAGAAATGCACATCAATAGAGATGCTGTCGAAAACAATAGAAATAGAGTCGGCCACTTTGTTGCGTTTACGAAAATATTCCTCGACCAGAGAGCCGACATCCGATAGCTCCACTATGTTGCCGAACGAATAAAGCGAAGTGGAAAAGAATGTTTCTATCTCGCTGTCAGCACCATTTTCGCAAGACATAGATACGTCAATCTTAACCTTGTCTGTATAAGCCTTTAGGCTCGGGACGGAAGAAGTTGGAACGAATAGAGCACCGTCAAGATATGAATTTATGAATTGAGTTGCCATAGTGCAAAATTAGCGGTAACACTTATGGCTCTAAAAGACAAACGGCGAGCGGTTGCGTTCAGAGTTGAGCCGCGAGCTGCGCAGTCCCCCTTGAAGGTAGCTCGCCCCAATATTGAGGCGAGCGCACTTTTTAGGCTATTTTCGAGCGTTTTGACTTTGTTTTCTTCGGCTCATCAATCTGCTCGCATAGCGCTACGCGGTGGCCAGCTCTTACCAATTTGGGCAGATATGTGTCGAGTGCGTGGTGGGGGAAGCCTGCGAGGTAGATTTTATCGGCCTTGCCATTGGCTCGGGTGGTGAGGGTGATGCCGAGGACATCTGAGGCTTTCTGCGCATCCTCGCCAAAGCACTCGTAAAAATCGCCACAACGGAATAGCAAGACTGCATCGGGGTGCTTTTTCTTCATATCCTCGTATTGCTTCATGAGCGGGGCGGCAGAGAAGGCCTCGACAATCAGCTTAGACTTTGCGGCCTCTTCTGCCTCTGCCTTGTCCTTTGCCTCCTGCTCTGCACGCTCTTTAGCCTCGGCCTCTTGGCGAGCCTTAGCCTCTTGGCGAGCTTTGGCGCGAGTGCTTATTGCACCTGTGCGCTTTATCTCGGCCTTTAAGAGCGACATGGCATTTTTAGAAATGGGGCAGTTATCGCCTTTGAGCATAAAAGCGTAATTGAGGGCGTTCGCTGCATTGGTGAAATTGCAGATGTGCCAAATTGAGCGGTCCGACATATATGTGCCGACACTGATGACGGCAGGGGCTACGGCCTCGCCCTCTGCGGCGGCTTTTGTGCCGTCAGTGTAAAGGGAAAGTTCGATGAGCGACTGCGGAGCGATGAACGCGGTGACGCATACGGGATTGGGGAGAGTGGCGGCTGTGGTGGCTGTCTGTGACATAGTGATTATTTTTAAGAGTTATTTATATTTACAATAGTTCGTTAAAAAATTATTCA
>LUJM01000078.1 GCA_001689415.1 Bacteroidales bacterium M2 | reverse complement strand
TATTTCCGAGGGAAATATGATGTGCGTAGGCTCGGTATCCAACGCCTTACCGCCTTTCAGCGGCAGGTTTTCGGGTACCTGCCCCCGAACCGTACTTACAAGTCTCCTTGTATACGGCTCTCCATTAAATTCTCTCAATCTACTTTGCATGATTCTGAATTACTTCGTTACAAGATTCACATATAGCCAAAGTCTTTCTCCGCTTCTTAATCATGATGGCATTCCAAGGTGAATCAGCTTTGAGTTGATTCAAATTTCGGACATGGTGCATGATTAAGTTTCCTTTCTTGCCGCATATTTCACAAGTTCCCGTTTTCAATCGCTCCATCAAGCTAAGTTTAGGAACGAAAGCTGTGTTGGGTATATAGTCAACTATGCTGCCATTGAAAGGCTCTTTGCGTTTGAATCCTCCGTCGTAGAATATTCTGTATCTGACTTCACCGTTTTTTCCCGTGAATGGCACTATAAACTTCTTATCCTTTAAGAATTTGAGCTTAGCCTGTGACATTGTGAGGTTAAGTTTTTGGGCGATAGTCTTATACATACTATATTCCATGATGTAGCCGAAAGAGTGTCCGATGGTGGAGATATTGTTGGCGATGGCATAATAGTTGTAAAAGCCACGGATTTCGGTGTTGTATTGGGCAACAATATCTTCAACCTTGTTGCCAATCATAAAACCGCGAGGTTTCGGTTTCCAGATATCTTGGTTACCTTCCTTGGCGATTCTAAGCGCGCCGTATTCCAGTAATTTGGCTTTTGCGGTGTCCATGCTTACATGGAGTAACACCGAACCATTTCCAAATCTTTTCATGACTCCTCTGCTATCCTTGTGCATGAATGCTTTGCTTCTGACGAAAATCTCATAACCTAAGAATTTAGCCTTGTCCTTAGCATTGGTAATCAGAGTTTTCTCATCAGACAGTTCAAGTCCGAGTTGTTCGGTCATGAATTCTTTGATGTCTGCTTTGATTGCCTGACATTCAGACTTGGAACCTATAACTCCTATTAGGAAGTCATCGGCATATCTTACGTATTGGATTCGTCTATAGTTGGCATCCATAGGTTCATGGCATGGTGTCACGTAGGTTTGAGCCAACGTTTCTTTAATCTCCGTTATCATTCCAGCTCTGACGCTTTCATCGGTGACGGATTTGAGCTTCTTTGCAAGTCTTGTCTTTTTGTTATTCAGCCGTCTGTACTCTGAACTGACTTTGCGCCTTTCTCCCTTGTTGAACTTATCAGCATACATTTTCATGTATTTGTCGAACTTATCAAGGTAGATGTTTGCCAATATGGGACTGACAATACCCCCTTGAGGTGTTCCGCTGTATGTGTTGTGGAATTTCCACTGTTCAGCATATCCTGCTTTCAAGAATTTCCTAATAAGGCGAATGAAACGTTCGTCTGCGATTCTTTCCTTTAGGATATTCACAAGTATTTCGTGCTTGATGTTATCGAAGAAGCCTTTTATGTCTCCCTCAATGAACCATTTTGCCCCTGTGAATTTATCTTGTATATGTGTCAGCGCGGTGTGGCAGCTTCTGTGCGGTCGGAAGCCATGTGAGGTATATTCGAAATGACCCTCATATATTGCTTCGAGAATCATCCGAGTTACCTCTTGCACTAACTTGTCATCAAAAGAGGGTATTCCCAATGGACGTTTCTTTCCGTTCTTTTTGGGTATATACACCCTTTTGGCAGGATGTGGTTGATACTCTTCTGTCCTAAGAGCATCAATTAGGCGTTCTATTCGTTGAATGCTCATTTGGTCTACTGTCCGACCATCTGTGCCCGGTGTCATGTTTCCTTGCTTTGCATATATACGCTGATAGGCAAGGAAGAACATTTCTTCATTGAATAGGAGTCGGTAGAGCCGTTCATACTTATAACCTAAGTCAGAACTGTGCTTTGATAGATTGTTTAATACTGTCTCTGGACTTCTCATAATGTCTCTCACATTGTCTTTTGATTGTATTAAAGGAACTTAACTGTTCCCCTTCGCCATGTACAAGGCTTTCCCTTGCTCAGACTACTATGGGAACTCCGTTGCCATGTTGGATATTCAGGAGCAACTCTCCATAGCCTTTCGGCATTCCAATTTAGGCAATCCCCATTTAGATGAGTAATAACTGTTGGCATGACTGTTTGTCGGATGCGATTTCCGTTCTTATGTCCGCTTATTGCGGTTGCTCCGTAGTCAGTTCGGATGCTCTGAACGTAACAACACTCCGTCAGAGTACTACGGTATGACGTTTGTAACTGCTTTCCGTCATAGCTCGACAAGGTGCAGCAGAACTGTCGTTCAACCAGTTTGGGCTTCATCCTTTTAACAGTCTTTCCACCTTGCCATTCAGTCGCAGCTTTGCAGTTCGCTGACTTATGACTTTTCCGACATGCTATACTCCCCATTGGGTTTCCCCTCCGGATAAGTCGGCTGGTGGTAGATTTCATTTGAACTCTAATCTAATCTCTTGCCAAAGAGATATTTATTACTCACCCTTATGGGCGCACGTTGTCTTTTCATACGCAACCTCCAGTGCGTTAGGTGGAATCATACGGTCAAAGCCGACTTTACGGGTAAGACCGTCAAACTTGTCGCCGTCGGTGTAGTTTGCACCGTACACGTTCATGTCGTGTTCGGCTACCGTTTCAGTGTCTGACGACACATTGTTATCGGTGTTTTTGGCTGCTTTGCCTTTGGCAAAAGCCGGGGTTGCCATACCTATTACGGCAATGGCGGAAAGAATAAATGTTTTCAATTTCATTGTACTTGGAAATTTTTAGTGGTTTTGAATTTAGTTTTGTTCCGGCTGGTGCAGCATGACCTTATAGCCGGCTTTGAGGTGTATTTTTACCTCACGGACTTTTTTTGTGAGATATGAACTGACGCCGTTGAGTATGCCTCGCCCGACATCTGACACTATCTGCGCCCCTGCATTGGTGGAGATGTTGATTGAACTGCCGACCGTGCTGCCCATGTTGGCTCCAATTTCTTTCAATGCGTCAGACTCCATAGAGTTGGGAATGTTGATGCCCTCCTGACCGTCGGAGTCAAATACCTGCAATTCCACCTCATACACCGAGCCTTCCGACTCGACCGATGAAATCTCAATCTCCAGCCTCTCGCCCTGCAATCGGCTTTCGCCCATTATGATTGTATTGCGTGGCACAAGTCTGTTTCCGACCCACATCGGCTCTGTAAGCCTCAATCTGACGGGCTGACCGTTGGCGATAGTCTGGTCGTTGGCAATCACGGCTGAAATGGTGTTCTTGCTTGATGTCCGCTGCACTCCGACCGAGGTGTTGAAGCCACGGTTTGAAGATGATCCGAGCGATGAAACGACATTGCGGCTGACCTGTGCCACCGGCTGGACATTGCGTTTCCCTTTTTCTTCCTCCTGCTGTTGTGGTGGTTGGTAATTGCCCCCGTTGCCATTGCCCATATATTGGGCGGCAAGCTGATAGGAGCGTTCAAGTAACTCCATCTCATCGGGCGATTTGTGGTTGTAGTCCGGCATTGACCGTTGCATTTCCAGTTCCGCTATACGTTCCTGCAACTCGGCTACCTGCTGTGCCTCGCCCGACGGCTCAGGGATATAGAAATCCTGCAATGAAGCCTGAGCCTGCTGGTATGCGTCAGCCGATGATTGGATAGCGTCCGGCATATCGGTCGTTGGCTGAGCGGCAACTGTATCAAGTGTTGCCGATATGCTTTCGAGCTGAGCCTGCCGGGTTTCCTTCTCCTTATTCTGCGCATCCTGCTCATAGGCGGCAATCTTACTGTCCGGCATACCGTTGGTTGTTCCATCGGGAAGTTCGGTGTTGGCTTTACCTGCCACCTTTTCATCATCTCCGCTTGGAGCGAATATCAGCCAGATGCACACGAGGCATGACAGGCACAGCACGGTATAGACTGCAATCTTCTTTACCCGCTCACGGTCAGCCGGAGTCTTGGGCGTGAGCCGGTTCCTGAGTTCGTCAATCAGTTTCATGGCTCAATGTTTTAGTGGGTAAATCGAGTTGTCGGATATGCTCAATCTCTATGGATTGGCGGGCATGACCCGCCCCCATCTTGTAACAGGCGTTGCCGAACACGAAGAAGGCGGCGAGAATGAAAGCCGACAGGAGAATTGTCACAACCATCAGCCTTTGGTTACGGGGCAGGTCATCGCACGCCTTCCTGATTTTGGCGGCAAGTCGCCCCTTCGGTGTGTGCCACACCTTATTATATAAGGACGACACAATGTTTCTGATTTTTAATTTCATTGGGATAAAGTACGTTTGGTGGTTATCAAATCTTTATTTTCAAGTATCGTCAGCCCCTCGATCATGAAGCCGTTGGGATTGTCGTCCGAGCGACCGGTGTTGACAAGGCGACAATCCGTGACAAGCGACCTTTCCGTCACATTGCTTTGGCGGATAATCATCTGCCGTGCGTATGTCCTGACATTGTAGGGATAGTCGTTGAAATTGCAGACAATGCTGTCAACCTGAAGCACCTGAGATATATTCCCGGCGATTATGCGGTTGTAGTAGCCTTTCTCCACATAGTCGGAGTAATAGTTGTAGGCACTTTTGTCCGCCAGTGACATGGCGCGGTTGATGTTGTGCTCAATCGCCGACTTGTCGGGCGACAGCGTGAAGAACAGCTCATGGAAGCGTCGGACGTGTTCGCGCGCCTCCGCCGGGCGGTTCTGCTCCATGTCCTGTGACAAGGCGAGCATCAGGCTCTTGCCGTTGTCAAGGACATAGATTTTCTCCCTTTGCTTTTCGGCGAACCGTAAGGACATCATCACGGAGGCTACCGCGACCAGAGCGCAGAGCGATATGACGATTATGCCGAACAGACGGATTTGCCTGAAGGATGTTTCAATGTTTTTTAATGACTTAAATTCCATTTAATCAGTTTTTGAATGTATTTTTCAAAAGTTTTCCAGCCCGTCCGACTGCATTTCCTGAAATTCCTCCGGCTATGCTTCCGCCTATTCTGCCTCCGCTCATAGCGGTGCTGTTGATTGAGCGGCCATAGCTACCCATGCCTCCCGCTTGAATTATCCAACCGGCGACGGTAGGTATTGTGAAATAGCCGATTATGCCGATAATCATGAAGACAATGTAACAAGTATTTGAGCCGTCCAGATCCGCATTGGGATTGTTCGTAAGTTCAGAAATATCGTTCTGGAGCATCAGCACCTGTATCTTGGCGAGTATCGTGCTGAACAGGTCGGCAACCGGTAGCCACAGATATGTCTGAATGTATCGGCATATCCATTGGACAAGTGTATTCTGAAAGCCGTCCCAGACGGAGAGCGCGAATGATATGGGCCCGAGTATCGCCAGCACAATCAGGAAGAAAGTCCTTATCGTGTCTATCGTCAGCGAGGCAGCCTGAAAAAGCATCTCAAGCAGTTCACGGAAGAAATTGGAAATGGCTTTCTTCATCTTGTACATTCCTCGCTCGATATACATTCCGGCGGCTGTACCGACCTCGGTAACGCCTAACTCATCTATCTGTCTGTCAAATTCAGCATCATCAACGAGGTAGGCGGTTGACGGGTCACGCATCATCTGTTCATATTCCAGCCTGTCCTTTTCCTCGCGGTATTTCTGCATATCGAGCGTCTGCCCCTCCAACATTGAGGCTGTGCCCTGTACTATCGGCGACATCACGGAGTTGATTGTGCCGAGCACGACCGTCGGGAAGAACATGATACAGAAGCCTATCACGAAAGGACGGAGCAACGGGAACACATCGATAGGTTCGGCTCTTGCCAGTGACTGCCAGATACGGTAGGCAACATAGAACAACGCGCCGAGTCCGGCAATGCCCTGTGCGACTCCCGTCATGTCCTCGCACAAGGGCATCATCTCATCGTAGAGCGACCGGAGTATGGTGTGGAGATTTGAAAAATCAATGGAGCAAAGCATAGGCATTACCAGTATTTTTCAGAACCGTCGCCGTACAGGTTGATTACCCTTTGCGTATCAGCCTTTTTCTTCGCACGGAGATAGGACACCGAAATGTTCTTGTTTGTATAATAGGCGGTCAGGCTTTTAAGCCGTTTCATCTCGTTGTAGCAATCATCTACGACATCCATTCTGTCCTTGTCGGTCATGGAGAGTGTCGTGATGTTCACGACTTGCTTGAGGTCATTGAGCACACCTGTTGCATCTTCGAGTATCCTCGTGTAGCCGGAGGCGATTGCCGACAGTTCCGCCGATGTATAGTTCGGGTCGGTCAGCATCTTCTTGTAGTTGTTTACATAGTAGCCGGATATGTCGCCGAGCATCAGGACTGTCTGTTGCACCTTTCGGGCATCGCGGACGAGGTTGTTGACCGCTTGCAGTGCATCGTAATATTTCTTCGCCTGCTGGTAGATCTTCACAGTTTCCTGAAACGACTTTACCATGTGCGTGGCAGTCTGCGACTCCTGCACCAGTGACTTTGACGAGTTGACAATGCTTTGGGCGATGTTGGACGGATCTATGACCGTCCACTGGGCTTTCGCCCTACCGGTTCCGAGGAACAGGCAAAGGGCTATAAGCGGGATTATAATTTTTATTTGTTTCATCTATAACTTTGGATTAGTGGGTTATCTGATTTTGTGAGCCATGCCCACGATTAGTTTTGCGGTAAATATCAGTAGTCTGATAGCTATCATCAGGAGGCCCGCGAGGGCAATGACAATCCCTGACGCAACATTTGCCGCGACTCTTGAAAATTTCATACATAATCTGATTTGTGGTTGTTAATGGTCGCGCCTTTCAGACGCTAATTGCCGGATAGCCATCTCAATATCCCCGCCAAGTTGGGCAGCGCGGTTGAGCACCTGAATCTTCTCCGTTTCCTCGGTGGTGTAGCAGAGATATTCCTCCGGCGACACCTCGGTGGCATATACGGCTGATTGTGTTCCGCCAAGTCCGATCCAGACTTCTTTATAAAGTCGGTTCGGGTTGTTCGCCATGTTGATTGAGAGTATCTGTGCCTTCTCCTTGTCAGTCAAACCGAGCAGCTCCTGTATCTGGTCAAAGCGGTTCATGTACTTTCGCTGGTCGAG
>LUJM01000077.1 GCA_001689415.1 Bacteroidales bacterium M2 | reverse complement strand
GATTAGGCGTTGGTATTCAAAACATTAGCAATACTGGCCGAGGCTTGTCTCGGAGAGCCAAGCTCCTATTGCAAGCACTCTTTCGCCATAAGCAAAAACCATTACCTAAACTTTAAACCCAAACCTTAAACCGGGTCTCAACGCAAAGGCATTACGAAGTTTGCCGGGGACGGCATCACACCTCAGGCACTAAGTGTCGAAGGCACTTCCCACACCAGGCTCCGGCCCTCTAAATCATTACGCATTGCGCATTAAAACAAACTACTTTCTCACGGCGCAACCGTCCGCACAGTACGGATAAAGCAGGCATCGGATTCGTTATTATCGTTCCAACTACGCTCCTCTATTGCACCATTAGAGAAACCCTCAAAGCCCATTGAATAGAAATTGATATCAAATGATGAAGACCTTTCTACTCTGAAAACCGGGTTATTATTCCATTTTATCAAGTTGCCGTCTTTATCATACATAAACTTATCCTTTTCAGCAGTATAATACATCTTACACCAATATAGCGCACCGGGGCGGCGATAAAGATCCGCAAACATAGGGGTTTGATAAGAATCCTTATTATATTCACTTCGCGAGGAATAACGCATAGTGCCGGGTAAATCTGGACCAGGAGCCCAAGCGACTATACCCTTTCGACGGCCATGGCCGGATTTTCCCAAAGGCAGGAACACCGTGCGGGCATTATCAGCATTATATACAAATACGCCGAGCATACCCTTGATTGATTCAGCACCGGTCTCGCTGTCGTAGCCATACGCATCAACCACCTTGTGCGCTGCAGAGTCTGCACCCTCGCCATAAAGCACGCCGTAGGCCTTCTTGATTGGGAACTCAAGATTACCACTCGGGCTGGTCAGTGTATAGAAGTCATTCTCGCAGTCTGCGATACGCTCATTCTCATTCGCTATTTCCCAGTTCATAAACCTTGCTTTACTACGATCCCCACGGCATTCTGACCATTTTTTAGAAGTCTTCGTCACACTGCCGGCCTCTAATACACTAAAATACTGATCATAGCCCGTACCTTCATGAACCTTGTTCACAGGATTATTATCCGGAGTAATTGCCGTAAGGTTACCCCTGCGGAACAGCGAACCTTCCTGCAGCGGCGACTCGGCATAGATAGCCTTGCCGTCCGTTTCGAAGCGATACACATTCGTTGGCATCCACCATACATTTTGCTTGGGATCTATCTGCACCGGCTGCATGCCAACCATACAGAATATATCGTGCTCGCAGGTATAATTATGGTAGCGAACTCGCACTATAGCAAAGCCCGATTGCGCTCCGTTGAAATTTATCGTGAAGTTGACAGGCCTTTCATCCTCGCCCTCTACTCGGCGTACATTGTGCTGGGGCTTGCCGTCGCCACTGCCTTGCGTGGTCGACGATAACGATATAACAGGGTCCGACTGGCTCACAACCTCTGCACTCCATTTGCCTATAGAGTTAAAAGGCTTGAAATTGGCTGCTCCGTCTTCGGGCAGACGAAGCAGAGTAACCTCGAAGGGATCTGTACTGCCGGCCTTGCGCCATACTCCCTTAGGGTTGACAATCCTTCGCACCTGTATTATTTCGAGATCAAACGTACGAGGTGTAAACGCTCCTGTAACCTCATCCTTGATACTTGCTGTAAATCGCACGGTCATCTTGCGGGGATAAGCCACATAGGGGTTATTGCCGGTAAAGCCTGTTTTGGTCACAAGCTCCTTGGCTCGGGTAAACAACGGTATGCGATATAGGCGTTCTACTACTACCTCGCTGCCATCGTCAAGTTTCTTTTTTCGGCTCTCCTGCAATGTATAGCGGCCATCCGTCTCGTCATTTTCAGGTACGGCCGATGCTTTTATCGCATACTCTCGCCAACCTTTATTATTATCTATGTAATTTTTGTTGAGATAGGTGAGAGCATCGTCTGCGGTTATTTGCCACGACTGCACGCCCGTTGCTTCATCCGGCTCGATGCGAAGCACACTGGTCTTGCGAAGCGACAGGAACGATGTACGTGCTCCCTTCGCTCTCCAATCTAAATTGGTTTTAAAATAAATCGGATGACCGTCGTACGATCTCTTATTCGGATCGGGGAATTCGATTTCGCCGGATTCATTTGCCTTGTCATCACCCCAGGGGCCCCATTCTACAAAGTTCGGGTCGGTATTATCAAGGATATCTGCACGAAGCACTGTATTCGGCTCCATTTCGCCCACGATTTTCACCGTGGCATACATCGACTTATTGTAAAGGTACGATATATACTGCGGTGTCGTGATATAGATACCGGTTTCTTCCTTATAGTCAATATGCCAGTCGTAATCGTTGCCGAAACCACGTAGCTTCAGTGTCACCTTGTAGTGGGTGTTGCGCAGGGCATCGTAGTTGGTCTTCTCGTCCTGACCGAGCATAAAGCGGTACTTGATCCAACCGGAGCTCACGCTGCCGTCGGGGGCGGTGTTGCGATAGTAGCCGCGCACCTCGATATAAGTGCCGTACGCCTTGCCGTCCTTCCAACCCGAATTAAGATCATTCTCTACAGGGTTGGGCTTCCATATATTCACACCGTCGAGACTCTGCTTCTTATCCTTGCCTTCGCCCTGAAGGTTTTCGTAGAAGTAGAGCGCCTTGGCAGAATGGCTGTGCTTGTGAATATTGATTTGCTCGTCTTCTCCGTCGCTGCTGCCTTCGCCGCCATAGATATGCGATGAGTTGCAGATATGATAGTAATTCGAGGGCGTAATGGTAGCAAGATTGCTCGTAGTGATCTTCTGTACCTCATCGATGCCACCAACGCGGTATACACCATTCTCTACTTCATAGCGCTTGCTCGATTCCAGGCGTGTCTCAGGGTCGCCTGGGTCGGCCTGGCCCGGATAGTTAGGCATGCCGAGAATACACTTCTTGGCCACATCGCAAACCATGATAGTATCGATATAAACCTCTACGTTGTCGTAAAGGTCCGAGCCGTCGAATGCCACTGTCACCTTCGACGCAAGGCGGCGCAGCCAGCAGTGAAGCTGCTGAGCCTTGTCATTGCGCACGGTAACCGCGATTGGGTCGTTGTCGCTCGCGCCGCGGTTCTGACCGATCGAAAAGATGCCGAACATCTCGCTATTATTGGCTATCGACAAGCTGTCCCACTTGCACTCGATATTCTTCAGTCGGTCGCGGGTCGAAATATCCTTGCTGCCAAAGTCTTTCACGTTCGCAACGCCATAGATATAATAACGGTCCGAGGGTATATTGAGGTCGAATTCAAGGCGACCGGCGGCATTATCTCCAAGGTGACCCTCGTCGGGAAGGCGGTTGTCGCTGTCGCCATTGTACTTGATATTGCTAACAAAGCCCGGATGCTCATTAGTCAAATTAACGCCGCCTTCGCGGATATGGAATGTCTTAAAGTGAGTGCCGTCCTGATTGTACAGCACCATCCAAAACGAGTTGATATTCTGTATCGCCAATCCGTCCTGCGCTGTCATGGCGCGACTCGCTACGTCGACAGCCGACTCCGGCTCGAAACTGACAACTACAGGCAGCGTTGTCATAGAGCCATCAACTACTCCGCCGATTCCCGGGTTGAAATCATCTTCACACGCCCAAAGAACCGTCATTCCCAACACGGCTGCTATACAATATATCGTATGTTTAAATTTCAGTTTCATTTGAGTTCCCTAAGAGACGGTTTTTCTGTTTTCTTATCCGCATCGTAATACTTATCGTTGATCGGGTCATAATACCCTATCACATTGCCATTTTCATCTCGAATAATCTCCCAGCCGGTCGATGCGTCGATATTAAGATATGGCACCTTTTTACGATCCTTATCGTAGTAATCGCCATTTTTGGGGTCGTAGTAACCTATCACGCGGTCGTGGAGGTCGCGGATTATCGTCCAGCCCGTACCGGGGTCGACTGTCAGATATGGGTCATCGATTACTGTTGTCTTGTCCGGGCCATAGTAGAGACCGGTATCGCGGTCATACCAATAGCGTATCGAGCCGTCTTCCTCGTAGATTGGCACAAGGTTACGGTCTATCATCAGGCCGAAGAGAGGGCCGAGGTCTACCTCGTTATAAGGCACTACCTGCACCAATGGCGGCGACTGCTTGTTGACGGTAAATTTATACCATACATTGCGAAGAACATCGAAGTGTTTCACCGGTCGGTTAGGCGACGTATTCAAATCATAGGTCGCAAAGTACAGATTATCGACGTCCGACTCTGCTCCCTTAAATTTTATCCGGATCACCGACTTTTGATTGTCCGGGCGACCTACATTGCGGTACTCGGGCACATAAGCCAGCCAACGGCTGTCGTCGACCTTTATAAATTCCAGATCCTTTGTCACCTCAGCACCGGCAGGTATCGACGGCTCGTGCGTATAGTCCTGGTCATAGTTGTTATAGACATACTGCGACTGCAGGTACACACCCTGCGGAGCGCAATAACCCCGCTCATTGTAGCGGTTGAGCTTGACCCACTCGATTGGGAACACACAATCCGGGTTCAGGTTTACCTCAACCTTCGCATACGCTCGCAGCATATGTATTGTGCCCAAATCGGCTACATTTTCATCATTGTAGCTCAGGGTCTTTACATCAGTCACGCCATACAGCGGCACCGGATTTTCGGCCGACAGCTCCATTTTCGAAGCGTCGAACTTATACTCCTGCCCTACTATGTCCGCTATAGTCGTAACGCCCTTTTCAAGAGTCGACGCATCCGGATAAGCGGGCCAGTTGGCAAGAGCCACAACCTTGATTGGTTGATTGAGAGCCTCGGTCATTCCGAGACTATACACCATATAGGTCTTCGACGAATAGCCCGATTCGCAGCGTAGAAGAAACGCCACCTCGAAGGGCGCTATATACTTATTATTCTCGTCGAAGAAATATAATCTGAAGTCTTGCGACTCCACATCGATGAAGTTTTCATACCCCTCGCCGCGGTGATAGCCACCCTCGGGGGTAGAGGGTGCTCGCGACCCGGCGGAAGTACCGCTAACGGTTAGTTTCAGTACGATCTGCGCTTCCGGCGATAAAGGCGTCGGTAGCTCGGTTTGGTTGCTACACGACGCAAGTATCGACACCAGCAGCATCGTTACCAAAGGGGTCAATATGTCGTGTAAGATTTTCATCCTTTATTAAATTCCTCTAAGCTATCGCTTTTTTATATTGTTAAATCCGAGAATAAATTCAGCATTATGAATTATGCATTATAAATTCTCCATCATTAGTGGTGAAACTTAATCATGC
>LUJM01000076.1 GCA_001689415.1 Bacteroidales bacterium M2 | reverse complement strand
TCAGCGATAGGAGCTTGGCTCTCCGAGACAAGCCTCGATTAGACGTTGGTATTCAAAACATTAGAGATACTGACCGAGGCTTGTCTCAGAGAGCCAAGCTCCTATCGTTGCATCCATTTTTGCATAATAAACCCTTAAGTAAACATTGGGTCAAACCGAAATATAGGTGCGTAAGAAAATATGCTCGAAGAGCATTACTTTGCAGTAACCCCAGCCTTACGAAGTTGGCTGGGGAAGATATCTCTCCTCATGCGATAAGTGTCGAAGATACTTACTGATTCTGTCAACGCTACAGAAAAATCACAGAGAGTTGCGAAACGAAAAAAGAAAAAGCGCCCCCCCTTTATGTCAAGATTCGCCTTGAGAGGACTCGAGAAGCTTAGAAACTTCAGCCTTCAGTAGCGGCAGATGATTTATCACAATCGCCCATATTAAATCTTCTCTTAAACTATCATACCCGTGTATAAGATAATTGCGGGTATTTACAATTCTTCGCGCAGATGTAATGCTGATTTCGGGGCATACCTTCAGGATTCTGTTCATAGCTTCACCGATAATCGCAATTTCCCACTGAACGGCACTGCGAAAACATACGTCCTCGCAGAATGTTTCGAATTCTTTTGGACGAGTGGAGCAAAACAGCTCTATATTCTCGATAGATCTGAATATATCAGTAAGTGACTTGATAATTTGCTCATCCATAAATCAAATATTTAGTATTATCGAGTTCTTCTCGGAAGTATTTGTTTTTCACCGCCGTTTCATCCACAAGGTCTACCTTGCGGCCCAGGAGGGCTTGCAGTTCATCTATAAAATCAAAGAAAGTGATGAATAAATCCTGAATTTGGTCGTAGTGAAAAATCACCGAAAAATCTACATCGCTGTCGTCGTTGAAGCGGGGGGTGAGGATTGAACCGAAGACCCATAATTTAGCCACCTTGTACTTCTTGCACAAGGCGACAATCTTGTCCATATTCATCTCTATCAGCTTCATACACCGCAAATATAATCATTTATAATGATATAACAAAAAAGCGAACCGATATTATCGATTCGCCTAACGAGTGGAGCACAGCGGACTCGAACCGCTCACCTCGACACTGCCAGTGTCGCGCTCTAGCCAGATGAGCTAGTGCCCCGTTTGTAGTGCAAAGTTATAGCCTTTGGTTGACTTGTCAAAATAATTCTTTCCTTTTTAAGACTTGTTAACTATTTAGGCCGAAAACCTTTGCACTAAGTAATCAGTCGCCCATGGTTCGCAACAGCTCGTCGTTGTCGAGGGTGCGCTCCATGCGGTCGCGGATAAATTCCATAGCCTCGATAGAGTTGCGGTCGCTGAGATAGCGGCGGAGAATCCACATGCGGTTGAGGGTTTCGCTACGCAGCAACAGGTCGTCGCGACGTGTGCTCGATGCCATAATATCCACGGCAGGGAAGATGCGTTTGTTCGACAATTTGCGGTCGAGCTGCAGCTCCATATTGCCTGTACCCTTGAATTCTTCGAAGATAACCTCGTCCATCTTCGAGCTTGTCTCGGTGAGGGCTGTGGCTATAATTGTAAGCGAGCCACCGCCTTCGATATTACGAGCCGCGCCGAAGAATCGTTTTGGCTTCTGCAATGCGTTGGCATCGACACCACCCGAAAGAATCTTGCCCGAAGCCGGAGCGCAGGTATTGTAGGCACGAGCCAGACGTGTAATCGAGTCGAGAAGTATCACAACGTCGTGGCCACACTCTACCATACGTTTGGCTTTTTCGAGCACTATACCGGCGATTTTGACATGTCGGTCGGCGGGCTCGTCGAATGTCGAGGCAATAACCTCGGCGTTGACGCTGCGCTGCATATCGGTCACCTCTTCGGGGCGTTCGTCGATAAGCAGAATCATGATGTATGTTTCGGGATGATTCTCGGCAATAGCGTTGGCGATATCTTTGAGCAGCAATGTCTTACCGGTCTTAGGCGGTGCCACGATAAGGCCGCGCTGGCCTTTGCCTATCGGTGCGAACATATCGACTACGCGGGTCGACATTGTGCACGAACGACCTGATGTAAGGTCAAATTTCTCGTCGGGGAAAAGGGGAGTAAGATGCTCGAAAGCGACACGGTCGCGGATAAATTCGAGGCTGCGGCCATTGACACGCAATACGTTGGTGAGGGGGAAGTATTTCTCGCCTTCGCGGGGAGCACGGATAGTAGCCTCTACCACATCGCCCTGGCGCAGGCCGAAGGCCTTGATCTGGGGCATGGTCACGTATACATCGTCGGGCGAGGCAAGATAGTTGAAGTCGGCAGAGCGCAGGAATCCAAATCCCTCGGGAACGATTTCGAGAACGCCTGTAGCCTCGAGGATGCCGTCGAAGTCGTACCTTGGCTGCTGCTGTTGCTGGCGGCGCTCCATGCGCTCTTGCTGGCGCTGGCGTTTGCTCTTTTTGCCGTTCTGCTGCTGTCCCTGCTGGTTGGGTTCGCCAAGGGTGATAGGGTTGTTATTATTATTGTTGTTATTCTGCTCCTGACGATCGCGCTGGTTGCGAGGAACGAATTTACGACCTTCCGAACGAGGGAAAAACTCGCTCAATGCAGAATTGTTGCCGGGGGCAAATCGAGAGCGTTGTGGTTCTACAGCCTCCTCGGGAGCAGATTCTACAACTTCGGCGGGAGCATCTTCGCCTGATTTAGATTCTTCAGCCTCAGGCTCTTTTTCAGTGCTTGTCGGTATTTGGTCAGGAGTATGCTCAGGCTCGGGAGTATTGGCAAACGCAGGCTCATCGGCAGAGGCATCGCCTTGTACGGCTGCATCTTCTACGATATCGGCCAGCTCGGGCTGCTCGTCGGCAGGCTTTACCTTTTTGGGACGTCCACGGCGTTTACGCTCCGCAAACGGAGCTTCGGCCTGGACTTCGGCTTCAACAGGTTCTTCTACCGGAGTTTCAGCCGGTTTATCTTCTTTCTTCTTACGACCCCGTTTTTTGGGTGTCTTATCAGCATCGGCCTGAGCTTTTTTCGAAGCACGTGTTGCCGCTCCTTCTTCGGCCTGACGGTCGATAATGCGGTAGACTAACTCGTCTTTCTTGCTAAGGTCGATTTTTTTGAGTCCCAGGTTTTCAGCCAACGCCTTGAGGTCGGCGTCCGGCATTTCTTCTAATTGGGTTTTATTGTACATTGTATCTATATAAAGCCACCGAAAACGTGAAGCGGGGCTAATGAAAACGTGTATAGTATTTTATGGGGGGGGAGGTGAGCTATAAAATGCACCGCACAATGGAAACCGCACAATATCGCAGCGGCGGTTATGATTTCGATGCAAAAAAAGCTGGATTGTCGCTGACGCACCGGCCACAGTACGCTTTGACACTGCAAAGTTACTATTTTTTATTGTATAAACAAAAAAATAATGACCAGGTTCATTTTATTGGCAAAATATCGGGAAAGTGAATACCAAACCTGAATAAATAATTTATTTTATGGTCGTATGCACTATTTATAATTTTAATTGTTGTATATTTGTAGTTCATTTAAAAATCAAAACTAACATATGACATTTGAGGAATTAGGCGTACGCGAAGATTTGCTACGCGGAATAACGGATATGGGCTTCGAGACACCAATGCCCGTACAGGAAAAAGTGATACCGGTGTTGCTCAACGGTGATCGCGATTTGGTGGCTCTCGCACAGACCGGCACAGGCAAGACGGCGGCCTTCGGCCTGCCGGTTCTTCAGCGCGTCGATCCTCTAAGGCACGTACCTCAGGCCCTGATACTTGCCCCCACTCGCGAATTGTGCCTCCAGATAGCGGGCGACTTGGCGGATTTCTCCAAATATATGGACGATGTGACCGTGCTGCCTGTATACGGCGGCAGCAGTATCGAAAGCCAGATTCGCGCACTCAAGCAGGGAGTGCAGATTATCGTAGCTACCCCCGGTCGACTTATCGACCTTATCAACCGCGGCGTTGTAAAACTCGCCGACGTGCACACAGTGGTACTCGACGAGGCCGACGAGATGCTCAACATGGGCTTCGTTGATTCTATCAACGACATCCTGACCCATGTACCCGACGACCGCAAAATGCTCCTTTTCTCGGCAACAATGCCGGCAGAGGTGGCTAAAATCGCAAAAAGGTTCATGCACGAGCCGGAAGAAATTGTGATAGGCACCCGCAACGAGGGCGCAAAGAATGTGCGTCATGTATACTACATGGTAAATGCCAAGGATAAATACCTGGCACTGAAGCGTATCGCCGACAATAACCCCAGCATCTACGCTATCATATTCTGCCGCACACGCCGCGACACCCAGGAAATTGCCGACAAGCTTATCAGCGACGGTTACAACGCCGACGCTCTGCACGGCGACCTGAGCCAGCAGCAGCGCGATATTGTGATGAGGAAATTCCGCGACCGCGTAATCACTCTCTTGGTAGCTACCGACGTTGCCGCGCGAGGCCTCGATGTCGACGACCTCACCCACGTAATCAACTACGGTCTGCCCGACGATACGGCTGTATACACCCACCGCTCGGGCCGCACAGGCCGTGCCGGAAAGACAGGTGTGTCGATTGCAATTATACACTCGCGCGAAAAAGGCAAACTACGCGAAATAGAGCGCATTATAGGCAAGAAGTTCGAACGCAAGGAAGTGCCGACACCCCAGCACATCATCGAAAAGCAGCTCTACAACCTCGCCGACCGCCTCGAACGCGTAGAGGTAAACGAAGACGAAATCACGAAATACCTGCCCGGCGTACTCAAAAAACTATCGTGGCTATCGACCGAGGACCTGCTCAAGCGCGTGTTGTCGCTCGAATTCAACCGCCTGCTCACATACTACCAGGACGCGCCAAACATCGATATAATCGACGAAAAGCCGACCAAAGAACGCAAAGAGAAAGACAAGGACCGAGCTCCACGAAGCGACAAAGACAAGGACCGCCGCACAGCCGAGCGAGGAATGGCCCGTATATATGTCAATGTGGGTAAGGCCGACGGATTCTTCGCCGGAAACCTTATCGATTTGCTCAATAAAAACATCACCGGCCACCGCGTAGATGTCGGCCGTATCGACCTGCTGCCGTCTTACTCGCTATTCGATGTCCGCAAGGGCGATGCAAACAAGGTGGTAGCGGCTCTCAAAGGCCTCGATTTCTTCGGCAAACGCCTCTATAGCGAAATCGCCGACCCCGAGCGCGACTATGCTCGTTCGTCGGGACGCAAGGATAAATCAGGCAAAGAAAAATCGGCCAAAGAGAACGGTTTTAAACCACGCAGGGGCAAGAAAAAGTAAGCCGTCTGCCCTGAGGTAAAATCTAAAACGATAAAATGATTATGAAAATAGCCGGTCTGATATTAGCGCTTCTCACCGCCTTGCCAATCACAGCCCGCACAGCAGCGGATTTCTTTGCCAAGGCACCCCTCGAGGCTGTACCCGTGCTCACTCCGAACGCACGCCTCGATATGCTCGACTATTTCCATAGCGGCGTGGAAACCGCTACAGCCAACACCCTCGGTGGTAAATCGCGCATAATCGCCGAAGAACCGATGAAACTCAGAGCCGAAATTTCGAAATCGTCGGAACTGCAAGTCGCTGTATTGCCCAACAAGGGCGATACAATCGTGGCCTTCATCGAAACTGTTGCCTCGCCGGTAAAGGACAGTTACGTCACCTTTTACCGCGCTTCAGACTGGAAACGGCTCCCCGACCCGAAACTCCCCGACCTCAACAGCTTCATCCCCGCCAAAAACCGCGCGGCAACCGGCACTACCGAGATGCCGGCTATATTCTTCATCACTATCGACTACGATCCCACCCAAGAGCTATTTTTAATCTACAACACCAGTTTCGACAACCTGCCGAAGGGCGAACACCCCGAGGCTGCCAAGCTGACCGATTCCTTGCAGGCATACCGCTACAACGGCAGCAAACTGGTGAGGGTAAAGGATTTCAAAGAAACAATAGAGATACCCGGTAGCAATGTCGAATGAGCCTATATCGCTGCTCGAACTCAACCGCCGCATAACCGGGGCTATCAATGCCGCCGACGGCCTCAACGGCGTGTGGGTGGTGGGCGAGACTTCCGACCTGCGCGTAAGCGGTGGACACTGCTACATGGAACTCATTCAGAAGAATGAGTCAGGCGTGCCTGTAGCCAAGGCCCGTGCCGTGGCATGGGCCTCGACATATGCCGTGCTTGCCGCCCGATTCGAGGCCGCTACCGGCGAACGACTACGCTCCGACCTCAAAATTATGGTCAGAGTAAATGTCAATTTCCATGCGGTATACGGTTTCAGCCTTATCATCAACGATATCGACCCCGACTATACCGTGGGCGACCTCGCAAGGCGGAGAAATGAGATAATAGCGCAGCTACGGCGCGACGGCGTCTACAACCTCAACCGCGACTTGGCATGGGCCGACGTGCCATACCGAGTGGCTGTGATATCGGCCCGCGGAGCTGCCGGATACGGCGACTTTGTAAAGCATCTGCACCTCAATCCCCTCAACCTACGCTTCAATACCACCCTCTACGAGGCAGCCCTGCAGGGCGAACGCACTGCTCCGAGTGTAGTTGCAGCTCTCGAGGCCATAATGGAGCGTATCGACGACTACGACTGCGTGGTAATCATCCGCGGCGGTGGTGCAGTGGCCGACCTGGCATGGTTCGACAATTACGAACTCGCCTTAAATGTTGCATCATTCCCCTTGCCGGTCGTAGTAGGCATAGGCCACGAACGCGATATCACCGTGCTCGACTATGTGGCCAACACACGCGTCAAAACCCCTACGGCAGCTGCCGAGCTCCTCATCGGCAAGGTGAGCGAGGCATATTATGCCATAGCCAATATAGGCCGAGATATCCTCGATACGGTGCGCGGCAACATCAGCTCGCAACGGCAGCAACTTGCCTACTACAGCGGCCTCCTGCCGGCACTCGCCCTCAATGTGATAGAGCGCCACCGCCAGCGAACTGGGCCTCAGGCATCGCAGATGATAGCCACGGCTGCAACAAACATACTGCAGCATTCGCGCCAACGTCTCAACGCCCTTGGCGACCTTCTCGACGCCCTCTCGCCCGAAGCCACACTGCGTCGCGGCTACAGCATAACGCGCATCAACGGCCACGCCATAACTGACAGCTCCACAATAAAACCCGGCGACACTATCGAAACAATCCTCGCCCGCGGCGAAACCCTTATTTCACAGGTAAAATAACAAATCGAACCACAGCGCAGGTGTGTACAAACTCATAAATCACACACCTAAAATGCGATGTAATATGGATTCACCTTTTAAATAGGGGTTTTCCCAAAAAAAGAATACTATTATCAGCCCAATAGTTATTATAGATAATATCACCACACTCAAGCGAATAAGCGCAGGAGGTATATCACCGAGAATCTTGCGTACTTTTTCTGAGTGCTGATTCAAGTCTTCTTGCTCCTTCATATCAGTTACCAAGTTCGAGCTGGTTCTTTACAAGATTGTAATACACGCCCATGTTTGCAATCAATGAGTCATGATTCCCAATTTCGGCTATTTTACCATTGTCCATAACTATTATCCGGTCGGCACTTTTAACGGTTGAAAGCCTGTGGGCAACGACAACAACGGTTCGACCCTCATAAAAATGACTCAAGTTATCAACAATGGCGCGTTCATTGCTTGCATCGAGAGAATTCGTTGCCTCGTCAAAGAAAATAAAATCGGGATTTTTATAAACAGCCCGGGCGATAAGGATGCGTTGTTTCTGCCCCTGGCTTATGCCTATGCCCTCGTTACCTATAATGGTATTGTACTTCAGAGGCAGCGACATAACGTAATCATGAATACAAGCTATACGAGCGGCGTTTTCTAAACGCTCTACATCTATCTCGCCGTCACTTACAGCAATATTCCGCGCAATTGATTCTGAAAAAATCACACCGTCCTGCATAACGACACCGCACTGTTGGCGCCACCATTTAAGATTATACTCGCTGATGTCGGCCCCGTCGACCTCAATAGCACCATTCAACACCGGGTAATATCCGAGCATCAACTTCATCAACGTTGTTTTACCGCTGCCCGAAGCCCCGACAATCGCGGTAAAGCTGCCATATGGAATATCGAAAGTAATATTGTCGACAGTGGGTTTTAGGGCGTGTATGCTATATTTGAACATCACATTGCGCAATGAAATGGATTTACCGCCCCGGTTTGAAAACGATGTGAGAATATTGGGCTTATTCTCTTCATTCTGAGAGGCGTGTATTTCATTTATACGCTCAAGCGAAATCCTTACATCTTGCAGAGAATACATAAAACCCATAAATTGCTGTACAGGACTGTTTAACTGACCGATTATATATTGGATAGCCAACATCATGCCAAGTGTAATCTGGCCATTAATTACAGCTGTTGCAGTTAGTACAGTAATCAGTATATTCTTAATTTCATTTATAAAAATACTACCAGCTTCCTGTGTCTGCTGCAGCTTCAACGACTTCATACGTATTGTAAACAAATCGGCCTGTACGTCTTCCCACTCCCAGCGTCGCCGTTGTTCGCATCCCTGCAGCTTTATTTCCTGCATGGTGGTAATAAACTGATATGTCTTGTTCTGATTGGCAGCCAGTTGCTCAAACAGTTCATAATCGAGGACTTTTCGTTTATTTAAAAAGGAAATAGTCCATAAGGCATATATGACGCTGCCGATCAAAAACACAAGGAAAATCAGTTTGTCATAAAGAAATAAAACCACCCCGAAAACAATAAAACTAAGAACCGTAAAGGTGATGCTCAAAACCTGGGAAGTAAGAAATGACTGTACTCGTTCGTGGTCATCCAAGCGTTGCAACAAATCGCCCATCATCTTGATATCGAAGAAACGCATAGGCAATTTCAACAGCTTGATAAAGAAATCACTGATCAAGGATATATTGATTCGCATCGATATATGCAGCAACATCCACCGTCGTACAAAGTCGGTGGCAGTGGACCCTAACACTATCATCAGTTCGCCCAACAATATCAACCAAATAAAGCTGACATCAGCTTGCTTAATGCCGACATCGACAATCATTTGAGTTAGAAATGGCATGATCAGTTGCAGCACGCAGCCCAACAAAAGACCTGCCGCAATATGCAGAAAGTACTTACGGTATTTCTTTATATAGCTTGCCAGGAATCTGAATGACCTTTTCTCAATATTGTTTTCAAGATTGAAATTAAAAAAATCATCCGTCGGCTCAAAGAACATGGCTATTCCTTTACGACTTCCTTCGACATCCATACTTAGCCAATAATCAGTAAAGTTGTCGATATCATATCGAACAAGACCTTTCCCCGGGTCTGCCACATAAAATTTCTTCGAACCCTTTATTTTATATAAGATTACAAAATGCTTTTGATTCCAGTGTAATATACATGGTAAAGGACATTCGCTTAACTGTGATAATGTCACTCTGGCGGCCTGAGACTTGATTCCGATAGTATTGGCGGCATAAGCAATACCCTTCAATGACGCTCCTTCGACAGAAACATCGCATAGATTGCTCAGATACGCAAGGGGTATGTTTTTACCGAAAAACCGACAAAGCATAGCGAGGCATGCCGCCCCGCATTGCATTTTGTCGTGTTGCTTTACAAAGTATTTCGATAAAAACCTATGGCTCATTATCTTGTAATCGATATACCTTTTTCCTTACTTTCGAGAACTTTTTCGAGTTTGATCTTACGATCGGTGTTTTTGCGGAATGTATAGCGCAATAAAACCCATGCATTAAGACTCAGGTCCTTGCGGTGTACTTTCTCTATCTGGCGGTAGCTGTCCGACTCGGTATATATGGTGGCACGGTGCGAACCGGCAATGTTCTGCAGACACACGCCTATGTAGAAGTCGGGAGTGAAATTATAATTGACCTGGGCCGTGGCAGTGGACGGGCTGTGATAGCGATACCAGTTTATGGGACTGTTAATACTCTGATTTTTATAGCCTATGCTGAGGTCAAAATAGAATTTCTTGTATGTATAATTTGAATATAGATTCACATAGAAGGCATGGTGCCTGTCCTGGCCCGGGAAGTAGTTCGAAGTGCATCCGCCACTCAGCATTATTCGTCCGCTTTTCAACCTGTAGTTGACCGATAACGACGCATTGGATTGCTGAAAATGTCCGAGATTGGCATAGGTAGATACAAACACACCCTCATCGTTGGTATAACCGGCAGGCGAAAACATCTTATCGATACGGCAGTAATAGACCATAGGTGTTATATACCAGTTGCCGGAATAGAATGTGTAGGTCAGCGGTATATAGTGCATGTGTTGAGGGCCGAGGTTTGGATTACCTACCGTTTCGATGGTCTGGTCTGTTGAAGTATTGTAGGGTAAAAGCTGGTTTATTCCCGGAGCATCGTTGGTATACTGATAGGAAAGATTGAGCGAATTGTGACTATTGATAGCCCAGTTGATACCGGTGGCTACACGCGGGAAAACGAAACTGCGCGAGAAGTCGTCGGCCCCGAGCCACAAGCCTTGCACGCCGCACGAGGCATTGAACCATACCTTGCCGAAAAATTTATTTACCCATCCGGCATAGGCATATGCACCGGTCTGATTGTGGCGGAACATAGAGTAAGGCTGCAGGGCATGAACTATCTTATCGCGGTTAAAGTCGACACTTGCTCCGACACTGAAACTGCTCGTCGGCCGGTATTCATTGACATAGTCGAGACTGAAACCACCGGAATGACGCTTGTTGCGAAACAAATGCTCGTTGACAATCGGCTCTGGAGTACCCAAATAGAAGTCGGAGCGGTAATCGCTGACTCGGCTATTATTGAAGTTGTAGGCAAGCCTCGACTCGATTTGACTCTTGGTATCGAATATGTGCTTGTAGTAAGCACTGCCTGTCACTATCAGGCTATTCTCCCTGTTAGCCGTTTCGTATGTGTAGGGCTGAGCATCTCGACCGACGACATCGATAGTACCCTTGCCGTCTAAATCAGAATCATCTTTCTTCTTTATGGCAAAACTGTGTATGGCAAAATAGTCGTCTTTGGTCGGGTTACCCTTGAATAGCAGATCGCCCTCGATAGATTTGCCTCCGTAACGACCAAAATCTTCGTACTGCTGGCTATAGCCGGTATTCGACCTGTCTACAGATGTCTCCACGTCGAGTTTGTGCCTATAATTACCTGATAATCTGCCATAAAGACTATATTTAGGGTTGCCGATTTCAAAGTAACCGACGCCAAATCCCCTGGCAATTGGCACCTCGTGGCGCGTGGCAAGTTCGAACCATGTGTAAGTACGCTCTTTGCGCTTGAGTTTGATGTTGATAATGGCTTTTACGCCTTCCTTCATATATCGGGCCGAGGGGCTTGTGATAACTTCGACCGACTCTATTTCTTCGGGCAATAAGGGCGCGATGCCCGAGTTGATGCGGTTGCCGTCAATAAGTATGAGCGGCGATTCACCCGAAATCAATGATACTGACCCGGTTGTAATATTGGATATCAGCAGCGGTATCTCCTGTAGAGCCTTGAATGGGTTGCGCTCCTTTTTTGCGTTGGGCGAGAGGTAGAATAACAAACCTCCCGAGGTGACATTGAGTGTCTTGCTCCTGTCGCCTTCTACCACAAGTTCGTTGAGCTGAGTCACCTTGCGCGGCTTCATGTAGAGCATCAGTGGCGACACTCCGTCTTTAACGTCGATAGGAGCGGAATAATCTTCATAGCCAAGGGCGTCGGCCTCTAATATATACTTGCCGTCGGTCACATTCCTGATAAAGAAACCGCCGTCGACCTCGGCCACAACGGTATGCACGATTGAATCGCCTTGCAACAACGAGATGTTGCAGTTGCCGAGTCCGACCGAGTCGGGCAAGGAAACAACCGCACCGAAAACATTGGTCTGCGCTCCGGCACAAAGTGTGATGAAAAGGAAAATAAGAGATACTATACTACGCATAGGATACTTATGGTTTTTGATACGACAATTCCCTGAGCAACAGGTTATATTTAAACAAATACATTAAATACTCTGCCTCTGTAAGGTTAAACGCATCAAAGGTCCAAATTTTTTCTTGATTATGAGCAATAATTTGTCGATTACATGGCCCCAGGCAAGAAGGAAACCATTTGCAATCCTTACAATATTGCGGTTGCATATCTGCAAACCAATCGCTTATCTTTTCTTTATTCGACTGTTTGTATATCGTCGTTGTAAACAACTTCTAAAGGCAGATGTAAAGGTGCGCGTTGTGGTTTCTTCGACGAATCATCACCCTTTTGAGTTACAATTATGGGCTGATTATCCGCAAGTACATATTGAGATGCGGCTAAGCTAAAAAGAATAATTAGCGAAGTAACGATTTTTTTCATTTCTCGGGTAGTTAGTTTTGATGCAAAATTAGGGCTCAAAACTTTCATCTCAAAATATAAACTTTCATATTTTGCAAATTTTGAAATTTACAAAACACTGTATATCAATAATATAAGAATTTGAGCCGAGAAAATTTTGGCGCAACGGCATCAAAACTTTCATATTGCGCTCTACAGCTCCTTGAGTAGGCGGCGAACGTATATGCCGATATTGGTTTCGTGTTTGTCGATTCCTAATTTTTTACGAATGGCACTACTTATATTTACATGGCTTCTTTTCTTCATGTATGCACCCACATCCTTGCCACGAAGCCCAATGGCGTAGAGGCATACATAATTGATTTCATCGTCGGTCAGGCCATGATCAACAAAGTACTGAATGAATTGCGGGTGCGAAGCTTTGAAAGCGAGGCGGGTTGTATTCATAAAAGCCGACGTATCGCCAAGCATCTCTTTTACGGCTGTCGCGTAAGTGCTTTCGGTTTTTTGCTCGGCAACAATATGGTATGCGAGAATGGAGTTGAGCATCTCAATACGTGTCTTGACGGCATTATTGACCTCGTCGGGAAGTTCGGCGTTTTTCTCCATTATAATCGCCAGTTCGTCGCGCTCGTTTTCGATTAGTCCTATTTTGTGCAGCAGGTTTTCGTTTTCCAGTTTGGCCGCAATCTCTTTCTGTATAGCCAGTCCCTTGGCTATCTTGTTTTTACGGATAAATAATAGCAATACTACGATGATAAGTCCGAGGATGCAACCGCCGGATATGCTTGCGAATAGTATATCGTCTTTTTTCTTTGCCTCTTTTTGTGCCTGTAGCTCCAATTTGTGCTTTTCTTCACTAAAATGGAGCTTGTTTTCGAACATGTCTAAGATTCTCTTAGAAATCACCGTGTGTAAAGATTTATAACAATCCAGACAACTCCTGCTGTCTCCAAGTTTGTCGTATGCGAGTAATTTGAGTGAGACATAAGTAACACTGTCACTATCAAGGGTTGAAGTGTCAATTTGGGCCAATACATCCAAGGCCTTTTGAGGCTCGCCTATTTCTTGATAAGTGTCGGCAATAGTTAGTTTACTATCTAAGGTTTGAGGGCTGATTTGCTCAAGCTGGTTCAATCGGGCCAGCAGTTCTTCGCGGCTACCATGCTTTTGGAGATACGTCAGCCTGTAGGCCATATACATTTCAAATGGTATATATTCTTTCTCAGCCTCACATACTTGCATTATGCTGTCGGCCTGCAAATCATCGTTGCATACCCAACCATTGAGTATACAGGCATTCAACGCACGAAGCAATGCGTCGGCCCGTAGTTCTGGTCTGCCGATTTTGCCATGCAGGTTAGCTGCTTCGAGGTTGCCCTGCACTGCGTCGGTAAAGTTATACGCGTTATTGAAAATAATTGCCTGTGCTATCAAAGCCCGGGCTATTGTGAGAGTGTCGGTAGCTTGCGATTTCAAGTCGAGGGCCGATACGAATGCTTTCATGGCATCGTTGTTCTGACCGGCATTCTGATATATGCGTCCTTGGTAATAAAAAGTGCGCAATTTGTCGTTTGCCGTGCCGTGGTCGGCATAGTAGTCGATAGCCGGCTGTAGTACGTCGAAGGTTGTAGTGTCTATGTAGTTCTTATCGAGAGCCATCGACATAATCAGGGCATACTTGGCCCGCTCATAGTCGTTGACAAGTTCGTCATATTTCACATTAGACAATATTGTCAGACTTGAATCCGGGCGGGTTTCAATCAGCTCATCCGCACGACTTATTTCTTGCCATGCAGAGCTATGTCTGCTGCAAGAGGACAGAGTTATAATTATAATGTATAGGAATATATAAATCAAATATTTAGTAGATAATCTTGACATAGGGTATATTTAGTAGAGAACTCTCTAAAATAACTAAGTTTGGGACTATATATTTTTACAAAGTTAGATATAATAAACTATATTATATGTAATAACGACGTATAAAAAAGTGTTGCCAATCGCTGTCGGCGCGGTGGCAGCCTACAGCGAGGAGCAGGACGAGGATAATAGGTATGAGATATACGCGGGTCATTGGTTCGATGGTAATTTTATGCAAATATAGCTCAAATTCCCGAGTCGCAAAAAAACAGCCGTTGGGCTGCAATAAGCACATGGGCTCGAAAATTATGCATTATGCATTCTTCATCATTAGTGGTGAAACTTAATCAT
>LUJM01000075.1:2360-5744 GCA_001689415.1 Bacteroidales bacterium M2 | reverse complement strand
ATGCAGGTAGGCTCAGGAGCGGCAAGCGTCGGAGGCGCGGTTGCCGGAAATGTCGCCGGGCGCGCTGGTAAACTATTAAAGTAGAATTATGGAGTTTAGGTCATTAAAGAATATCGAGACATCTTTCCGTCAGATACGCCTGTTCGGTATCGTCTTTGTGGCGATGTGTGCCGTGGTTGTGTCGGTGGCTTTGATTATGGTTTTCAATTTCGCTGAAAAGCAGCGTGAAAAAATCTATGTCCTTGACAACGGCAAGAGCCTGATGCTTGCCTTGTCGCAGGACATGAGCCAGAACCGTCCGGCAGAAGCCCGTGAACACGTGCGCCGCTTCCATGAACTGTTCTTCAACCTTTCGCCCGACAAGTCGGCAATCGAGCATAACATCAACCGCGCTCTGATTCTCAGCGATAAATCGGCTTACAATTATTACACCGATTTCTCGGAGAAAGGCTACTACAACCGCATCATAGCGGGGAATATCAATCAGTTTGTGCAGGTTGACAGCGTGGTGTGCGATTTCAACAATTACCCGTACACCGCCACTACCTACGCCAAACAGATGATTATCCGTGAGTCGAATGTGACACAGCGCACTCTGGTGACCACCTGCCGCCTCTCAAACGTGTCGCGTTCCGACGACAATCCCAACGGATTTATTATTGAAGGTTTCAACATCCTTGAAAACAAGGATATAATCACCACCAAACGATAATGAGTATGATTTCAGGTTTTCGTGCCGCGAGAGACACCGTATATAATAAGGTGTGGCACACCCCCAAGGGGAAACTCTCGGCCCGGCTGCGGAGGGTCTGCGATGACCTGCCGCACGGCAAACGGGTGACGGTCGTAGGCATAATGCTGACCGTGTTTGTCCTGATTGCCTTCTTCATGTTCGGTCACGCCTGTTACCGCATAGGGAGGGGTCAGGCACTGCGCCGGATTGAGGTGCGGCACATCCAGCCGCTGGATCTGCCTGTCCACAAAGTTGAACCCTTAACTACGACTGTATATGACAATGCAGGAATGGAAAGCGAGGATTAACGGTTTCTTCCAGCCGAAGTCGCAGGCTGAACGCCAGAAGATGATGAAATACCTCGTGGTCATGCCGGCGGCGATACTCTGCGGTGTGGTGATTCTCTGGCTGTTGTATTCCAGTCTGAATAAGTCAGAAGAAACACGGGGAAACGCCTTCAACACCGAGATCCCTGCCGGAGAAAGCGACGGTATCAAGTCGAAGGCGGAGGAGTATGAGGCGGCGGAGGTCGCAAGGGAGCATGAGTCGCGGCAGGTGGAGATTGCAACTCTCGACACTCTTTCCAATGCCACGGATACAGTGACACGTCAGACCGCTGTCGAGACATCGGCGCAGGCGTATCAGGAGGTGCAGGCTTCTCTCAATGATTTCTATATCCCGGAGAACACTCAGACGCAGGAAGTCGCAGAGTTGCAGGCACGGATTGACGAACTGGAGGCGCAGAACGCTATGGCACAGCAACAGGCGGCACAACCTGATGAAATGGAGCTGATGGAACGCTCGTATCAGTTGGCGGCACAGTATATGGGCAACGGAGGCAATTATGCGCCGCCACAACCCGCCGAAGAAAAGGGCAAACGGGATGTGCAGCCGGTGGCGCAGGTCAATAGAAATGTGGTATCCACGCTCGGTCAGACATCAACCGTCAGGGGCTTCAATACCTCGGTGGGTACAATGAGGGCGACTGCCAAGAATACCATCGCCGCAGTGGTGGCAGGTAATCAGAGCGTTGTTGACGGCGAGAGTGTCAGGCTGAGAACCTCCGAACCGATGTGGGTCGGCAACCGACTGATACCGCGTAACACCACCGTTGTCGGCTCTGCAAGGGTGCAGGGCGAAAGACTGGAAATAGAGATTTCCTCCATAGAGTGCGAAGGCTCAATCTACGATGTTGAGTTGCAGGTATATGACTCCGACGGACAGGAGGGTATCAATATCCCGCAGTCAATGGAGAGTGACGCGCTGCACGAGATAGGTGCCAATATGGGCAGTACGATGGGAAGCTCTATAAACATTTCCACAAATACCGGGGCGCAGATTGCCTCCGATGTGGGCAGAGGTCTGATAAACGGTGTCAGCCAGTATCTCACCAAGAAACTGCGAACCGTCAAAGTCCACCTCAAAGCAGGCTACCGTGTGATGCTCCACCAGCCGGAAGATATATGATTATTCACCATTAAATCCACAATTCAATGAATTACAAACTCTTTTTACTTTCGCTTATTGCCGTTATAGCAATGGCTACTACGGCTTTTGCCGGAACAAAATCGGTTAAAAATACCGATAATAACGTGCCGTCTGGCACGGAACAGGTTGCCACTCAGATAGCAGAACACGACATCAATGTGTACGGCGGCAACTACACCGACGGCGACAAGTTTGACGGTCTGACCCGCAAGGTCGGCTTCGACCGGATGATACCGCCTCACGCTCTCGAAGTCTGCTACGAAAAGACTACGCACATCATATTTCCCTCGGAAATAGTCTATTGCGACTTGGGTAACGAAAACCTTGTCGCCGGATTAGCCGACGGTGCGAAGAATGTGCTGCGTGTCAAATCAGCCTTCAAATCTTTCAAGCAAGAAACAAACCTGTCGGTAATCACCGAGGACGGATCATATTATTCATTCAACGTAAAATTCGCCAAAGAGCCGCTGTTGCTCAATATCGAGATGACCGACTTTCTCCATGACGGCGAGACAGTGAACCGTCCCAACAATGCGCAGGAAATCTACCTCGAAAAGTTAGGTAGCGAGTCACCTATGCTTGTCAAGCTGATTATGAAAAGCATCTACAAGCAGAATAAGCGCGAAATCAAGCATATAGGCTCAAAGCGTTTCGGGGTGCAGTTTCTCCTGAAATCAATCTATGCCAACAACGGGCTTCTCTATTTCCACACCGAACTGAAAAACACCTCCAACATTCCTTTCGATGTCGATTATGTCAGCTTCAAGATTGTGGATAAGAAGGTTATCAAGCGGACTGCTATGCAGGAGCAGGTACTTGAACCGCTCCGCGCCCAGAACTATGTGACGGTGGTACACGGCAAATCCTCCGAAAGAACTGTCTTTGCTCTGGAGAAATTCACCATTCCCGATGACAAGCAGCTTGTCATCGAAATCGCCGAAAAGGAAGGCGGCAGACACCAGTCTTTCGTGGTCGAGAACGAGGATATTGTGAGAGCCAACGTAATTGATGAACTTTCAATCCAATAAGCCTTATGAAGAAGATTCTTGCAATCTTCGCTGTGGCAATGTTTTCCCTCTGCGGAGGGAAGGCATTTGCCCAGCGATGCCTCCCCGGAATGTCTGCGGTAGAAATCAAGGCTGATATGGCAGATGGATTTTATA
>LUJM01000075.1:0-2231 GCA_001689415.1 Bacteroidales bacterium M2 | reverse complement strand
ACCTTCCACCTCTACGGCGGCGTGTCGGCACTCGGTGGCTACGAAACAGTGAACTGGGGCGAGTCGGTTTTGTCCGACGGTTCTACGCTCCACGACGGCGACAACTTTATCTATGGCGGTGCGCTCACGCTCTCTGCGGATTTCTACCTGTCAGACAAAATCGCCCTGACCGCAAATATCAAGGAGCGTTTCACTTTCGGGAGTGATGTGCAGATATACCATACGACCTATGGTATAGGTATCAAATTCATAATCGAGTAATGGCTATGAGATACACTGAAAAAGACATCCGCAATATTCCTCTTACGGAATTTATGGATGCTCTCGGAGAGAAGCCTGTCAAGTCCTTTGAGGATATGAAACTGTATTATGCCCCGCAACGCGATGACCCTGAGCCGATGCTGGTTGTCAATACCTCCACCAACAAATGGTATGACCACGCCACTGACCAGACCGGCGACATAATCGACCTTGCCGCCCTGAAGATGAATCCGATGCTATATATGAATCCAAGAGACTTCATTCTCAAATATATGAATGAGTATGAGCAGGGCAAGGAACTTTCGGCAACGGCGCGTCGCCCGCAACAGCCTACGATTATCGACCTCGACATAAAGAAGGTGAAGCTCACCGACTTTATGAAGGCTCTCGGTCAGGAACACCCGGTTGCAGCCGACGGCAGTCTGCGGATTTACAAAGCTCCGTATGATTCAAAGCAAGAGCCGACGATGGTTGTAAATATCGACACCAATCAATGGCGCGATACAAAGTCCGGCGCATACGGTGGAATCTATGACCTCGCGTATGAGTTGACAGGCTCGTGCAATATGTCGGAACTGAACAGGTATATAGCGGCTCAGATGTCAGCAATCCGGAAGGTTGAAGTCAGACAGGAGCCGGAAGTATCAAAGCCGAAACGTGGTATGCGCCTATGAATATAGATGACATTAAGCAGATTTCGCTTGTCGATTTCCTGCACCACCTCGGCTATGAGCCGACGGGGCGCGACAGCAAAGGTCTGTGGTTCTATGCCCCGTACCGCAACGAGAGAAAACCCTCGTTCCATGTCAATCCGCGCAAAGGCTTATGGTATGATTTCGGCACAGGCGAAGGGGGCGACATTTTCACTCTCGCCGGAGAACTGTCAGGCAGATCCGAATTTGTTGAGCAGGCAAGATATATCGCCGAAACAATGAATATGCCTGTCGCGATGCCCTACAAGCCACAATATTTTGCCGAAGAACCGACATTTGAGAATGTCACTGTGTCACGGCTGGACTCCCCGGCATTGCTACGCTACCTTGCCGAAAGAGGCATACCCGACGATATAGCCCGACGTTACTGTGTACAAGTTGATTACACCCTTCATGGCAAACGGTACTATGCCATCGGTTTTGAGAACAACGCTTTCGGATTTGAACTGAGAAACGCTTTTTTCAAAGGGAGTTACCCGCCCAAGAGCATCACACATATAGCCGGTAATAATCCGCGTTGCAATGTGTTCGAGGGCTTTATCGACTTCCTTTCGGCGGAACGCCTCGGACTTAACGAGGGCAACGATTCAGTAGTGCTGAACTCCGTTGCTAACATCGGAAAGTCTGTCCCTATACTCGCCGGGTATCCTCTGATACTGTGCTATCTCGACAACGATGTAGCCGGACGCAATGCCTTCGCCAGACTTCAACGTGAGTTCGGCAACAAGGTCATGGATAAATCGGCACTCTATCCCAATCACAAGGATTTGAACGATTACCTACAATCGCTCAATCCTAAAATTTCCACTAAACCCAAATTCAAATTATGACTACAAATTTCTTTTCCCGTATCGGCGAAATCCGCCTTACCAAGACCCGCTTTTTCGGGTTCCTGATTGCAGTATGTGCAATCGCTGTGCTACTCACATCCTGCTCCGACGATCTCGATGTGCAACAGTCCTATCCCTTCACGGTGGAGGTGATGCCATACGCTGACAAAATCGCCAAAGGGCAGACCGTCGAACTGCGCTTCGAGATAAAGCCCGAAGGCAACTATGCCAACACCCTCTACACAATCCGCTACTTCCAGTATGACGGAGAAGGCTCGCTAAAACTCGTTGACGGCCCGGTGCTGGTCAACAACGACCGTGTGCTTCTTGAAAGCAAGACTTTCCGCCTCAACTACACCGCCAAAAGTGACGAAGCCCACAAATTCCTCGTGGTCGTTGAAGACAGCTTCAATACCACCCCGTGGGA
>LUJM01000074.1:4510-17860 GCA_001689415.1 Bacteroidales bacterium M2 | reverse complement strand
AAAAAAAGTTTAGCGGACAGTAATAATAACAAATTGAATTTCAATGAATTCTTTTGATTTTTTAGTGGACACTAATGATTTTGATTGTAAGGCAGATAGGATTGAGACATGGTTTTCCGTTTAGGAGAAAACCATTTGAAAACCATATCGAATATAGCGGCACCAAATAAAACACCACCCCAAAAGTTCTGGTCGACTTTTGGGGTGGTGTTATTAATATGGAATCTCTTCCAGATGTAAGAGTGGCCGGGGTTAAATTCTCACTTTGGTGACTGTGTCGCCCTGGCGGCGGATGTATATGCCGGGGGCAAGGTTGTCGCTATCCATGCGGATGCCTTGGAGGTTGTAGTATTCCACAACGCTGTTGTCGGTATCAACGGTGATGTCCTCGACGCCAGATACGGCTTTGAAAGTGAGTCCGGTTTCGGTTATGGCCTGGCTTTCGGGCTGAGGCACGGCATACGCTGCCGTGAAGGCGCGGTTGGCCACGAACAGACGACCGGCGGGGTCGAATGCCATCTGGTAGGTGTTGGTGTCGGAGCCCAGTGGGAAGGAATAGATGTGTTCGGCTTTGAAACCGGCCTCCCAGTTCAGTCGCATGATATGCACATTCTGCGCCACGTCGGTAACGGCCATCAGTGTGGCGTCGGCATTGACAGCCAGAGCGCCGTCGCCGCCGCCGAGGGTCTCCCAGTCGTTACCGGAGTTGAAGAGAATGTTCTGGTCGTAGTCGGCGATGAGCACCACGGGAACATTGGCGGTGTTGTTGCCGCTGCCGCGGGTCTGGCTCAGGAACAATGCCTGCGGACGGGCTACGACGTTTACGTTGCCGTTGAGCAGATAGCGGCTCAGCTCGGGATACGTGGCATCGGGTACTGTGGAGATGGTGTGCGCGGTGCCGATGTTGTAGCTTACCATGCTGAGCGAGTAGTCGGAGGGATAGTCCTCCTGGAAGGAGTAGAGAACCTGGTTCTCTCCGCTACCCAAGGCGCACATGTCGGAGGTGGAGCCGCCGATAACCTGCCCCTGTGCGTTGGTCCATTCACCGCTGGCAGGATTCTGTGTTCCTTCGAACATCGAATAGCGGGGTGTGGAGGGGTTGGCGGGGTCGATTACGTATATGCCGCCCTGCTTGTCGCCGAAGTCGGATACCAGCAGTGTGCCGTCGGCCAATGTGCTGGCACGGAAGCAGGAGCCGCCGATGCTGAGGTCCCATCCTCCGCTCTGGTAGGGAGCTTCGGTGGCGGGAGTGAACATGGGGTCGTACTGCATCACGCCGCGTTCACCGGCCTTGATGGTGAAGTATGCGTTGCCGAAGAACGGTGAGGCGGGATTGCAGTCCACAGCCACACCAGAGCTTTCTATTTCGTTACGGAACAGCTCCTTAACACCAGCAACAGCCTTGTTGTCGACAACGATATCGACTTCATATTCACCTTCGGGGATATTGTTGGAGTATACAGGCAGGCTGTTTTCGCCCTTCTCGAGGCTAACGGCATCAAGGTCGACCACGGTGCCGGCGGTCTTGTCGCGCAGGCGCAGGAACACGTCGGCGGCATCGGTGAGGCTGAAGGAAATATTATAGCCGTTCGCTCCGGACAATTCGCCGATTGAGGGATTGTATGCATAGGCGGGTATTTCCACGGGCTGTTCCACACCCTTGGTGGTCATGCGGGTTATTTTGCCGCCCGGACGCAGGATATAGAGATGCATGTAGGCGGCTGTGACGCGGTCTTCCTCGTCGCGTACCACCTCGGTGCGTCCCGCTGCGGCAGCGATTCCCTCGGAAGCCTTAAGCTCGGTGTTGGTGGTCTCCACAAGACGGGCTTTGTCCAGGCCGTCGGTTATGTCGAGCAGGCGCAGACCGATGTTCTTGCTGTCGGCGTCGACAGCGGGGGCAACCATCATGGAATGGCCGGCGAAGCGGAAGAATCCGGCCTGACCGGAGGCCTTGGGGCTCATGGCTTCGGAGAGTTCGGTCTCCAGAGCCATGTCGTTGATGGTGTACTGGCGGGCAAGGGCATGGGTGCTGTTGGCGATGAAGCTCTGCGAGCTAAGCGGCGAGATGGTGAAGGTGAAATCCTGCAGGTCGTCGACGTTGAAATAATCGCAGACATCGCTCTTGTTGGAGTAGCCTTCGGAAGATTTGGCACCGTCGACGATGTCGATTATAGTGAAGAATATCTTGCGGTTGTAGTAACACGAGGCTGATGACAGCAGCATGCGTCCTTCCTGGAGGGTGCCAGTGTAGGCCATGCTCTGGCCGGTCCATGCCTTGAAGAGGTTGCCGGTCATCATTGTGGTGAACCAGATGCGCGGAGCACCGGAGGGAACGCCGTTGTCGTCGTTGGTCCAGCGGTAGATGTTGCATACGCCGCGTTCCTCGCCCTCCTCTACTTCCTCATCGGTGAGGTGGCAGAGCTCCATGGAGCAGCCTATCAGCTGGCCGTCGCTGGTCACCTGGATGTCGCTGAGGGCATATTCGGTGCCTTCGCAGCCTTCGGTCGATACCTGGGCTATCTGCGAGAGGTTGTCGGAGTTGAGCACCACTACGGTGGGGTTGTTCTCTGCATCGAGAGCCAGAACGTAGATGTAGCGGTCGCGCACGATGAGGCGGCGCACGGTCTTGTCCTTGAGTGCGGTTATGGTCTTGTCGGTGAACACGCGCTTGAAAGCATAGGAAGGTGCGGCCAGGATGCCATCGGCACCGGCGGCCTCATCGGGATAGTCGGAGTAGCTGACAGCCGGCGGCACATAGTCCTCGCTTTCGAGATACACGCGCGGATAGGTGGTCTTGGACGCTTCCACAGTGAAAGGACCGCAGAAATCCTCGTGGGCGGGTTTGTAGCCCGGAGCAGTCACGGCCACGGTGTAGTCGTTGCCTGGTTCGAGACCGGTGAACACGAAAGCGCCGTTGAACTCGTCGTCGGTGGTGTATCGGCTGATTTCCTGCCCACCCTTGTAGAGAACGACCTCGGCGTTGTTGATGGGCTTCATGGCGTCATACGACGAAGCCGAGCAGTTGTAATAGGTATGGCGGAAGCGTTCGTGGCGGTCGCGCACGATACCGTACAGCTCGCCGTAGCTTTCGGTGGGAATGCCGAAGATTGCCGCCAGGCCATGGGCATAGCCGATGCCTTCGTGGCGGCACACGTCCATGTTCATGGCGCGGTGGCGTGCCGGCTGGTAGGTGTGGAAGTATCCTTCGCACAGGAAGCCGATTACGCCGTGGCGCAGAACACCGTAGTAGCCCTTGTACTGCTTGCCGTCGATGTTGTTTATGGCGTAGTCGCCATGCTGGAAGTCGATGTCGTAGTAGAGGGCAGGATTGGTCATGGAGTAGGTGCTCCAAGTCTGGTGTTCGTCCTGGAATGCGAACGGCCAGAACACGCGGCAGGCATCGTCGGAACCTTCGACCGAAGCCGTACGGTTCTCACCGCGCACGAACAGTGCGGGGTAGTTGGTGTTGGAGCCGTCGGTGTGGGCGTTGGAGTGCACAGAAATGAAGAAGTCGAAGTTGTTGCGTTCCACCTCGCAGGCAATCTCGTAAAGGTCGCGGTTGTAGGCGTGGGCATCGCCCGAACCTACGGGATACGGGCCGAGTTTCACGTGGCTCATCACGATGTTGTTGCGCATGTCGAGCGCCGGGCCGCGACGTGCCGGGTTGGGATTGACCTGGTTGAGGGTGCCGTCGAATTTGAGTCCGTATTCGCGCAGTTTGTCTACCATACTGAGGCATTTCCAGAGATTCGTGTTGCTTTCGAAGAATCCGGTGGTGTCGGGCGCAGTCGAATTATACGGGCCGTGCTTGATGGTAGGCAGAGCGCGGTCGCCGCCGGTCCACGATCCGTGGCCGGGATTGATGTAGATGCGCAGGGTCTCGATGTCGGTCTCGGCGGGATTGATGGGTGCGGAAGATGCTGTGGCGGCGCACATCAGGGCTGCAGCGCCCGCAAGAAAGAGTCGGAGTGTTTTCATCGGGCTATGCTTTTAACGTTCATGATATACATTTCGCCCTCTGTCGTGGTGAAGGAAATCTGCCCGGGAGTGGCCGATGGCAGCACGGCGATGAGATTGTCTTCGGTAAGTGTCTGGCTGGCGGAACCGTCGGCTGCCGTGGCGATGATGTGGCCCTCGGTGGTGACAACGCCGTTGTTGGCGGTGCGCATGCCCACCACAGTGCTGTTGTCGTACCATACGGGGGCGTAAAGCCATCCCAGATGCCTGAGGTTGCTGCCGTCGAGACTGCAGGTATAGGTTCCGTATCCGGCGGCGAAGAACAGCAGGCTGTTGCCGTCCGGCGAAACCGATGGCCACAGATAGCTCATGCCGTCGGTGCCGAGCGGGCACACAGCTGTGCGCGTGCTGCCGTAGTTGAGATACAGAAGTCCGTGATCGATGCTCGGAACCGGGCGTACGGCTTCAGCCGACACTGCGTTGCCGGCGGCATACATGCGGCCGGATTCCACAGCCAGTACGGAGCCATCGGAGCCTACGGCCACGGTCTGGAGATTTCGCGAGGGAGCCACCAGTTCGGTGGTGCGGCCGTCGGAAAGGCGGTAGGATTTCACGGCCACATGGCGGCGGCGCTGCCCGTCGGTGGAGGCTTCGCGGAATACGATGCCGTCGGCGGTGAAGGCGAGATCCATCATAGAGCCTGTGCGGGAAATTGTGCGGGCTGTGCCGCTGCGGCGGTCCACAACCTTGAGACTGCCGTCGAGGTCGGAGAGGGCGATGGAATTACCGTCGGGGCTGAGTATTGCCTGCTCGGCGCGGACGCCTTGCGGCAGGCGGACGCGTTCCATCGATTCCACCTTCAGCAGCTGGGCATGCAAGCCCATTGCGGCGAGCACAGCCAGGGTGCTCAGAATAAGTTTTTTCATGGAATCAGTTGTTGTTTAGAAGTTTTATGAAATTGCGGGTTGTCAGGTTCAGTGATTCAGGAATTCGAGGAATTCGGCATAGGAACCGTTGAAGGTGTTCAGATCGGCAGCGGACGGCACCCCCGGCACGCGTCCCCGATGGCTGTGCTGCCACAGCGCCCAGTTTCCTCCTGCCAGAGGAGGGTCGGTGAAGGAGCATATCCACAACAGAGGATGTGGAGGCTCGGGGAACGCCGGACGCACGAAGCGCCAGTAGCCGTTCTTATTGGTGTAGAACATCACGCGGTGGCCGGCGCCGCGGAGCATGGCTTCCATGGTCTGCAGGCGGCCGATGACAACGTCGGTGGCCACCTCCACAGGGTTTCCCCACTCTTCGATGTCGATTACCAGCGGCAATGTAAGCCGGCACGAGTCTGTGGCGGCAAGCAGGTTCATGGCCTGGCGGCGCCCGTCGCAGTCGAAGCGGAAGAAGTGATAGGCGCCCACGGCCATGCCGGCCTGTCGGGCACGCCGGCAATTGCTTCGGAAAGTGGTGTCGCGGAATGTGTTGCCTTCGCTGGCTTTCAGATACACGAAATCAATGCCTGCGGCGGCGGCGCTGTCGAAGTCCACAAACCCGTTGTGAGCCGAGATGTCCAGCCCCGCCACGGGATAGAGAGTCCGGTCCACCTCGACATGCGGCTCACGCCGGCTGGCAAGTCTGAATACAGCAAAGGCAGCCACGAACAATCCCGTGGCTGCCACTATGCATATTGCGAGTCGCCGTGCCGTGCGGTCGGTCATCGATACGCGTGGTCAGGAATATCTCAGTCGACCAGCGACATACCCTTCCTTAGAGCTTCTTCGTTGAGAGGGATGAGATGGTGATGGCGTTCGGGAAGGGTTTTGCGCAAGCCGCGGATTACGGCGTCGATGCCTACAATCGGCCGGCACTTGAGAAGAGCACCGAGAAGGACCATATTGTAGGTCTTGGAGTTCTTGAGTTCGATGGATGCGGTGATTGCATCGACAGGAATCACGCGGATGTCGGTGCGCGAAGGCAGGCGATGAATGCCCGAGGGGTCGTAGATGAGAGTGCCGCCGGGTTTCACCTTGCTCTCGAATTTGTCGAGGCTCTGCTGGTTCAGCACCACGGCGGTGTCGAAAGTGTCGAGTACGGGGCTGCTGATGGCATTGTCGGATACGATAACTGTCACGTTGGCCGTTCCGCCTCGCTGCTCGGGGCCATAGGATGGCATCCAGGTCACTTCCTTGCCATCCATAAGGCCGGCGTATGCCAGAATCTTACCCATGGAGAGCACACCCTGCCCGCCGAAGCCTGCGATTACTATTTCTTCTTTCATGGTGTTCAGTTTTTAGGTTCTTCGGAGGGAGTCTTGAGGTCGCCCAGAGGATATTTCTCGAACATGTGCTCCACCATCCATTCGTTGCTCTTGGCGGGGCTGAGTTTCCATCCGGAGTTGCAGGTGGAAACCACTTCCACCACCGAGGTTCCCCGTTTTGCCAGAGCGTTCTCGAATGCTTTTTTGATGGCGGCCTTTGTTTTGCGCACTGCTGCGGGTGTGTGCACGGCCTGGCGTGTCACATAGCAGGTGCCGTCGAGTGTCGCCAGAATATTGGAGATAGGCAGCGGATAGCCGTTTAGCTCGGCGGTGCGGCCATATGGTGTGGTGGCCGTTTTCATGCCCAGCAGTGTGGTGGGTGCCATCTGGCCACCGGTCATGCCGTAGATTCCGTTGTTTATGAATATCATGGCGATGTTCTCGCCGCGGTTCGCCGCATGGATGGTTTCGGCAGTGCCGATGGCTGCGAGGTCGCCGTCGCCCTGATAGGTGAACACCAGGTTCTGCGGATTCAGGCGGCTGGCGGCGGTGGCAACGGCGGGAGCGCGTCCGTGGGCTGCCTCGACCCAGTCGACGTCGATGTAGTTGTAGGCGAACACGGCGCAACCGACCGGAGCAACGCCCACGGTCTTGTTCTCGAGTCCCATTTCGTCGAGCAGCTCGGCGATGATTTTGTGCACCACGCCGTGGCTGCAGCCCGGGCAGTAGTGGGTGTCGCGCTCGTCGAGAAGCCTCGGGCGCGAGTAAACCTTATTCTGAGGTTGGATAATTTCTTCAGTAGTCATTGGTGAACGAACATAGAGGTTAGGCAAGTTCCGGGAAGTGTTCCTTCAGTGCCTGAAGCACTTCGCCGGGGTTAGGCACTATGCCGCCCATGCGGCCGAAATGGTACACGGGGGTGGTAGGAGCGGCCAGGCGCACGTCCTCCACCATCTGGCCGGCGTTGAGTTCCACGGTGAGGATGCCGCGTACGCTCTTGGCGAGTTCGGCAATCTGTGTCTTTGGGAAAGGCCATAGGGTGATTGGACGCAGCATGCCCACTTTGATTCCGGCCTCGCGCGCCTCCTCGATAGCCTTAAGACATATGCGGGCCACCGATCCGAATGCCACGATGAGATAGTCGGCATCGTCGGCGTAGTAGGTCTGGTAGCGCACCTCGTTCTGTTCAATGAGCTTGTATGTGGCCTGGAAGCGGTGGTTGTTCTCTTCCATCCTGGCGGAGTCCAGCTCCAGGGAAGTGATCACATTGCGGTTCTTGCGGTCGCCTTTGCCGCATGCAGCCCAGGGACATTGAGCGCGCAGCTCTTCCTCGGTGCGGCGCGGACGCTGCGGAGGCAGCACGACCTTCTCCATCATCTGCCCCACGACGCCGTCGGCCAGAATCATTGCCGGATTACGGTATTTGAAGGCCAGGTCGAAGCCGAGGGCCACGAAGTCGGTCATCTCCTGCACGGTAGCGGGAGCCAGCACAATCAGGTGGTAGTCGCCATGTCCGCCGCCTTTGACAGCCTGGAAATAGTCGGCCTGCGAAGGCTGGATGGTTCCAAGTCCGGGACCGCCACGCATTACATTGACAATCAGTGCCGGCAGCTCGGAGGCGGCGATATAGGAAATGCCTTCCTGCTTGAGGCTCACGCCCGGCGACGACGACGATGTCATCACGGCTTTGCCCGTGGCGGCACCGCCGTATACCATGTTTATGGCCGCCACTTCGCTTTCGGCCTGGAGCACGACCATGCCGGTGGTTTCCCAGGGCTTGAGCTCGGCAAGAGTCTCGAGAACTTCGCTCTGGGGGGTGATGGGATAACCGAAGTAACCGTCGACGCCGTAGCGGATTGCGGCGTGGGCTATGGCTTCGTTGCCCTTCATTAATCTTACTTCTTCTGCTTCCATTTTTAGGGGTAGGGTGAGGGGGTAGGATGGGGATTGGTTGGTGGTGCCTGCGGGCACATGTTCTGTGCCGCCTCAGGCGGGACGCTCAACCACGCGGTACACCTCGATGCATGCATCGGGGCACACGGTGGCACAGGCGGCACACCCTATGCACTTGTCGGGATTGGCGGCATACGCATAGTGGTAGCCGCGGTCGTTCACTTCCTTTGGCTGAAGCAGCAACACGTCGGTGGGGCAAGCCACCACGCACAAGTCGCAGCCTTTGCAGCGTTTGCCGTCGATCACAACGGCTCCGTGGACCTTAGCCATAGATTCTTTTCCTTGATTGCGGGTTAGTATTAGATTGCTGAAATGCCTCGCCGGCACTTCCATCAGCAAAAATAAGCAATTTTTGCCAATGCCAAAATTTTATAAGGAAATTGTGCGCGATTGTCGGCGAAAACCAGTCTATAGAGATGCTCATGTATCACTCCAGATCTATGTCGGGGAAATCGAGTACAACACTTCTTCAAGAGACTCCGAGGATGTAAGGTTCATTCTCCTGCGCAGGCGCTGACGGTTTTTCTTTACAGAGTCGGGCTGCAGCAGAAGCATCTGTGCAATCTGTTTCGATGTAAGTCCCGCGCGAATATATACCGCAAGCCGCACGTCGCCTTCTGTCAACGCAGGATGATTAAGCATCAGCGTGTTCACGAATGCAGGACACACCTTATTGAACACCGTTATGAAATAATCCCAGTTCTGACGTCCGCTCAGATGGAGCTTTATGCTGTTCTCAAGTTCATGACAAATATTGTCCGATATAATTCCTTTGTCCTTAAGACTGTCCAGATTGTCCAATACCTCCTGTAATACATTGTCCTTTTCTGTCATGGCAAGTTCCTGGGCTACCACGCGGCGTCTGTTATGCGCCAGTTCGGTATCGTACCTCACAATTGTGAGCCTGTGCTGGCGCTGCCTATAGATGTAAATGCACACTACCGCCAGAATGAGTATTAAAAGCAGCAATATGATTATCCATAACCGCAGACTTTTGATTTTATGCGCGTGGCGCATTTCCGATTCGTATTTAAGGATGGAACTCCGGGCTTCCGCATTGGCTATTTCTTTCACTCTTTCCACCAGACGGGCCGAATCATTTGCCGCAATATATTGCCTGTATAACGACAAGGCCGTGTCCCGCCCGCCATATATGTCGTGTGTCAGAGCCATGATTTTAAGCATTTCCGGATAATAGAAGCCATGCGCCGCAGAATCGAAACATTCCTCCATCCTTTGTGTATGTGTTCTCATTCCTGCGGAATCATCGGTGTCCGCACAATATCGCGACAGATAAAACTCGACTGGCAGCCGGTCGAGCGACCGGGGATTAATACTGTCGATATACCGTTCGGCTTCATACAGATAATCAGCATTGCCCGAAGCCATATATGCCACACGCAGGAGGTTGGTATGAAACGATGGCGACAGCGACAGACTTTTGTCATTCATAAGAGAATCGACAATTGCCAGTGCCGCATTCTTATCCCCCATAGCTACCAAGGCGTTGGCCATATTCAATGTGTTTTTTCTGACATACGGTTCCATGCCTATACGTCGATAGATGCTGTCAGCCTCTCTATAATACTGTAATGCGCGGTCGTAATAACCTATTTCGCCCATGATATGGCCTATATCCACTCTCACGGAAGCTGTCATCATGTCATCGCCCGAAGAATAATAATATCTGTCGAGTTTTTTAAGACTCCTGAATCTTACCAGAGGATCGTACTCGGCCACAAGAGCAAGCAGATAGCGAATGCGCGAACAGTCGTATTCATATGTAGCCGTATCGCATAGCGACAACGCATCTGTCAGGTCTCTTATCACGCTATCCCTCCCTGTTATATTTCTTCGGTTGGCAATTCTCGCCTTCCAGAACAACACCCTGCTTCTATGCTGATTTTCGGCATCTCTTTCTACCGTCGTATTCTTCAGACTGTCGAGCAACGGCCAAAGGAGAGAATCCGGAACAGAATTCACGAAACCATCTTCCAGCGCAAAGACAATCGAATCTGCTGCCGGATGAATCCGCCTCCATCGATACAGCGAATCCGATTCCGGCCGCACGCCACAGCCGGAAATAATCATAATCGAAACACACAGCAGAAATTTTATAGTTTTCATACACACAAATATATTCAACTTTACCACAACGGACAACACGCTTCAGGCATACACACAGGCCTGTACGCCATGTGTCACCCCTTGTACCCCTATTATGCCCCATGTAAATTTTGAAGTCCGCGTCCCTCCCGATAAATTTGCCGCCGTTGAACATAAAAAATATGTATGATGAGATTCTGGTTCTTTTTATTTGTTGTGGTTGTGGCTTCGGCCACAGGTTCCACGCAAGCCACGGGTTCTACTTCGGGCAAGCAGACGAGCGTAATCCATCCCGTTGCAGCAAATCTTAACGTGGCGGGACGGGTGGATGATGAAGAGGATTCTTCCGACTGGGTGAAAATAAAATTTGAGGTAAAAGAGGAAGCTACCGCCGGGTTCACATATGAACCTAAAGAAGTGATAGTATATCAGCCCGACGGAAAATACTATTGCGGCTTTTGCGACTGGGCCACATATCCCGATGAATACATGATTGAGGAAGGACTCGGCTGGGAACTGATGGTGCCCAAAGGGAGATATGACCTTATACTGCGCTCCGACATACGTCCCGACAATATTGACCCCGACGATGAACATACCTTTCTCTATGACAGCTATGTGATTGCGGAAGACATCGAAATATCGGAAGACATGACTTACGTGTTCACACAGTCGGATGCCAAAAACAAGTTGAGCTGCAAGTTTTTCTATCCCGACGGCAGTCAGATTCCGTACGACAATCTTAAAGATGAAACCGGCGAACTCAGCATGATGTACTACCGGGAACTGAAACGCAAGGACGGAAGCTATCCTCTGGTACGGATGATGATTAATATCTGCTATGAAGAGTTTTTTGTCAACAATCTTTCCGACAAATGGACTTTATCGGTAAATAATGTGGCAGCCGATTCAAAGGCCACATACATCAATTTCATTACATCGGATGGTCCTTTTGATGACTCACGATGCATGTACAACGGAGCTGAACTATACAATGAGCCTGTTCATATGAGGTTCGCCGGCAATCTTGCCGGCCAGAAAGATGATGCCAGTGTCGGGGGGATAACGGCGCAGACAGTATGGAACGGCACACCTACCATGACTATGCCTGTATCGGCATATTCATTCGACATGAAAGCCGAAAGCAGGAACCTTCCCGTGTATATCAACGCTCCGGTTCTCAAGGAACAGAGCAGCCCGGATGACGGATGGAATTTTGTATTTGCAGGCATAGGCGGTTACTCGTATACCGACAATGAGTGGACAGATTCTGAAGGGAACATCCAATACGACCGGCAGTACAGCACAATGACTTCGCCATGGATATATACCGATACCGATGGGCACATGTGGTGCATACCTCCGGCATATACACGAAGCGACGAAAATGACTATGAACTCTTCTTCCCCGCGGATTATCCTCTATGCCTTGAATACAGGGAAGATATGGAGTTTTATAACGAGGCTCCGCTTGTAGGTTTCTCATATAGCCTTTCCTATGATGAATGGCAGGATAAAAATCTAATCTATTTCGATACTTCGTGTCTGTTTCCGTGTCTGGGCAATCTGTTGTTGCCTGCTAAAATAACTGTCAGATTCAATGGAGAAACGATAGCAGAGGGAGCCGACAGCTTCGATTTTATAGCGTGGACATCTAATGATAATGCAGTCTCCGGACTTTACGACATATATGTGGAAATGCCATATTCCGACAGCTATTCTTCCAGCCTCCGGGTCATGATCGACAATACTTCATTGGATAACGTGTATTCACAGGTCTACAGATGGCAACTCAGGGATGCTTCGGGCAATTTGACGCAAGACGCAACTCGAAATTCACATATTATTATAGAGCATTCGCCTGGAACCACTCCGCTGGTTCAGATTTCCGAGCATGAAAAAGATTTGTGGACGCCGCTGGAATACAACCAGTACATCAATGATGGATATGGCAAAGTTTCAGTGCCTCATGACAAGCTTGATGCCGACAAATGGTATGACCTTAGATTCATATGCAAGGATTCGGCGGGAAATGATGTGGTGCAGACCGTGGCTCATGCCTTCCATAAAGGGCAGACCGGTGGAATAACCACTATCCGCGATACGGATACACTTTCTCTGACCTCAATCCACTTGCTGCCACCGGACTGCAAAATATATAATCTGTCAGGTATGGAGATATCGCGCGGTTCTCTCCGTTCCGGATTATACATAATCAATAACAGAGGTAAAGTCGCTAAGGTGATGATCACCGACTGAATGGAATAACAGATTTAATATTCACAGTAGTATGTCAGCTGATTTATCCGGTAGTTAAAAATCAATAAAATGCACGTTCTTTGGCGGATAATCCATATATTTGCAGACTACAACCATCGATTATGGCGCAAAAAAACGGGGCTGACCGGTTTTGACAGCGTGTAGAAGCGGTGGGTAAGCGTGCAGAGCTTTGAAGTCTATGCTCTTTAATATCAGGCTTTCAGCAATTCTAAATGGCGAAAATAACTACGCTCTTGCTGCTTGATTGAAGTACAGTAGATCAGCTTAATCGCCGCAACAGTTGCAGCGACAAGACATCGCCCGATTGTCCTTTTTCCGAGACTAATCGACAAGGCGGTGCAGGAATATCGGAAATAGGCTTCCGGAAGCCTCGGGAGGAAGCCGAAATCTTAGAGGATAAGGCTGCGTTTGGTAGTTTCAGGCCTGGCGCAGCTCGAAAATCAACTTGAAACTACGCACGTAGAAAGCTCATTGATTCCGCGTTTGGACGAGGGTTCGAATCCCTCCAGCTCCACTTGACATAGCCTGCTCCTTGAGTTGAGCCTTGTCTTCCTCGGTAAGTTGGTCTTTGGAGATTACTACCTTGCAGTTGATGGGTTTGCCGATTTCCTCTGCGCTGACATCGCCGTCAAAGTAATGACAGGCAAGCGAATACACCTCATCGTTGGTCAGAACCGACACGCCTTGACGCTTGACTTCGTTGAGTATATACTGACAGCACTCGGCTACGGATTTAGACGGCGAGGCATAGCGGATAGCGAAAAGGGTGTCGCTCGCTGCACGGCTGTCAAGATACTGACGGATAG
>LUJM01000074.1:0-4422 GCA_001689415.1 Bacteroidales bacterium M2 | reverse complement strand
CCTCGGAATATCGGTCGGAGGAAAGCCCACAAGGTCAGACCTATTATTGCTCCGAATATCCCTGCCAACCAAAGGATTGTTCTTTTTATTTGGTTGAACCTGAGGCTTGAAGCTTTGCCTTGACTATTTATGTGGCTGTTCGTTTTCATCGTTGCGACGTTTTTTTATTTGTATATCACCATCGGTTTTGCTTGCTTGACACCCAAAGGGCGTGTGGCGGGAGAGAGGGGGATGTTCGGCCTTGGGATTAAAAATACTACCGACCGCAGGGAGCTGTGGAGATTTTTCATTCCAAAGCCAAAAGAATATCCCTTTCGCCACACGTTAAGCAATGGCAAGCAAGTGAAATCGCTGGCTGATTGGACAATGAACAGGAGCCACGACTCCGGGACGGTGAATTGAAAATCGCCGCTCAAATAATAGGCAATAGCGGCAAAACGGACAGTCGCATAATCAACTATGAAAATAAATTCCCCACTGACTGATAGTAAAATGGTACCGGGCGACACGACCAGCGTAGTCTGTGGTTGTCAGACAACGCAGGAAGGATGACGGCCACAGTCTATGCCGAGTGGCGTAGTTCCCGGACGGCAAGTGGTTGAGCGGACGGTAAAAATCCTTATCAGGCAACGGCGATAAAGAACACGGAGGAACGGCAATAAGTCTCAGAGGTGAGGCAGCGTCCCCGATGCAGACCTCGGAGGCGTTGCCGGTTATCGGTGTCCCGCCGTTGCCATTAGGCGCGAGGCGGTCGCAAGGTGTCAGTGGCTCGTCCACCGTCACGTTGCGGCGGCATCACGCCGCAAACACGGCAGTCCGCTCAACCTCTTGTCGGCCACCTTGACGGATTGTCTAAACTTTTTATGCTCTTGTATGGTTTACAAATGAGAAATATTTTGTAACTTTGTCAACTGAAAAGATTCTGCAATATGACTAAAGACTCAAACAACATATTCGGGCGTCGGCTAAATCAAGCCCGCCTTATCAAAGGGCTTACGATGGATGAACTTGGGAAAGAAGTTCAGCCCGCCGTGACCCGTCAGGCCATAAACAAGTACGAGAAGGGACTGACCATGCCAGACAGCCGGATGCTGATAGCCTTCAGTATGGCGTTGGGAGTGAAACCGGATTATTTCTTCCGTCCGTTTACCGTCGCCGTTGACAAGATAATGTTCAACAAGAAGACCGGAGTATCGGAACGTGCAGTCTCATCAATACGCGAAAAAGTCAGGGAGGAATTGGAAAGATACCTCGAAATCGAGGAATTATGCGGAATCAGAACTGATTACACCCTTGAAAAAAGAGATGTGGAGAATGCTGACGATGTGAGGAGATATGCCGGTGAGGTGCGATCTATGCTCGGACTCGGGCATGACGGCATTTCAAACGTGATAGAGGTATTTGAAGATAACGGCATAAAGATTATCGAGATCTCCGAAAACAAGTCATTCGGAGGTCTCAGCGGCTATGCCAACGACAATATACCTGTAATTGTCGTAAACAGGAATCTGCCTTCGGAGGAGAAGCGTTTTACGCTGCTCCACGAACTCGGACATCTTATTATCGGGCTTCCCGCAGGATACGATGTAAAAGAGATTGAACGTCTGTGCAATGTGTTTGCCTCGGAAATGCTGGTGCCGTCATCGGTGCTGAAAGGACGCCTCGGCAATACTCGCCATGACATCTCATTGGCTGAATTATGCGATATTCAGAAACAGTATGGTGCTTCGATAGATACCATCATGTTGTCGCTGAAAGAACTCGGAGTGATAACCGGAAGAAGATATGAGGGATACCTTAAAAAGAAAAAGCTCTTCCCGGATTTCAACGCGATAGTCGAGAAATCGCTTTTTATCTCGGAGACGTCAGGCCGATTTGTGAGGATGGTATATCGCGCGGTTGCCGATGAGATTATCTCGCTGTCGAAGGCGGCATCGCTTCTCAACACCTCTGTTGACAGAGTGAGATCACAACTCCAGCTTGTATAAACGATGAAGATATTAGTCAACGATACAAATATCTTCATTGACCTCCATTCGGTAGGTCTATTGGAAGAAATGTGCAGGCTGCCATACGAAATTCACACTGTGGATTTAGTGGTGGCGGAAATTGCAGATGCCGACCAGCGAAGAATTTTTGATGAACTTGTTGCCCGAGGGGAAATATCCGTCGATGGATTCACTGCTGATGAAGTGATTGAAATTGTTGAGGAACACTCGTCAGTTTCCGGCAATCTCTCCATACCCGATTGCTCGGTATGCTATTTCGCAAGAAAGCATAACGTACCAATGTTGACGGGCGACCGACGGCTTAGACGCTATGCAGAAGAACAGTCAATCGAGGTGCATGGCATCCTCTTCATATTCGATGAGTTGGTCAGGCATGACATCATATCGACATCAATGGCGGCAGACCGACTTGAAGAATTATTCGCCATCAACGCCCGACTACCGAAGGCTGAAATCCGGGATCGTATCAACCGTTGGAGAAACAATTGAGATTACAAAATAAGAGCTTGATATGATAAACGGGAAGATACGATAATGAACCGAATAAGATTTTGTTAATTCGGCAATTATGATTACCTTTGCAGCAAATACGAGTATCTCTGCAACAACAAATACGAGCAATCATCCGTTAATAAATACGAGAAACTCTCATTGAACAAAGACTAATAAGATGTGACAATATGGCGACTATTCAAGAATTGCTGGCTGATTCGCTGGAGGTGCTTCGGCAGCTTCAGGATAAAGAACCAAATTTAATCCTGCGCGGTACGGAGGCCATTTCGCGTACCCATCTGAACCGTCTGTTGGCAAACGGATGGCTTCAGGAAGTGATGAAGGGATGGTATATTCCTTCACGACCGGGAAGCGAGGGCGACACCACCGTGTGGTACACGTCATATTGGCATTTTGTGCGTGCCTACGCCGATTCACGTTTCGGCTCTGACTGGAGTCTGTCTGCCGATTCTTCACTTGATTTCCATTCCGGCAAGACCACTGTTCCGGGCCAGTTGATTCTTAAATCTCCAAAAGCAAGCAATAACATAGTCAGTCTTCCATACGGCCACACCCTGCTTCCGCTTAAATCGGAACTTACACAAAATATTGTCGTAGACCCCATATATGGGTTGCGTCTCTATAGCCTTGAATCCGCATTAGTATACGCTTCCCCATCATATTATTCCAATGACCCCATGTCTGCACGGATATGCCTGTCGATGATCGACAACGCAAGCGAATTGTTGAAGATTCTGACTGATAAAGGAGCCACGACAAGAGCCGGACGCATTATCGGTGCGCTTCGGAGTGTCGGCAAAGGGGCTATTGCAGATGAGATACTGTTGACGATGAGAGATTTTGGATATGCTGTCTCTGAGTACAACCCATTTTCTGCCGAGACAGACACGACAGCCATATATGCCAAATCGCCATACGCGGCACGTATAAGAATGATGTGGGCGACAATGAGGGAACAGGTATTGGAAAATTTTCCGCAAACTCCTGAAGCGGTCGCCGACATAGAATCGTATCTCGAACATGTGGATGAAAAATATCTTGAAGACGCCTATCACTCTCTTTCCATAGAGGGCTATCAGGTATCGAGAGAACTTATCGAAAAGGTTAGATCGGGCAATTGGAAACCGGACAGTGACGACAAGGAACAAAAGAGCGCACTTGTGGCGCGTGGCTATTATCAGGCATTTCAGTCGGTAAAGGAGTCGGTCAGAAAGATACTTGCGGGACAAAATGCGGGCGGCGTTTTGGAAGAAGATCATTCCCGATGGTATCGCCAGATGTGGATGCCGTTTGTCACCGCCGGTATTCTTACAGCGTCAGACCTCATCGGGTATCGCACAAATCAGGTCTATATTCGAGGTTCACAGCACATTCCTCTTAATCCCCGCGCTGTGTCGGACGCCATGCCGGAATTGTTCCGACTGATAAGTGAGGAGCCTGATCCGAGAGTAAGAGCCGTGCTGGGGCATTTTATGTTTGTATTCATACATCCCTACATGGATGGGAACGGACGTATGGGACGCTTTATCCTTAACGCCATGCTTGCCTCGGGGGGCTATCCATGGACTGTTGTACCGTTAGAGAAACGTCGGGAATATATGTCCGCTCTTGAAAATGCAAGCGTCCGGGGCGACATATCGGATTTCACCAGACTGATTGCCGGTCTCGTTGCGAGGCCATAATATTTTAACAACCGGTCATAAAATTTTCTAAAATGAACCCTCGGACTTGAATATCAGTGGAAAAAGCATTAACTTTGCAATACCCTTAGAATCCCTTTGGGTCACGTGGCGAGCGGCTGCGTGAGGATATAGAAATTTAGGTTGCAAATTCGCTACACACGAATGTTAACCAATTGCAACTCGTTGATATGTGTACATTTGGAGCGTAAGGTTCAAGT
>LUJM01000073.1:25229-100467 GCA_001689415.1 Bacteroidales bacterium M2 | reverse complement strand
CTGCTCAAAAATTACCGAACTGTTGTATTAAGACTCTTTCTTCTCAAACTAAATTATAAGATTATTAATTCCAGTCAGTTATCTCACCGCCGACTTCGATCTTGACCTGTTCGGGGTTCTTGTCGACCACGAGGTTGACAATATGGTGTATGCCGGGCTTGAAAAGGAACTTGCTCTCATATAGGAATGAAACTCCGTTCATTTCAATCTCGATCAGAGGGAGTCGGTTTTCAAGTCGCTGAGGCACTATGATTGCCGAATAAGTAGTTGGGCCGTCCTGGTGTGCGATAATGGTTTTGCGAGTACCGCGCATATCCCTTGTGGCCACACCCGACACGAGGTCGACAGTTGCCTGGGTAAAGGTATTGTGGATAGAAACTTTTGCAGTCCGAGGTATATCACCTTCGTAATCTTCGCCTTTGACAATCCTTATGGAAAGCTTGCTCATGATATGATTGAATTTGAGCTCTACAGGCGATGCCGATGCCACCACGCCGAGGCTCTTAGCAAAGAGGAAGTCGGAAGCCTCGTAACCATCCATAGTACCGTCGGCAACGGCACGCTGGTCGGTGCTGACCTCAATAGGCAGGTCGCTTATCGACGACACCTCGGCGAGGCGGGGATAGTAGGCGTAGACATTGTATGTACCGGCATCCCAGTACAGTTTGTGTGCTGCCGACCACGACGAGCCGGTGAAGGTGAGGGCCTCGTTATTGACCGTATTACCACCGATTTCAAGAATCTTATCCGCCTCGGCAACGAATACACCGACCTCGTCGCCCGACTCGAAGGCGGTCTCAGTGGCACGAGATTGCGACGGATGTGAGATATTGAAATTCATAGCGATTTTTCCGGTGGGAATATTGTCGGGTTCCGTTGGCAGATCGGCAGTACAGGATAGCAGGCTGCCGGCCAATAGAAAAACGCTCAAGTTTTTATATATATTGTGTTTCATCGTTGAATGTCTTGAATTATTTTTTAGATTTTCTTGACGACAGCGGGCTACCCTTATGTATAACCGGGGGATAAGAATACTCAGTGATTCTATTGTGGCCTACCTCCTCGGTGCTGCGCGAAGCCGCTTCGGCCTGGCCACGCTTGTCGAGAGCGACGAATTCTTCGAAATCGAATGATTCACCGGCATATTCCTTGATGCGTTTTACGATACTCTGACGGCTGATAGTGCTGTAATAGGGTATGTCGTTGTTCATACAGCTGTTGTGCTCGGAGCGGAAAACGCCACGAGTGTGCATGAAACCGCCTTCGTATATATCTACGATGTCGCTGTAGCGCGGGTCGAAAATGAGGTGGCTCCAACCTACCTGGTGCATCTTGCCGGTGAGTTCGAGGTTATCGTACCAGCCGAGGGATTTTGCATAATTGAATTCATCAACATGACCGCAGCAGTTGCAACCGCAGAAATCGATAAAGGCATTGTGGTAGATGTACTCGTCGCCGAGCTTGCCGAAACCATGACCGCCGGCCTCGTGCTGCATCACACCGCGTGAATCGAGGGGATAGCCGTAGTCGCTCTTGGGGCAGAATGCAATCGCCGCACCCGAGTCCCACATCTGGCAAATACCGCCGTAGTCAGTGCTGTTGGGGATGATGATAATGAGGGTCTGGTCGATATTCTGGGCCGATACCGTAGGAGCAGCCATTACATAATCGAATACAGCGTCGTAGTCGCATCGCAGACCTACACCACCGGTATAGGTGGTATTGAAGCGGTTGTAGCGGATAGTGTTGATCGAACCCACGCCGGTCTCGGTAGAAAGCGGGAATGCGGTGTACACATTGAAGTAGTCGCGGTAGGTGGTATAAGGCTCGATGCCGAAGAAGTGTTCAACACCTTCTTTGATATCCTTGAGGTATGTGCCTGCAGCAATCTCTTTGGCATCATAACCGTCGCCAATGATTACGATGTTGATACCGCCGTTGTTGCCCTTGGTGGCTTTCTGCAATGTGAGGATTTCGTCCTCGCCATATTCGTAGCCGTACTGGGTGACATGGCAGGTGTGGGTATAGTCTTTGCCCTTTAGGCGGAATACAACGTCGCCTTCGCGGATTTCGGTGGGAGATGAGGAGTGTATGGTAAGGGTAATTTCGGATTTCTTGCTGCCCGAAGTTTGCGAGAGGCTGCACCATTCGGGTTTGGAGTCGAGTACCCATTCGCCTTCGGCATCGATGACGAGGGTCTGCTTATGCTCGGTGCTCAATGCGCAGGCCACCGCGGGACGGCATACCAGCTCGTGGTGGGCCGAAATACGCTTGAAATCGCGCCAGCCGGGGGCTATCTGATACTGCCCTACTGCCGGTTCGGGAACTTCGACAGTGAAATTATCTTTGGCAACGCCGTTGAAAGCGCCGTCTTGCACATAGGGCGGTATTTCGCCCTTGCAGATTATTTTGCCCATGCTAAAGCAGCCCTGGAATGCACCGCCGTCTTCATTGTACGAGGCTTCGTAGCTGATACTTTCGAGAGATTCGGGTAAAATCACACCCTCGAGACTACGGCAGTGAGCAAATGCACCCGCGCCGATATTGATCACGTTTTCAGGAATTTCTACCGTGCCCATGAGTCGCCAGTTGTAGGCAAAGCACCTGTCGCCAATGGTTTTCAAGCCCTTGGGCAGCACGAGTTCGCCCGAGAAATCATTATTGTAGAATACATTGTGGCTTATTACCTCGAGGTCTCGGGGCAGATTGAGCTCGCCTTTGAAGCCGTTGTTTGCAAACGCGCCTTCATCGATAGTGACAATGCCGTCGTGCAGCTTGAGTGTACCGCCAAGTCAGCAACCGTCGAAGCAGTTGTGAGGAATCGCGGACACGCCCTGAGGAATTTCAAGCGAGCCGGTAAGATTGAGGCAGCCAGAAAAAGCACCTTCGCCAATAGCCTTTAGTTTTTCGGGCAGACGCAGAGAGCCGTACAGGTTGCGGCAATTCTGGAAAGCACCGAGGCCGATTTCCTCAAGACCGTCGGGCAGGACGAGTTCGCAAGTGAAACGGCAACCGGCAAAAGCGCCATCCCAATAGCTGCTATAACCCTGTACTGTACCGACTCGTTTAAGAGTAGTGGGCAAAGATAGTGTACCGGTAAGGCTGATACAATCATAAAACGCAGCGTTTTCGATAACTTCTACGCCTTCGGGAATAATCAGTGAACCCGACAAGCTTCGGCAACCGTTGAAAGCACTGGTATTGATAGTCTTAAGCTTATCAGGCAAAACTAAAGTGACAAGTGTCTCCCTTCTACTTAATGCATCATTCGGTATCATGTCGTCGGCATTTTCAAGGTAACCCTGCTCGGGTTTGTCGATATATCCGCCTTCAGGATTAGCCACAATCTCAACCTCTTTGAGATTAAGCGCGGCAAGTTTCTTCATCAAATAACGCATCACGGCAAAGTCGCGCGAATTGATTTTGCCGGTAAGCTTGAGGTTTCTAAGCTCGGCAATGTTTTTTCCGGCGGCCTCGATGCAGCGGTCAAGCGTGCCCGCTTCGGGAACATCCACCACCACATACTCTTTCGATGTGGCGTCGTGGCTGACGAGGTCATTTTCCCATGGTGTAATACTTTCGGTTATGAGGGTAAGTGCGTAATCTCCGGAATGTTCTTTTTTGTCGACCTTAATGGCAAAATTGCTCATTTTGCCTGATATATACTCGAATTGTTCGTTTTTGGTAAATTTATAAGGAATGCCGTCGAGGGTGATGCTGAAGAGCGTAGTCCCTGCGGCTATGGTCTGCGGTACGACAATTGCACGCCATTCGTCGCCACGCTTGGTGGGAATAATGGAGTTTTTAGCGACAGGGCCGTCGGGTTTTACCTCGCCGGTGGTCATGTCGATATTGGCATCCTGAATGGTATTGGTAACAAGGACCTGCTTTGAAAGGTCGGCCCAGGCACCTTCGGCAAAGCCCGAGCCTTCGACCAGCGTCACGCGGGCATTGGCCATGCGGTGGGCGAGGGGCAGCTGAATCACATTGGTGGTAGGTTCTACCCCGGCAACCTTGCCCCAGAGGAAGTCGGACGCCTCGTAGTTGCCCATGGTGCCGTCGTTGTAGGTGCGGGCCTGGTCTACCTGGACTGTGAATTTGTAGTTTTTGACATCTTCGGGAGAGCCGAAGGGATAATAACCGTATACATCGATGCGGGTGTGCTTATCCTTCCAATATAGGTCGTAGGCCGACGACCAGCTGTAGGCCGTCTCGTTGAAGGTGTGGCGCACATTATCGCCACGGTTGCCTGAGTTTTTGAGTGTTCCCGGCTCTGTGCCTTCGTAGTCAACAATATACACGCCCATTACATCGCCGTCGGCAAAGCCGTTGTCGTTGACACGACTCACACACTCCTGCGAAATCTGTCCGGCAAGGGAGATACGATCCTGTCCGCCGTCGACCATACCGGGTACGTCATATTCAATGTCGCTGCACGATGCCAGCATCATCGTGGCAAGGACTCCGATACTATAAAGATTCTTTTTCATAATTCTTGATTCAAGAGTGATTTTTCATGGTTATTCTGCAGTGCCGCCGTTGTCCACGTCATCTTCGTTCCACGGATTGATATTGACGTTGACGCCATTAGAAGTCTTGTTAAGCACGACGGTGAATTTGTGGCTCTTGGCACTCTCGAAAGTAAAGCTTTTTTTGAGACTGAATTCGCGGCCGTCGACGGTAACGGTAATCAGCTTGCCCTCGTCTACGGTCTGGGGCACGATGATAGCCTTGTAGGTATCGCCGTCGCGCCAGGGCGACACAGAAGTGGCATCGCCGGAGGGTGTAGCCGTACCTTTGGCTATATCGATGACCGAGCCGCATTTTACACCATTGATTTTTACCGAGATAGCGGAAGATGCGATGGATTGCTTGGTAAAGCCGTTGCCGGGTTCGAGTTTAACAACTATGCGGCTCAAGGTGTGGCTTGCGGGTATTACAGTAGCGATTGCCGTGGGCGAGACATTAGTTGTCTTTCCTACCATGAAGTCGGAAGCCTTGTAGGCAGTCTCGGTCGACTGGTCCTTATTGACTGCAAAATTATACGCACTCACAGAATTTACATCTGCATACGGATAATATAGGTAAAAATCAGCATGGGTTTCGTTGTCAAGCCAGTATACCGGGGTATCGGGCGTCCACTGTCCATTGTATGTGAAGCGCATATTGTCGACATGGTTGCCACGGTCGGCGAGGCTTCCGGGAGTGCCTCCGGTGTAATTTACCACATATAGACCTATGCAGTCGCCTTTTTCGAAGCCGTAGTCGGTGGCACGCGAATCTTGTACCGACGGGCTTATTTTTATTTCGAGCTTTTTAGCCACCGGCACATCCGGCACAGGGGGCGTAATGGTGCCGTCGGAGTCTTTGCTACAGCTTGACACAAGACCTGCAACGATAATACTGAGCGCGGCAAATGATAGAAGTGATACTGATTTCATAAGGTTTAAGGTTGTTACCACGCAAAAGTATACAAAAAACAAAACACTCCAAAAATATCTGAAGTTCAAGTTGGTTCACGGAGTGAAGATATTTCAAAATCGCTGTTTTGGGCCTCAAAAAGCAGGTTTTTTAACTCATTTTTTCAGAATCGGCCGGAAATTAACACAATCGAGGAGAGCCAAGAATATTTACGATTGTCTAAATACTCTGTAATCGAGGGGACCAACCACGTCGTCGTTTCCGCCGTCTACTATGTGTATCATTTTCATCTATTATATCAACTGAGTCTCAGAAAAATTAGCTAACTTTGCGAATAAGGCAACGTCGAGCACCCTGAAAGAATGGCCGAAAAGTGGCGGAGAGTGTTACACTCCTCAGGAAGTAAGCGAGTAACTCGCTCGCCTCATAGAGCATGATAACAAACTCCGCGCCGATGTCGCAAGTCTTTATGGAGTTAAAACTAATCTACTTTAATAAAGAATATACAACCTCTGATATATGCGCAACGTATTGTGACGCTTGAGCTTCATTACCATTGAAATCCTTGACAAATACCGCCAAGGTATAGCATACGTTATTCGGCAGGGTTATGTATGCAACATCATTGTGAGCCGCAAGAACGCCTTTTTCGTTGACATAACCGGAACCTGTCTTATGAGCTATAACGACTCCTTCTTTATCAAGAAGCGGAGCTACTATCCTATCCACTCCTGTTTTACATTCCATTAATGCATTCTTAATGAAATTTTGTTTCTCATCGCTGATAAGACTATCTGTAAACAAACGATTCATCAACATTGCAGCACCAAGAGGAGATGTATAATTAGAATAAGCTTTGTGATGGTCTGCCGACATCTCCTCTTCTGTATAAGCTATCTGAAAGTTCGAACGTGGGATTAGTGTTTCTATAAACTTATCTGTTTGAGCTACATTGACCATATCATTAAACATAAGATTGCTTGCATTATTGTCGCTCTGTATAAGAGTATAGCGCAACAAATCTCTTACAGTCAATGATATCACGGACGCTGAATAATCTTTCATCATAGGGCTCCACGTATTTGGATCAAGTTTTTCCCTATTTATAATTACCAAAGTATCAAGGGTGATACCTTTTTTGTCGAAGTCATTACAAAGAGCTAATGCCTGATGAACCTTAAATACGCTCATCATAGGATAAATACTCTTATTATTGACCATAACCGTATCAGTGTTATTTATAATAAGCGCCACACCAATTTCACCGGGACATGCCGAGACAATTTGAGAAATGCTATCTGCCAAAACATCTGTCAATGGAGGATTCGCACTATCTTTTGTAGTCAATTTATGGAACAATGAAATCACCAATATAAAGCTACAAATCAAAGTTATACACCAAACTACGATTTGTTTGTTCTGTTTTTTTCCATATTTATATTTGATTGACAAGTATATTTATATACAAAGGTACATAAATTTACCCAAAATTATGTACCTAAATAGATATAAGCATGTCACTGCGAGGCGAACCGATGAAAAACAGCCAAACAAAAAAAGACCAAGCAATTAATAATTATCACTTGGTCTTTTTCAGTACCCGGACCCGGGCTCGAACCGGGATGGGTCGCCCCAACGGTGTTTGAGACCGTCGCGTCTACCGATTCCGCCATCCGGGCGTTTTGCGTTGCAAAGGTAGTGTTTTTTTCTTTACCGCGCAATTTTTTTTCATTTTGAAGCGCTTGTGCGGTTTAATCATCGTGGTGGTGATGATGTTTGTGGTGCTTTTTATGATGTTTTTTGTGTTTCTTATGCTTTTTATGATGCTTGTAGTAGCCGTGGCCGTCGAAGTCGTAGCGCGATTCGTGTTCGATACCGCCGTAAGTACGAATTGTGCCACACGATACGAGTGTGGGGGCAGCAATGGCAAGTATCAGCAGCCAAAGCAATATGCGGGTGTTGTGGATGAGCTTTTTCATAAGTGACGTTTTTATATATTACGCTCATCGGGCGCACATTGTTCAGTCTATCATTCTACTTTGTTTTTTGGCATGTGACGGAACTGCGAAATTACAAGTATCGTGGTCACTACGGTGGCAATAAGGTCGGAAATCGGGAACGACAGCCACACGCCGTCGATGCCTATCTCGCGTGGCAGGAATATCAACAGCGGAATCAGGAACACCACCTGACGCAGCAACCCGACGAGGATGGATTTGGTAGCCTGCCCTACGCTTTGGAACAAAGCCGTGGAGATAATCTGATATCCAACCACCGGGAATGCAAGCAGACACAGTCGCAATGCCCTCTCGGTGGCATCAAGAAGCACATTGTCGGTAGTAAAGGCCATGCCGACCTCGCGCGGGAATGCGAGGCCGAAGATTGCACCACCGACCGTAACAACCGATGCGGCCACGACGGCGAGCAGATAGGTACGGCGCAACCTGTGGTGCAAGCCTGCACCATAATTATACCCGATAATCGGCTGCATGCCCTGGCACAATCCAAGCACTATGGTAACGAGCAGCGAGGTAAATGTGACCATGATACCTGCCGCGCCGATATCCCTGTCGCTGCCATAGTGCAGCAAAGAGTTGTTTACCAATGCGTTTATAATACACGACGCAGCATTTACAATCGCCGGGGCAGCACCGATAGCTATAATGCCGGCAATGAGTCGCCACTGCAGTCGCCATACTCCCGCGGTGAATCTCACGGTTGCGTCGCCACGCATAAAATGCACACCGACAAACAAAGCCGACACCGCCATGGCTATATCCGTTGCCCATGCAGCGCCCTCTATGCCCCATTCGAACACATAGATAAACAAGGGATCGAGCGCCACATTTACCGCTGCGCCGATGAGCATGGTGGCCATGGCTCGCTGCGGATATCCCGAGGCTCGCATGATATTATTCAGGCCGTAGGCAAGGTTTGTCATCAGACAGCCCGGCAGCAGCACGAGCATATAATCGCGTGCATACGGCAGGGTGACTTCGCTTGCGCCGAAAAGTCTCAACAGCGGGTCGATAAACACTGCGAACAGAGCGATATATATGGCAGCATTTATAAATGTGAGCACGAGCGAGTTTCCCAATATCACGTTTGCGATATCCGGCTTTCCCGCACCGAGCATAATCGACACCTTTGCCGACGCACCCACGCCGATGAGCACGCCTATTGCCGTTGTGAGGTTCATAATCGGGAATGTCACCGTAAGGCCGGCGATAGCGTCGGGGCCTACCCATTGACCTATAAATATACGGTCAACCACATTGTATAGAGCCATGACGAGCATGCCTACCACAGCGGGCAGGCTATATTCCCACAACAACCGCCCCACCGGACGTGTTGCCAATTGGTCTAATCGATCGTTCATCGTAGCATTGGTTGAGCTTTCGCAACTATATTAAAAAGGCCTGCTATCCGGCAGGCCTGTATTGTAATATCGCAATCAGCTATTATTTCGAAGCGAGAGCGCGTTCGTAGTATTTGCGGATGTCGATACGTGTGCTTGAGGTGTAAGAAGGATATTCGTCGATGATTTCCTTGTAGGCCCTGGCTTCGGCTTCGAAGTTGCCCTGAGCACGGTAGATGTTTGCCATCTTGATGAGTACGAAGGGTACGATTTCGGGGTTTTCATCGGCCTCGCTGATAGCGCTCTTATAAGCACCGAGGGCTTTGTCGAGCTGGTCGAGGTTTACATAGCAGTCACCTTTGAGGGTCTCAATACCGGCTTCGGCGATTTCGTCGTCGAGGCTGCAGTCATTGAGGTATTCGAGAGCTTCCTGATATTTGCCATCGTTGTAGAGACGTATACCCATTTCGGCTTTAGCACGGTTGCCGCTCTTGTAACCGGCATCTGCGGCCTTGGCATAGAGATTAAGAGCGATGCTATCGTTCTGCTCGGCGTCGGCTTTAGCAATAAGCTCGTCGGCTTTGCGGCTACCGTTCTGGGCAACGAGGATATAGGCCAACATGCCTACCACGCACACAGCGGCAATGATCAAGCACCACATGATAGTTTTCTTGTTGGCGCGGGCCTTGGCCAGGATCTCTTCTGATTTGTCGACCTCCTGGGTGGTCTGGTTGGTATTTTCCATTACTATGTTTGGTGTTTTCGTTTTTCTAATTGTCGTTTTCGAACTGCAAAAATAGTGTTTATTTGACAATTATGAAAATTTTAAAGGCCATATTTTTTGATTTAGCTTACAATTCATTAAATTTGCACAATCAAAACCCCATAATCAACATGAAAGAGATAGAAATCGTGACACCGGTCACATCAAAGTCTTATACGGAACTCAGCGACGACGAGCGCCGTCTTGTAGATGCTGCCCGAAAGGCTGTAGATGGAGCATATGCTCCGTATAGCCACTTCCATGTAGGGGCAGCAATACTATTAGACAACGGTGTGATAGTCACCGGCGCCAATCAGGAAAACGCCGCCTTCCCCTCGGGGACATGTGCCGAGCGCTCGGCATGCTATTATGCCGGGGCAAACTATCCCGAGGCCAAATTCGAGATGATAGCCGTTACGGCCAAGGACAAAGATATGGTAGAGACCGCCGAGCCCACCGCACCGTGCGGCGCTTGCCGACAGGCTCTGCTCGAATACGAGAACCGCGCCGGACACAATGTGCCCGTACTACTCGTGAGCGCCGACAAGATATACCGTCTGCCGTCGGTTAAATCTCTACTACCGCTCGCATTTACAAGTTTTTAATTTTGACCCGGGTACTCACCGGATACAAGCTATATAAAAATGGATTTCATAGAAGAACTCACCTGGCGCGGCATGATACATACCGTGATGCCGGGTACTGACGAAGAACTCAAAAAAGGCATGACCGTAGGCTACCTGGGTATCGACCCCACTGCCGACAGCCTGCATATAGGCCACCTGGTAGGCGTGATGATGCTCAAGCACTTCCAGCGCTGCGGCCACAAACCAATCGCCCTCGTCGGAGGCGCTACCGGCATGATCGGCGACCCCTCGATGAAGAGCCAGGAGCGCAAACTTCTCGACGAGCCCACCCTGCGCCACAACCAGGACGGCATCAAGCGTCAGTTGGCACACTTCCTCGACTTCGACTCCGACGCACCCAACGCCGCCGTGCTGGTCAACAACTACGATTGGATGAAAGACTTTACCTTCCTCGATTTTATCCGCGACGTAGGCAAACTAATCACCGTAAACTACATGATGGCCAAGGACTCGGTAAAGAAACGCCTCTCGGGTGAAAACCAGCAGGGTATGTCGTTTACCGAATTCAGCTACCAGCTCGTGCAGGGCTACGACTTCCTCACCCTCTACCGCGACCGCGGCTGCAAACTGCAGATTGGCGGCAGCGACCAGTGGGGCAACATGACCACCGGCACCGAGCTCATCCGCCGCACCCTCGAAGGCGAGGCGTATGCACTCACCTGCAACCTCATCACCAAGGCCGACGGCACCAAATTTGGCAAGACCGAAGGCGGCAATGTATGGCTCGACCGCAAGCGCACATCGCCCTACAAGTTCTACCAGTTCTGGCTCAATGTCGCCGACGACGATGCCGAGAAATACATCAAAATCTTCACTACCCTCACCCGCGAGGAAATCGAAGCCCTCATCGCCGAGCACCGTCAGGATCCCGGCCGCCGAGTACTTCAGCGCCGCCTGGCCCAGGAAATCACCACCATGGTACACAGCGCCGAAGACCTCCGCGCAGCCGAGGAAGCATCGCAGATACTATTTAGCAACAACACCGCCGACGCGCTCCACCGCCTCGACGAGGCTACCCTGCTCGATGTATTCGACGGCGTACCCCAATTCGAAGTTGAGCGTGCCGATATCGAAGCCGGCATACGCCTGGCCGACCTGCTCACCGACAAGGCGGCTGTATTCCCCTCGAAGGGCGAGATGCGCAAGCTCGTACAAGGCGGAGGCGTGTCGATCAACAAGGAAAAAATCACCGATCCGCAGGCTGTCGCTTCGGCCGACATGCTACTTGCCGACCGCTACATCCTGGTGCAGAAAGGCAAGAAAAACTACTTCCTGCTCATCGTAAAGTAACAATCTCAACTCCCTGATAAGACCATGAATATCGTACTGGCAGCAGAATACAGCGACGAAATAAGCGCCAACATAGCCCGCGGAATGCTCGAAGCCAACGGAATACCGGCGTTTGTAGAGGGGTCCAACATGGTCCGGCTCTACCTTGGCGCTCAAATCTGGAACCCCGTACGACTTATGGTACGCCAAGACGACCTCGAGCAAGCCACCAAGCTTCTCCACGAACACGGCGATATTTAGGGCGAAAAAAAACAAAAGTGCCGTAATATAGGCATGAACTACTACTGCGACATAGGCTGACAGCAGTCAGATAAGTCAATCCGATATATTTTCAGACCACCGCTGTATTATGCGGTAAGGCCTGAAGTATGTCGGATTTTTTGCGTTCCGACGTGAGATTATTGACTTATTGACAAACCTTTAATTGCAACAACAATGAGTAACTTTGCAATCAAGGTGCTGAGCTGCCGCCATGGCCGCATCAGCTACCTGTCGGCAGAAACACTGCAGACCCTCATCGAGAATCTCGACAAGGAAAACCTCAACCCCAACCGCCGAGCAGCCCGCATGGTCGAACTCGGGTTCATGGCCCTCGCCAACGACTACCACGCCACCGCCCTCGAGCTCTTCCGCCGCATGCTCAACAATGCCATACCGGCAGATGCCGACATGTCGCGCACACGCATCACCCCCTATCAACGCCGCCTCATACTCCGCGCCGCCGCCGGTATCGACATTATATGGCGCAAAAAGGGCATCAGCGACTCAAATGTCCGCCGCAACATTGTAGAGCTCTTGAGCGAAATACACTACCTTCGCCTTGGCATCGACTACGACGAGGTTCTCTCAGAAATGAAAGATTTCTACAACTCCTAAAGCGCCGTGAGGCAGACCGTCATAGGCTACTGGCCTGTGTCTCGGCCTGCCTCCCGTTTTTACTTTTCTCGCTAATGGCTCGTGCATATCCCTCTTACAGATAGTTAATGTTCTATCTAATCACCCTCTCGTAGGGTCGCGGCACAATACTGTTTACTTAAGGCCTTTTACCCATCCACACTCTCGTAGGGTCGCGGCATGCCGCGACCCTACGAGAGGCCCGGGTGGCGTTTGCCCTTAACTTAGTGACATTGCGGCATGCCGCGACCCTACGAGCGGGCGGTTAGATAGAGTATTGACTATCTGCAAGTTAGTATCGTCAAACTGAGGCTTGTCTCGAGAGCCAAGCTCCTATCGTTGCCGTCCTTTTTACATAATCACCCCTTAAGTAAACAGCATTGTGCCGCGACCCTACGAGAGAGCATGTTAGTTGGACACAATTAGCAGGTCAGTATCGAGTATCTAACGACCCTTCAAATTCTTTTTGATTTTATGTCTTTATGTCTATTCATATCAGCATCGGTCATTAAGGCTTAAACTTTAACTTTCACCCTATAATAATTATCGGCAACTTTTTATTATCTTTGCACTCGACATGGAACAATATATCGTATCGGCACGAAAATACCGCCCGACGACATTCGACAGCGTAGTAGGCCAGCAGGCACTGGCCGGGACGCTCAAAAATGCCATCGCAAGCGGCCGACTGGCTCATGCCTATCTCTTCTGCGGTTCGCGCGGGGTAGGCAAGACGTCGTGTGCGCGTATTTTTGCCAAAACTATCAACTGCACCAACCGCACCGCCGCCGGCGAAGCGTGCAACGAGTGTGATTCGTGTCGGCAATTCAACGAAAACCGCAGCCTCAATATCATCGAGCTCGACGCGGCAAGCAACAACGGTGTCGACGACATCCGCGCCCTCATCGAGCAGGTGTCCGTACCCCCGACGCAGGGACGCTACCGCGTGTTTATCATCGACGAGGTGCATATGCTCTCCAACGCGGCCTTCAATTCATTCCTGAAGACCCTCGAGGAGCCACCGGGCTATGTGATTTTCATTCTTGCCACCACCGAAAAACACAAGATTATACCTACTATCCTTTCGCGCTGTCAGATCTACGACTTCAACCGTATATCAATCAACGATATGGTGCACCATATGCAGCACGTGGCAGCGAGCGAGGGCATCAGCGCCGAACCCGAAGCGCTCAATGTGATAGCCCGCAAAGCCGACGGCGCCATGCGCGACGCCTTGTCGATCTTCGACCAGGTGGCAGCCTCTACGCAAGGTAATATCACATACGCGGCCACAATCGAGAACCTCAACGTGCTCGACCAGAGCTACTACAACCGTCTGCTCGATGCATTCGTAGCCCAGGACATAGCCCAAGCGCTGCTGATATACAAGGAGATACGCAACCAGGGATTCGACTCGCAATTTTTTGTCAACGGCCTTGCCTCGTATCTTCGCGACCTTGCCGTGGCGCAGAATCCCGACACGCTACCGCTGCTCGAAGCCACCGACGAGGTGAGGGCGCAGATGGCCGAACGTGCCTCGAAGCTGCACCCGACATTCCTCTACAAGGCCATGGACCTTTGTAACGATGCCGACTTCAACTTCCGCGCCGCAAGCAACAAACAGTTTTTAGTAGAGCTTACGCTCATCAAACTGTGCCAACTACTAAGCCCCTCGTCCGATGATGCCGGAGCCGGCGGGGGGCAGTTACAACCGCTCGAAGCATATGCTACGAGCGTAGCTCCGCAAGAGGCGGCTATTGTCGCCGAACCGGTGGCGGCAATGAATCCCGTCACCGAAATCAAGACCGCACCGGCCATACCCAAGCCCCAACGACAGTATACTATCGGGGGCATGTCGCTGTCCGGTGCGGTTCAAAAAGCCCGAATCACGCATAGCCAGCCGGTAAAGACCGCAGAGGCAGCCCCACACGAAAAACGCAGCGAGGCTTACTCCGAGGCCGATATCGAGCGAGCATGGTCTTCGGCAACAAAAACATTTGCCGACGACCGCGTGCTGTCGTCGGTACTGGGCAACATAACACCGCACCCAATAGGCAGCGACCGCTACCGGCTGCGATGTGCCTCTACGCTTGTTGCCGAGAAAGTAAATCGCGTGCTCGAGCAGCTGACACTGCATGTTCGAAATGTGGTGGCAAACGACAATGTGGCTTTCGATATCGAAATCAGTGATGCCGACATACCGAAATCCATGTGGACCGACGACCGGGTGCTCGAAGACCTTATCAGCCAGCACCCGGCAATCGAAGAAATGATAAAAAAATTCCAATTACGCAGAATCTAAGCAAAATCATGTCGAACCTACGTTCACTCGTTCTTTTACTCATCTTTCTACCCTTCTGTTGGGCTTCAACATCCGCAAAAGCGCCTACAGGGTATTACAACAAAGCCGAAAACAAATGTGGCAAAGCTCTGCTCGAAGCGCTTTGCGACATCACCAACAACCATATATCACTGACCTACAAAGAAGTATGGTCAGCATATCAGAAAACCGACCTCGACAGCAACGGCAAGATATGGGATATGTACTCTACCAAGCGCTGGGTATATGGCAAGGAACAGTGCGGTAATTACACGTCGATCGGCAGCTGCTACAACCGCGAGCACTCGTTCCCCAAGAGCTGGTTCGACGACCAGTACCCCATGTACTCCGACCTTTTCCACCTCTATCCAACCGACGGAGCCGTGAACGGCCAGCGCAGCAACTACCCCTTCGGCGAGTGCGAAAACGGCTCTTACGTAGCGTCGAGCGGCTCGGTGAAGCCCCTCGGCCGCAAGGGGTCGAGCACCTTTGCCGGATATTCAGGCATCGTATTCGAGCCCGACGACCAGTACAAGGGCGATTTTGCCCGCTCGTATTTCTACATGGCGGCGTGCTACAACGATATCAATTCGTCGTGGCACAGCGACATGCTTGCAGGTAACAGTTATCCATTCTTCAGCACATGGGCGGTAAACCTGCTGCTCAAATGGCATCGACAGGACCCTGTGAGCGATAAGGAGCTTGCCCGCAACGAGGCTGTATACGGGCTACAGAAAAACCGCAACCCATTTATCGATCATCCCGACCTTGCCGAGCACATTTGGGGCAATAAGAAAAGCGATAAGTGGACTGCCGACGGCCAGGCGGCCACAAGCATCATCCAGCCCGCCGACGGCTCTACGATCGATTTCGGTGTCACAGCCAAGCTCATGCCTGTATTACGCAGCATAAGCCTCAAAACCAATGGAGCGACCGAGAATGTGACGGTCACCGCCACAGCGCCATTTTCTGTCAATGGCGGCACCTATAGTGCAAGCGAGGCCAATGCCGGCACTACCGTACAGGTGCAGTATCATCCAACGACTACCGGCAACCACAGCGCCACACTCACAATATCGACCGGCACAACCAAATCTACCGTTACCCTCAAAGGATCGGCAGTCGACGGCCTGCCCATAAACAAGGCGACTTACATTAGCGCCGAATCGTTCCGTGCCAACTGGACATATATCGGCGATGATTTCGACGGCAAATACGAACTTACCGTTGCCGACAGCGAAGGCACACTCGACGGCTATCCTGTCATGGTGGATGCAGCCAAGGGCTACTATGATGTCCGCGACCTTCAGCCCGAGACTGTATACTTCGTAACCCTTCGCAGCCGCAGCAAAACCAGCGACAGCCTGATTGTAACGACAGCCGCCCTGATGCCTATCGTTGATTTCCTTTTCGACGGCGACCTATATTTCTCTACCATAGCCGGAGAGCCCAGCGAGGTTGCCGAGATACTGGTGCACATAGAGAATATCGACACCGATGTCAATATCAGCATCAACAAGCCTTTTGAGCTATCGCTCGACCGTTCGTCGTGGCAGCAGACTATCACTATCACCCCCGACGAAAGCCGCATATATATGCGACTCAACAGTGCTACTGCCGGAACATTCGAAAGCACCCTCACCGCCAAAGCCGGAGATTATATAAACGACAACAACACCGTGAGCGGTATCGCCGCCTCAGAGGCCGGATTCATCGAGGACTTCGAGGCCACCCCGGCACCGGCATCTTCATATAGCACAAGCACATATAATGGTACTGCCGCAGTTTGGAATCTCTACAATGTAGGCCACTGGCCCGATCAGGACAAAGGACACGACTCGTCGGTGGCACTGCGCTATGGCAAGGCAAGCGACAAGTTATGCGCCGTAGAAATGGCCGAGGCCAAGAAAGGCGGCGCAGGCATCATCAGCTTCTGGGCCAAGAAATGGAGCGCCAATGAGGCCGATTGCAATATTGCAGTCGAGGTAAGCACCGACAACGGCGCAAACTGGCGCGAAGTCGGCAATACCGACATCAAAGATACCAACTGGAAAGAATACACCTTTACAGCCAACATCGCCGGAGACGTACGTATACGTCTGCGCCGCACCTCGGGCGCACGCATGCACCTCGACGACGTAGCAGTAAGCAACTACAGCACAGGCGTTAGCGACCCCGCCGCCGAGCGCCACCGGTGGGATGCGTTCTCGAATCAGGGAGTACTTACCGTGACTGTGAGCAATCCCGACGGCATCAGCGCGGGTATATATACCGTAGCCGGTGTGACTGTATTCGAAGGTCACCTCGGCGAAGGCAGTCATCAGTTCGACAATATCGCAGCAGGGCAATTTGTACTTGTCAGCAGCGGCGACTTCACACGTACAGTGTTAATACGCTAAACCACCCGTCAATGGAAAAGAAAACTATCTGGGACATGGGTCGTCTGTCGGTCGACCAGTACCGCGAAGCCGAAAAGATGCCCGTGGTCGTGGTTCTCGACAATGTACGCAGCCTCAACAACATAGGCTCGCTCTTCCGCACCGCCGACTGTTTCGCGGCCTCGGGGCTTGCACTATGCGGTATCTCGGCCACACCGCCGTCGGTCGAGATACACAAAACAGCCCTTGGTGCCGAAGACTCCGTGGCATGGCGCTACTACCCCACCACAGCCGAGGCTATCGAAGACCTGCGCTCGCGAGGATTCAAAATAGTATGCCTCGAACAGGTCAAGGGCAGCGTGGCGCTACAAGAATTTGAGCCCGACCCTACTGCCGCCTATGCCCTTGTGGTGGGAAACGAAGTCGACGGCGTAGCCCCCGATATAGTAAACAGCGCCGACCATTGGCTGGAAATACCACAGAGTGGCACCAAGCACTCGCTCAACGTGACCATTTCGGCCTCGATAGCCCTGTGGCATTTCTATGAACACTCTACCGTGCTCGGCAAGGTATGACGCAAACCCTCTACTCTACTCAACATGATACCGACAATATTTCCCAAGCCCCTGAAACGAGGCGATAAAATAGCAATCTGCTCACCGGCAGGCAAAATTAAACCTGATATCGTAAATGATGCGGCAAGGGTGCTTCGCAACCAAGGCTACCGCGTAGAAATAATGCCGCACGCATTTGGTAAATGGGGTCAATACAGCGGCACTCCCGACGAGCGCTACAGCGACCTCAAGGCAGCATTTACCGACCCCGAGGTAAGGCTGATACTCTGTAGCCGCGGCGGTTACGGAGTGGTACATATCATCGACCGCCTGAACGAGCTACCCCTGACCGACGACCCCAAATGGGTCGCCGGATTCAGCGACATCTCGGCCCTGCACGCCCTAATGGCCACCAAGGGCATAGCAAGCATACACTCGCTGATGTGCGCCGGCATAAAACGCGGTGCCGACGACCCGGATATAGCGTCGTTTCTGGGCATACTGCAAGGAGAGCGCCCAGTACACATATTCGACGGCCACGACTACGACAGGCCCGGCCTTGCCACCGGTACACTGTACGGCGGCAATGTGGCAGTGTTGGCCGAACTTATCAACACACCTTTCGACATCATCAAAGCCGGCACGATACTCTTTATCGAAGACGTAGCCGAACCGATATACAAAATCGAGCGAATACTCTACCAGCTAAAACTCAGCGGAGTACTGGCCAATCTCAGCGGCCTTATCGTTGGACAGTTTACCGATTACAAGCCCGATGCCAACTACGAGAACATGGAAAGCATGATTCGCGACATGACCTCGGCCTACAACTACCCGGTGGCGTTCAACGCCCCGATCGGGCATGTCGACCACAATGTGCCAATGATTGAGTCGGCCAAGGTTACACTCAAAGTCAATCCGGAGGGGCGCAACAGTATAATCTTCCACCGTTGAGAACCAAAGCAGCGGCCAATGTGTTGTTATTATCAGACCATAACAAAAAGCACTACGACCATGCTAAAGAAACTCCTACTTTGTTTTGCTGTCGCAACCGTATCACTCTGCTCATATGCGGATGACTATACCCACGACAGCTCCGTACTGCCCCAGGCAGCACGCGATGTGATACACAATAACTTCAAGGCCCGGATAAGCGTTGTAAAAATCGACAAGGACTTCGGCCGTATCAGCGAATACGAAGTAGTGCTGACCGACGGCTCCGAAATCCAGTTCGACAACAAGGGCAACTGGAAAGACATCGAGGCTTCGCGCGGCAACGCTGTCCCCAAGGCCTTCGTACCGTCGGCAATACAGTCGTATGTCGACCGCAACCAGAAAGGCACCAAGATAGTAGGTATCGAACGCAAACGCAGCGGCTATGAAATAGAGCTTAGCAACGGCATCGATATGAAATTTGACAAAAACGGCAACTTCAAACGTTACGATTAATCCCCGGCCGCTATGAAGAATTATATCAAAAACGCCTTCTATATCCTACTTGCCATAGCACTTTTCGCTGCTTGGGGCTGTAGCAACGACGACGGCCACTACAAGGAACAGGAAATCGCACTCAACCAGCTCCCCTCCATTGCCAGGGCTTTTGTAGGCCGGCATTTTAACGGCGACGAACCGGTAAGGGTAGTACACGACCTTACAGACACACCGGCCGACTACGAAGTGTATCTCGAGTCGGGCACAAAAATAGAATTTGACAATTCCGGCAACTGGACCGATGTAGAAGTGCCGGTCGGTATGAGTGTTCCGGCTTCGATAATCCCCGAAGCCATAAGCTTGTACCTTGACCGGAACTACCACGGCATCGGCATCCACGAAATCAGCGTTGACGCCCTCGGCTACGATGTAGAGCTGAACAACGGCCTCGAGCTGCTCTTCGACCCCGCCGGCACATTTATACGTATCGACAAATGAAAGTTTACACGCGCACCGGCGACAATGGCACTACCTCGCTTGTAGGAGGCACACGCATCGCCAAAGACGACCCGAGGCTCGAAGCCTACGGCACCGTCGACGAACTCAATTCATGGCTCGGACTCTTAGAGTCGTCGCACGCTATCCCTCAGGCAGCACACGAGACCCTTTCGGCAGCAATGAACAGGTTATTCGATATCGGTTCGGCCCTGGCAACCGAGGCCGCATCGTCGTGGCAGCCCGCGGCATTCCCCGCCGAAGCCACCAAGGCGCTCGAAGATGCTATCGACCAGCTCGAAAGCACCCTACCCCGCCACAACAAGTTTATCCTTCCCGGAGGTCACCCCGATGCCGCCCGCGCCAATGTGGCACGCACGGTAGCCCGACGAGCCGAGCGACGTATCATCACCCTTGCCGGATTGGTAGATGTTGATACTGAGATTGTGAAATACGTCAACCGCCTGAGCGACTATCTCTTTGTCCTCTCCCGAGCAATAAACAACAATAACCAGGTACCCGAACGCTTCTGGGGCGATTAAGGCTCCGTAAGTACCCTGCAGATTGCCGCCATGCCTTAAGTATCGCACTTAAAGCATGGCGGCAATCTGCTTTTCTACAGCAGTTCGGATAAACGAGTTTATCGACATCCCGGCTTGTTTGTCAACCGTTGATTATCGACACAATGCTGCTTACTTAAGGGCATCTGCATCCCCCACTCTCGTAGGGTCGCGGCATGCCGCGACCGGGTGTCAAAAGCATTTTCTCCTTGATAATCAAATAAATAAATGTACTTCTATCCGGTCGCGGCATGCCGCGACCCTACGAGAGGGGAGGTTGGGTATAGCATTGTCTATCAACAAGTTAGTATCGCCTAACCGAGGCTTGTCTCGGAGAGCCAAGCTCCTATCGCAGACACTCTTTCTCCCTAAGTTAACAGCATTGTGCCGCTACGAGAGGGTGGCTGTGGCAAAGTGTATGTTACAATGTGCGGCCGGGGTATGCTTCGAGGGCTTTGCGGAGGACTACCATTGCCTTTGCAAGTTCCTCGCGCTTGAGAATGTAGGCCAGGCGCACTTCGTTGCGTCCGTGACCTTCGTTTGTATAGAAACCCGAAGCCGGAGCCATGAAGATTGTCTGCCCTTCGTATTCAAATTCTTCGAGACACCAGTGGCAGAAGCGGTCGGCATCGTCGACCGGCAGGCGCACAACGGTATAGAACGCGCCCATGGGTATAGGCGAATAGCAACCGGGGATTTTATTGAGCTGGTCGATGAGGAATTTACGACGCTCTACATACTCGTTGTATGTTTCGAGCATGTACTCGGGCGTGGTATCAATCGAAGCCTCTGCAACAATCTGGCCTATCAGAGGTGGACTCAGGCGAGCCTGGCAGAACTTCATCACGTTTGCCTTGAGTTCCTTGTGCTTTGTAATCAGCGCACCGATGCGTATGCCGCACTCATTGTATCGCTTTGATACGGAGTCGATAAGAACTACCTTATCTTCAATATCCGGCAGGTGGAATGCCGAGATGTATGGCGCTCCGGTGTAGCAAAATTCGCGGTATACCTCGTCGGAGAACAGGAATAAGTCGTGCTTAAGAACGAGGTCGCGAATCTGCAGCATCTCCTTCATCGTATACAGGTATCCTGTAGGGTTGTTTGGGTTGCATATCAGGATGCCCTTTGTTCGAGGCGTAATCAGCTCCTCGAATTTCTCGACGGGCGGCAATTCGAAACCGTCGTCGATCGATGAGGGTATTGTCACAATCTTGGCGCCGGCCGATATAGCGAATGCCATATAGTTTGCGTATGCCGGTTCGGGCACAATAATTTCGTCGCCCGGGTCGAGACAAGCCATAAAGGCGAAAAGCACAGCCTCAGAGCCGCCGGTAGTAACGATTATATCGTCGACATCAACATCGATATTGAATCGCTTGTAATACTGCTGTAATTTAACACGTAGCGACAGCAATCCGTCCGAAGGGCTGTACTCGAGCACTTTTCGGTCGATATGCTTAAGGGCTTCGAGTCCCTCCGGGGCAGTCGGCACGTCGGGCTGGCCAATATTGAGGCGATATACCTTAACGCCCCTCTCTTGAGCGGCATTCGCCAGCGGGTTAAGACGTCGGATAGGGGATGCGGGCATTATACGACCGCGCTGAGATACTTCTGGCATATAAATTACTGTTTCGTTTACGACACAAAGATAAGCAATAAACTCTATTCCCGCAACCCCGGCCCGAGGAAATGCCGATTGCGGGGCGAGTAATCAAAAAAAAGACACCTCCCGGCAAAAGGGGAGATGTCTCTATTCTTTCTTCGCGAGGCCGCAAAGCTGTCTTTATCCGTTTGAGCGGTCTTTAATAGACTTGCGGAAGAACAGTTTGTGGTCGATGTACTCCTGTGTAGCAATCAAGGTAGGCTTCGGGAGACGTTCGTAGTAGCGCGAAATCTCGATTTGCTCGCGGTTCTCACTCACTTCCTCGAGGTTGTCGTTGTAGGGAGCGAATTCCTGCAGTTTCTTTTCGAGCTCACTTTTCATCTCGGCAGCAATCTGGTTGGCACGTTTGGCGATGATGCATACGGTTTCGTATACATTGCCGGTCTGCTCAGAGAGTTCAATCATGTCACGGGTGACAGTGGTCACCGGGGTGTTGCTTTTCTTGAAATCCATCTTATATTTCGGCGAATTGTTTTTAGCGATTTAACGATAGGAGAAGAGTTTGGCAGCAGGGCGATCAGTCTTTGACATATCGCTGAGCAATCTTGAGGATATTTTCGGCTTCCTCGCGGTTGCGGCTGTCGGGGTAGTTGTTGATAAACGAATAATACTCGTCGACAACGTCGCGGAAACGGTCGGCTTTACGCTCCTCGATAGAATTTGCAGCTTCCTGATAGCGTGATTTGAGGATGAGGAGTTCAAGATCCTCTTTATACTTCGAGTAAGGATAATCCTTGACGGCGTTTCTGGCAACGATAATAGCACTTTCGTAGTTATTGCCCATGTAGTTGCCAAGGTTGTAATATAGCTGAGCGTTCTGCAGTTGCTTTAGAGTCAGCTTGTCCTGCAATTCGAAGATTGCGTTCTGGGCAATCGACACTTTTTCACTTCTGGGGAAGAAATCGAGAAAAGCCTGCAGCTCCTCGATAGCCTTGAGAGTACCGGTCTGGTCGAGCTGAGGGTCGGGCGAATCGAGATAATAGCCGTATCCCGAGAAGAAGCGGGCAGCTTCGGTGTATTTGCCCTTGGGATAGCGGGTATAGTAGCTCTTGAAATATACACCCGAAGTGGCATAGTCTTTGTTCTCGTAGTGGCTCATAGCGAGCAGGTAGAGAGATTCCTCGGCCTTATCAGAACCCTTAAAAACTGAAATACAGTCTTTGAGAAGAGTTGCAGCCTGTACGTATTTTTTCTGCTCGAATGCGCGTTTGGCGTAATCGAACTTGTAATTGACGTCGTCGCTCTTGTATACACGCTGGTATTCACCACAGCTACAGAGCATTAACGCTGCAACAAGTAATATGATATATTGACGTAAATGCATAGTTGACATGTTCTGAAAGGCAAAGGTACAAAAAAAAAGCAAAAGGGGCAATTTTGCATGTCCCTTTTGCTCTAATTTTTTAATTATTAACTAAAGTTGCACAGAGTCAACACTCAACACTTAGCAGCCTTGCGGCGGGCATCGGCGGCAATGAGGTTGGCCATTCGCACAGCCTTGGTGATATCGGAGCATATATTATCGGCGCCGATGAGGGTGTCGATACCGGCATGTTCGAGCGATGCCTTCACATTTTCTTTAACACCGGAGAGCACCACGCTGATGCCTTCTTTTTTCGACGAGCGGATGAGTACTTCGAGGTTGTGGAGGCCTGTAGCGTCGATAAACGACACCTTACGCATACGAATGATTCGTACCGACGGTTTATCGGCAAGTGCCGAGCGCATCATTTCGTCGAATTTGGTAGCCACGCCGAAGAAGAACGGGCCGTCGATTTCGTATACGCTCACACCGGGGGCTACATCGAGCATTTCGTGGTGGCCCAGGTCGGTACCCTCGGCAACGTCGAGCTGCTCGGAGTATACTTTGATTTCGGTATTCTCGGTAACACGGCGCAGGAACAATACCACAGCCAGCAGCAGACCGATTTCGATAGCGATAGTGAGGTCGAATATAACTGTGAGAATGAATGTGACAAGGAGCACCGAGATATCGCTCTTAGGCGACTTGCACACAGACACTACTGTTCGCCAGCCGCTCATATTGTAGGCCACTACCATAAGGACTGCTGCGAGTGTAGCCATGGGCACGAAGTTGATCAGCGGCATGGCGAAAAGGAAAATCAGCAGCAATACGAGGGCATGGACGATACCGGCCACAGGCGTACGTCCGCCATTGGTGATATTGGTCATCGTACGTGCAATTGCGCCGGTAACGGGTATACCGCCGAAGAATGGCACTGTGATATTGGCAATACCCTGACCTATCAGCTCGGTGTTGCTGTTGGTGCGCGAACCGGTAACACCGTCGGCCACTGTAGCCGACAGCAGGCTCTCGATAGCACCCAGCACAGCAATTGTAAATGCCGAGGGAAGCAACATATTGATAGTTGCCATATTGAGTGTAAAGCCATGGGGTGTAGGAATATCCGTAGCCATAGTGCCGAAGCGGTCGCCGATAGTTTCGACATGATACCAGCCGAAGGTCCTCGACAGTATATATGCAGCCGTAGTAACGACGATAATCGCAATCAGCGCACCGGGAAGTCGCTTGGAAATGCGCGGTGTAAGGACGATTATAAACAGCGACACCAGGGCTGTAACGAGAGTGCATAAGTCGATATTTGCCAACGAACGCAGATAGAGACCCCATTTAGGAATGAACTGTCCGGGGATGTCGCGCAGGCCCAAACCAAGGAAGTCGTTGACCTGGGTAGAGAAAATTGTAAGCGCGATACCGGCGGTAAAGCCTACCACGATAGGATAAGGGATGAATTTGATAACCGTACCGAGGCGGAAAAGTCCGAGCAACACGAGTATGACACCGGCCATAAATGTGGCAACGGCAAGCCCGTGGAGGCCGAACTGACCTATAATATTGTATACGATTATGATAAAGGCACCGGTAGGGCCGCCAATCTGAACCGAGTTGCCGCCAAAGAACGACACCATGAAACCACCGATTATGGCAGTAACCAGACCGATTGTAGGGCTTACACCGGAAGCAATACCGAATGCTATAGCGAGAGGAAGAGCGACAATACCAACAACAATACCGGCTATAATATCGGCTTTGAGCCTTGACACGGTATAGTGACGGAGTGAATGAAAGAGTTTTGGGTGGAAATCCACGGCCTTGCGGACTGCACGACCGGCAATTTCACTGCCCATTACCGGACTCATTGACATAAGTGATTGAATTTGTACCTATTAAATAAATTAAAACAGGCGCACGATAGAGATGCGCCTCAATTTTTTTTGCAAAATTAGCAATTTTCCGCGAAACTGCAAAAAAATGTTTAAAACAAGTCTTTAACAACTATCGCTTGAAATAGCTCACGTGATTTACTTCGCAATTTTGTATATTACTTACTTTTTATGTAATTTTGCTTTTCTTAGCACCGAATACCACAAAAGACCGATATGATTCGCCTATTTTTCTTTTTTATAGCCACAATATGCAGCCTATTTATGAGTGCGGCCACATCTCGTATTTATCTCTCCGGAACCGGCAGCAATGATACACGCCAATGGGATTTTAAATGTTCGGGGGGCCGCAACTCGGGCAAATGGACCAAGATTGCCGTACCGTCGTGTTGGGAGCTACAAGGCTTCGGCAACTACACATATGGCCGTTTCTATACTACCGCCGGGCTTAAACCCAGCGATGAAGTGGGTATATATCGCACTCGATTCACCGTACCGGCATCGTGGGCCGGGAAAAAGATACGATTGACATTCGAAGGCTCAATGACCGATACCAAAGTGTGTATCAACCAACGACAAGTGGGCGACATACACCAAGGAGGCTTTACCGAGTTTTCCTACGATATAACTGAATTTGTCACACCCGGCAAGAAGCACACCCTCGAAGTAACAGTAAGCAAAGAGTCGTCTAACGCCAGTGTCAATTCAGCCGAGCGCCGAGCCGATTGGTGGCTTTTTGGCGGCATCTACCGCCCGGTCTACATCGAGGCCCTACCTCAACACCATATTGAAAACCTGGCCATAGATGCACGTATGAACGGCGACTTATATGTTAACCAACAGGGGCTTACCCTCACCCTCGACGGCAGAGACATACCATACGACAGCGTGGCAGGATGTTTTCGCTGCGGCAATGTCAGCCCTTGGGACCCCGAGCACCCCAATCTATATACGGCCACTTTCACGCAAAAAGACGGCACACATAGCCTCACCCACAAAGTCGGTTTCCGCACCTTGGAATTCCGCCCTCACGACGGCATATACCTCAACGGCACAAAGCTTGTTGTAAAGGGTACTAATCGGCATTGTTTCCACCCCGAAACCGGGCGTACGACAAACAGGGCACTTAGCGTAACAGATGCCAAGATTATCAAGGGTATGAACATGAACGCCGTTCGCTGCCATTATCCGAGCGACAAACATTTTCTCAAAGTATGCGATTCGATAGGACTCCTATATCTCGACGAATTTCCAGGGTGGCAGACAGCCTACGATGATTCGACCGCACGCAAGCTCTTGCCCGAGTTTGTATATCGGGATGTCAACCACCCGTGCGTGTTCCTATGGAGTAATGGCAACGAAGATGGTTGGAACACGACTATCGACAGCCTCTTTACGACCTATGACCCTCAACACCGCAAAGTAATACACCCGTGGTGCGACTTCGACGGTCTCGACACACACCACTACCCTGCATATCAGACAGGTACATATCGCCTCCACAATGGCGACAACGTGTTTATGCCAACCGAGTTTCTACATAGCAAATACGACCGTGGCGGTGGTGCCTCGCTCGAGGATATGTGGGAGCATTGGACACGTTCACCGCTTTTTGCCGGTGGTTTTATATGGGCTTATATCGACGAGGCTGTGCGTAGGAGCGACATGGGTTGGATACTCGACAGCGACGGAGGAAACGGTCCTGACGGCGTTCTCGACCCCTATCGCAAGCCCGAAGCGAGTTATTTTACTATCAGGGAAATATGGAGTCCTGTGTATATCGACAGGCTTTTCGTGACAGGTTCGTTTGACGGGCGTGTGGCTGTAGAAAACCGTTCGTTGTTCTCTCGTCTGGGCGAGTATTCGATGCGCTATGCCGTCTATACCGAAGGGGGAGACACTATCGAGGGAGGTAATGTACCCCTGCCCGATATCGGCCCGGGAGAGAGAGCCTTTGCCAAAGTTCCTGTCAGTCAACAGTTCCGCAACGGCGACATTTTTAAACTTGCCGCATACAAGCGCAGCACCGGCGACGAAGTGTGCTCGTGGAGCACGCCGATAAACCGTGCCTCAAAGCAGGCTGAAAAGACAAAGCCCACCCCGGGTAGCATAACTGATGTGACTTTCACCGACAATGGAATGATAGCAAGCATAAAACGCGACGGCAAAGAATACAAGTTCAAAGGCGGCCCGCTGCCAACCGGAATACTTGCCGAGTGCTACAGGCATACGACGAACCGCACGCCCGACGGCGAAATAATAAACACATTTTGGTATCGCGGAGGTATCGACAGCATACAGTGGCGTCAGACTCCCGACGGCCTCCTGCACATGGATGCCGTACTTCTCAATGATTTCCGGGGGCATGGGCTGCGCGATTTCATCACACCCGAAGGCAAGTGGCAAATCGGTTTGTCGTTTGAATACCCTGAAGAAATCTTTGCCACCCCCGGCGCGGGCATTACTTATCTGGGCAATGGGCCTTACCGAGTGTGGCGCAACAGGCTTAAAGGCACTCAGTTCGGTGTCTGGACAAAAGAATATAACAATACAGTAACGGGACAGTACAACTCTATAGACCCACCCACTTATCCGGAGTTCAAAGGTTATCACTCAAATGTAAGGTGGATGCAATTCCCTGATTTCAAAGTTACTTCGCTCACCGAAGGGCTATATGTACGTCTCTACACCCCGGCCGAAGCCATCGACCGGACTCCCGGAGAAATGGGGGCCGGCGTAGAGCCTACGCGCCGTCAGGAGTCATCGATGCTCCCATTCCCCAAGGGTGACATATCTTTCCTACTATCAATACCTCCAATGCGGAGCTACAAACCCCTCGAGCAATTAGGGCCGTCGGCACAACCCGACAACATAAGGCTCAAGCCTGGAGACGATGGTTTCCGCATCAGCCTGATATTCGATTTCTCCGAACCGAAAGAAGCGGACAGGCCGTAATGCTACCCCTTCATGTCTCTTATGTAGTGCGGTAGGGTGTCGGGGATAATCATTGATATTTCTACCAGACCGGCGATTTTACCGTCGCGGCGCCATGGAGTCTGGTATATCATCTTGTGAACACCTTTTTTCTCAATCGTATAGGAATTGCTCTCCCCGGTGTCGAGCATATGGCGTATTATGTCCTGCGAGCGCTCATTGTGGCACGGAATCAGGTTCTTGCCAACGAGGTTGCCGTGAGAAGCGTAGAGCTCTCGTGCCGGTTTGTTCTGATATACTATCACGCCGTCGTTGTCGCACACGGTGACGGCGCAGTTCATCTCTTCAGCCCAGTCGAATTTGTTCATAATCTTTCTTTTACAGCATATCTCGGCCTTGCTTTGACCTCGACGAAAATTTTACCTATATACTCTCCGGCGATGCCTATCGATATAAGTATCAAACTACCCAGACCCCACACCGACAGCATCAGCGAAGCCCAGCCCGGATTTATGAAGTCGGAACAGAAGTACGATACCAACACGTATACCGACACTAAAAGCGTGAGGATAAACGAAACAAGCCCTGTAAAGAATATCCAGCGCATAGGCTTTGCGGAGAAAGAGGTTATTCCGTCGATCGACAGCGCCAGCATCTTGCTCAGAGGGTATTTCGATTCACCGGCCACACGGGCAGCACGCTCGTAGGTAACAACCGATGTTTCAAGCCCTATCTGCGGCACGATTCCGCGCAAGAAGATATTGCTTTCCTTGTACTGCCCCAGAAGTTCGAGGGCGAAGTTGCTCATCAGGCGGTAATCGGCATGGTCATATACAGTCTCAAGCCCCATAACCTGCTGAAATTTATAGAATGCGTGCGCCGTTGTGCGCTTGAAGAAAGTATCGGTGGCGCGGCTCGACCTCACGCCGTATACGACATCGCTACCGGCGCGGTACAGACGCACCATTTCGACAATCGCTTTGGGGTCGTCCTGCAGGTCGGCATCGATACTCACCGCAGCATCGCAATTGCCTGTAACCTCGGCCAAACCGGCCAGCAAAGCATACTGATGTCCGCGGTTGTGGGCGAGCGAAATGGCACGTACACGCTTGTCGGTCTGATGATACTGATGCAGAAGCTGCCATGTCTTATCCTTGCTGCCATCGTTGCTGCACAAGATATAGCTCTGCGGGCTTATAAGCTCCGACGCGGTCATTTCATCAAGCAAGCCCAGAAGCACGGGAAGAGAGATAGGCAAAGCTTCCTGCTCGTTGTAGCATGGAATAACTATCGCCAACACCGGTACCGGACGTAGATTTGAGATATTTTCTATCATAATTGCCACAAAGATAAACTATTTTTAACTAACTTCAAAAAATTTGTTGGCCATAAATTGTTACTTTTGCAAATTAAACATCATAGTTTCTATCTACGATAGAGCATTTGCCGTCGATGCTGTTTGTCAACGGCATCGACGGCAACCGAATCAAACATAAAGCATGGAAGAATCCGAACAAAATATAAGCTATACCGACGCACTCTCCGAACTCGAGGGCATACTTGCCACACTGCGCTCGGAGCAATGTGATGTAGACACCCTTGCCGAACGCACACGCCGTGCGGCAACGCTGCTTGCCCTATGCCGCAGCCGACTCACCCGCACCGAAGACGAACTCGCCAAGGTACTTGAATCTATAAACAACGAAGACCTGTGAGTATCGATTTTACCCCTATCGCCCGGCTATTCTTCCGCCACACACACACGAGTCGTGCGCGTTGGGCTGTGCCGTCGGGGGCCGAATCCACTCAACGCAGGCTTTTGGCAGCGCTACTCGACAAGGGAGCAAAAACACGCTACGGTGCCAAATACGGTTTCGCTCATTTTTCGTGCTACGAAGACTTTGCCCGCCGTGTGCCGGTTATTGAATACGAAGACATACGCAGCGAAGCCGAGCGCATGGTATTCGGCGAACGCGACATACTATGGCCCGGCGTATGCCGCCGCTTCGCCCAATCGTCGGGCACATCGGGCGGCAAGAGTAAATACATCCCGGTAACCGACGACAGTCTTCGCCAAAACCACTACCACGGTGCTGCCGAGGCTGTGGCTTCGTATCTTAGTCTCTACCCCGACAGCCGTTTGTTTTCGGGTAAAGGATTTATCCTCGGCGGCAGTTTTGCTAACGAAATAGTATCTCTTCCAAAAGGCGTAAACGTAGGCGACCTGTCGGCAAACCTAATCGACGCCATAAACCCGGTGGCCAACTTATACCGCGTGCCCGACAAACGCACGGCATTGATGAGCAATTGGCGCGAGAAACTGCCGGCGCTTATCAACGCCTCGATAAATCAGAATATTACCAACATCTCGGGCGTACCGTCGTGGTTTCTCACGGTACTGCGCGGAGTTATCGCCGAAGCCGGGGCGAGCACAATCCACGATGTGTGGCCCGGGCTCGAAGTCTTCTTCCACGGCGGCATAGCATTCGGGCCTTATCGCGAGCAATACCGCGCTATCACCGACCCGGCAAAGATGAGGTATATCGAAAACTACAATGCCTCGGAAGGCTTTTTCGCCGTACAAGATACTGCAGACGGCTCCAACGGTATGCTCCTGCTGCTCGACCACGGGGTATTCTATGAATTCCGCGAACTCGACGGCAGCGACATCGTACCGGCATGGAAGGTTGAGCAGGGCAAGACCTATGCCTTGATAATCAGTGCATGCAACGGTCTGTGGCGATACTTGCCCGGCGACACCGTGAGAATCGAAAGCACCGAGCCTCTGCGCATAAGCATTGCCGGGCGTACGAGCTGCTTTATCAATGCCTTCGGTGAAGAACTGATGGTTTGGAATGCCGACGCGGCTATTACAAAAGCATGCGAAACGACCGGGGCAAAGGTGGCCGATTACACCGCAGCACCGGTATACACATCGGGCCGCGACAAGGGGCATCACCAGTGGCTTATCGAATGGGCCACGCCACCGTCATGCGGCAGCAATGCTTTTGCCGAGATTCTCGACAAAGAACTGCAGAACGTCAACTCTGATTATCAGGCAAAACGCAGCGGCGACATCTTCCTCGCCCGCCTCGAAATCACCGATGTACCGCCCGGCACATTCAACCGCTGGCTTGCCTCGAACGGCAAACTCGGCGGCCAACACAAGATACCGCGCCTCGCCAACGACAGGCGCATAGTCGACCAAATACTCGAAATACTAAATCTTAACAACTAATATTATGAAGCTCCGTAAATTAGCAGCAAGTCTCTGCCTGGCGGCATGTATGAGCGCCGGCGCACAGTCGCCCAAGTATATATTTTATTACATCGGCGACGGTATGGGCATGGGCCCGGTAGTTGCTGCCGAAACATACAACCGCGTCGTTCTCAACAGCGACAAACCATTGACTATGATGCAGATGCCTGTGGTAGGCTGGTGTATGACCTACTCGGCATCGTCAACAATCACCGACAGTGCCGCAGCAGGCACAGCCCTTTCGACCGGCAACAAGACCAACAACGGCATGCTCGGTGTGACACCCGACACCACCGATGTGGTCTCTATCGCCAAGAAACTGCAGGCCTTGGGCTACGGTATCGGCATCACCACCTCGGTAGCCCCCGACGATGCCACACCGGGCGCATTCTACGCCCATGTGCCCTCGCGTGCGATGTTCTACGAAATCGGTGTGCAAATGGCCGGGTCGGGATATGAATTCTTAGCAGGCGCAGGCTTGCGCGGCACAATGAAAGACGGCAAGGAGACCGACCTGCTCAAACATTTTGCCGACAACAAAGTGCAGATTGTACGCGGCCCCAAAGAAATCGCCAATATAAAGAGCGAAAAAGTGCTTCTGCTCAACCCCGAAGGCACTGCCGACTACGATATCGGCTATACCGTCGATTCTATCCCCGGTGTACTTTCACTTCCCGTGATTGCCGAGACCTGCCTCAAACACCTTGAGAAGACATCGCCCGACAAATTCTTTATGATGGTCGAGGGCGGCAACATCGACCACGCCCTTCATGCCAACGACGGCGGCGCTGCGGTAAAAGAAATCCTCAACTTCGACCAGGCCCTCGCGGTGGCATTCGACTTCTATCAGAAACATCCCGACGAGACTCTGATCGTAGTTACCGCCGACCACGATACCGGCGGCATGGCACTGGTAAAGAACGGCGGCCTTGCAAATATCGACTACCAGCGAGTATCGAAAGAATCGTTCAATGAATACTGCCGCGCCATGCTCAAAAGCCGTATGGTATACACCTGGCAGGATATGCGCGATTATCTGACCGACCACTTCGGATTCTTCAAGCATATCAAAGTGAGTGCCGAGCAGGAAGAAGAACTCAAGGACATGTTCGACGACATCTTTGAGAAACGCAATGAAATGGCCGACCAGCAGACCCTCTACGCCAACTTCAATGCCTTTGCCGTGAAAGTATTCTCGATATTCAACAAAGCAGTAGGCTTCGGCTTTACCACTACAAGCCACTCGGGCAACCCCGTACCGGTATTTGCCGTGGGCGTCGGTGCCGATAAGTTCAAAGGCTTCAACAACAACACCGATATTCCCCTCGCTATCTACGATACCGTAACCGAAAAATAAGCACGGCATCGAAGCGCCTACGATATTCTTTTTTCAACCTTACAATGATTACGAAAGTCTCTGAATTACTAAAGAAACCTCAAGTCTGGGGATTCCTGGTGTCGGTAGCTATACTAGCCCTTATATCTCTGGCATTTTTCTATCCCGACAACTTCGAGGGCAACAGCCTTCGCCAGCCCGATATGCAGCAAGGCGCTGCCAACGGCCACGAAGGCGCCGTATACGAAGCCGAAACCGGCGAGAAAGCCTTGTGGACAAACTCGCTTTTTGGAGGTATGCCGACATTCCAGATTTCACCGTCGTATCCCTCAAACAGCCTGTTTACATGGCTCAACACCGTGTACGGCCTCGGCCTTCCGGCTCCGTCTAACCTGCTGTTCATGATGATGTTCGGCTTCCTCATACTCCTTTTCTCGCTCAAGATGCGGTGGTATTACGCCCTCATCGGAGCTGTTGCATGGGGATTCTCTACATATTTCATCATCATCATCGGCGCAGGACATATATGGAAGTTTGTAGCCCTCAGCTACGTACCGCCCACGATTGCCGGATTTCTACTCTTATATCGCGGCCACCGCATAGCCGGTACGGCGATGTTGGCCCTGTTTGCAATGCTGCAGCTCAACGCCAACCACCCGCAGATGACCTACTACTTCGGCCTCGTTATGGGCATACTCGCCATTTGCTACCTCATCGATGCCGTTCGCAGCAAGCAGATTCGCAACTGGCTTGTTTCCAGTGCTCTCGTACTTGGAGCCGGGGCACTTGCCATAGGGGCAAACGCACCGTCGCTCTATAATACATATGAATACTCCAAAGAGACCAAACGGTCGCAGTCGGAACTGACACCTGTCGCAACCGAAGAGTTTGCAGGCAAGCCGACAGAGCGTCCTACCGGGGGTATGCCTAAAGACCAGATTGTAGGCTGGAGCTATGGCCGCAGCGAGATGTTCAGCCTCCTTGTACCGAATATCAAGGGTGGCGCTTCAGCACGTCCCGAAGGCGGTCAAATGGTAGCCATGAGCCTCGCCGGGCTCGAAGATGCCGCAAATTATACCCAAAGCGCCCCCTTGCTGGAGTATATGAGCCAGTATTTCAATGACTCCGAAGGCACTAACGGTCCGGTATACGTTGGTATCATAATATTTGCCCTCTTCCTTGCCGGATGCTTTATTATCAAAGGCCCGCTCAAATGGGGACTCGTGGCGGCAACGATACTGTCGGTAATCCTCGCCCTTGGTCGCAATGCCGAAGGCATCACCGACTTTATGATTTACAACTTCCCGCTCTACAATAAATTCCGAGCAGTAGAGAGTATACTCGTAATCGCCGAATTCACCATGCCCTTGCTGGCGATTCTCGCCCTTGAGCGCATAGTCACAGCCGGCAAGGAAGCCTGGTCACGCTACCGCGTAGGTATCAGCGCAGGCCTGGGTATACCGGCATTCGTATGCCTGCTTGCGCTTGTTGCCCCGGGGGCTTTCGGCGACACTATCACAGAAAGCGACCGCGCAACTGCCGAACAGATACAGCAGCAACTATATAATATGGGCAAGCAACAGGGTGCGCCCGACGAGCAGATATCGCAGTATATGTATATGTACTCGCTGTCGAACCCGGCCAACAACAGTGCTATATCGAGCCTTCGCAAAGGCATGGTTCGCAACGACGGCCTGCGGTCGCTCATGCTGCTCCTTGCCGCGGCAGGTGCTTTGCTGCTCTTGTGCAGGGGCAAGCTCAAACCGGGCTACGCGATAGCTTTTATCGGCGTGCTGATACTTTGCGACCTGTACACAGTCGACAAACGCTATGTAAGCCACAGCTCCTTCGGCCCGGCCGACAGCGAGGGCGGCCAGATAGTATTCACCCCCGACGCTATCGACAATCTGATATTGGCTGATACCACACAGCATTACCGCGTGCTCGACATACCGGGCTTCTACCGCGCCGACCGTTCGTATTTCCACAAGACCCTTGGCGGATATCATGCGGCCAAACTCAACCGCTACGAAGATATGATACAGCGTCATCTGTCGGCCGTGGTTGGTGTCGGCGACTGGTTCGACGGCGACAGCATACTCGACGACCCGGAGACAGGCGAAATCGGTGGCCGACTCAAATCAGGCTATCAGATTGCCAACATGCTCAATGCCAAGTATGTAATCACTTCTAATCAGCAACGACCGGTAATCAAGAACGACAACGCATTTGGCAACGCATGGCTCATCGACGATATCCGCTGGGTCGACAATGCCGACGCCGAAATGGCGGCCTTGGACGCATCGAAAATCGATCTGCGCCACCAGGCCGTAGCCGATGCTCGTTTCAAAGAAGCATTGCCTCAGGCACCGACACTCGCACCCGGCGATACAATATATCTCACCGACTATACACCCAACCGCATCACATATCATGCCTCGACGGCACATGGCGGCATTGGCGTATTCTCGGAGGTGTATTTCCCTTGGGGCTGGCGAGCCGAAGTCGATGGCAAGGAAGTTGCCTTGGCACGAGTCAACTACCTGCTACGCGCAGTAGCCTTGCCTGCCGGAAGCCATACCGTGACCATGACTTTCGAACCGGCATCGATACGCACATCGTCGAACGTAGCATATGCCTGTGTTTCGCTAATTTATCTGCTTGTTCTTGGCGGATTATTTGTAGAAGCAAACCGATGTCGTTTATTCTGAATCTAAAATCATCGCTACAACTTTGGCGCCACGGGCGCGGGTTTGGCATACATTCGCCTTTTGCCTTCAGGTTCATTACCGAAGTACTGAGGCAGGAGTACGGATACTATGCCTACCTGCACCTACCCGGCGACAGAACCACGCTCGCAATCTTCCGAGTGGTTCTCGACCTGCGCCCGGACAGCGTGGCCATGATAGGCAGCGACACCTACCGGCGAGCCGTAGTCGAAGCCGTGCCAAATTCCACTATCACCACTGCCGACAAGGCCGACCTCATCATAGTGGATGCCGACGCGGCGCCCGATTTCGACCTCGCGGCCTACGCAGACAAGCACGTGATAGTAACTGATTACCTACATCTCGTATCCTGGCCTCGCTATAAGGCGGCTATGGATACGGGCATGACATTTGCAAACAACGGCAGCATGGCTGTAGGCGTAGCCCTCGCTCATCTGCCACGGCAGGATTTTGATGTTAAATTTTAAATCCGAAGTCCGAATTTTTCTAATTCTACCGTAACTTTATATCACCAAAAATAATATTATGGAAAACGACAACCTCTTCAAGCGCCTCGGAGAATTAATAGGCAACACCCCTATCAGCATGGACGACGCCGAACAGCGATTCGCTGCCGGCGACCTCGACACCGGCTATGACAGCCTCAGCGACCTATTGTGCGACCTTCCCGAATTGCTCGTTGTCGACGAGGAAACCGGTATGGTATCATCGAAATACCGCGCCAAGGTAAAGCCACCCAAACCCACCTGGCCCGAAGGCGCACTATCCGACGAAAGCCTCGAACAGTTGCGCGAATTATTTTTCGCCAAAATCTTACCAAATACAATTAAAGAAGGACGCGCCCGCATCACCGACAAGACCGCCGAGCAGATACTCGACATCATAGGCGCTGCCGAACGCCTCGGCGAATGGGGCTACAACGACAGCCGCGCCTTTGTACTAAGCATAATGGCCCCCCACAAGGCACATATCGCCACGATCGACACCCCCAAAGGCCAGGCAGAGCGAATTATCATCAACATGCCCGGCACCGACGATGTGCAGCCTGAGCCTAAACAAAAGAATACAAAACCCGCACCAAAGCCAAGCGAACACACCCCTGCACCGGAAGCTGCACCTGCAGCCAAACCACAGAAGATTAGCCGCTACTTCTTCGGCCATTTCGCTTTCTTCCCCAACGAATACAAAAATTTTGCCGCCGAACTCGCCGACCGTGCCGTTGGCGACGACTGGTTTGTAATCGACGAACCCGGCGACCGCCCCATGCGACTTATAGAAAGCAAACTGAACACCAACTTTGCCCTTGCCGTACGCGAAATCCTGGCATGTCGCGAATCAGCCCTTAGAATCGAGTTCGACAGCGCTCGTTTCGATACCGGCTTCGTAACCTCCGACGGCAAACACCTGATAGCCCATTTCACCACAAATACCGAGCGCGACAGCCGTCGCTTCCAATCGTGGATGTATATCGGCATCACTGAAGAATGAAAACAGGGCTGCGACAGAAAAACACAGGACCGGCCTACCGGCTCGACGACGGCACTGTGCTGCTGCTACGCTCCAATATGGGCGAGGGCGGCGAGGGGCTTGTATACGATACAAACCTCCCCAACATGGTGGCCAAAATATATCTGCCCGACAGCCCCGCCAACGAGGAGAAACTAAAGCAGCTCATCGACATTTTTCACCGCAGCACAGGGTCGTATAATTTCCTTGCCAATTTCTACCTGCCGCAAAAACTGATTTACGATTCCAACGGCAGATGCGCCGGATACCTGATGCGAAAATTCAAAGGCGAAACCCTTGCCGATGTTCTGCTACAGGACAATCTCACGGCCCGCGGGTGGACACGTATGCAACTTGCCTCGCTTGCCCTCGGCATAATCAGGTCGCTACGCTACCTGAGGCTGTTCAACATGCTCATGGGCGACATCAACCTGCGAAACATATTGGTATCCGACGACGGCGACTATGCTATCATCGATACCGACAGTTTCCAGATCGGCAACAGATACAAGTGTGGGCTCGGGCGGCCCGAATTTACAAGCCCGCGCTATCTGGCAGCATCGGCCCGGGGTGAATTCTTCCGCAAGGAAAGCGACGAGAACTACGCCATAAGCACTCTCATATTCCATATCCTGATGCCCGAAAAGAGCCCCTTTATGAGCGTGACAGGGCGCAACAGGGCGCAGGCATTGAAGTTGAGGAAGTTTGTATTTCCCGAAGGATACGGCAATGTCAACACCCTCGCTATGGGTACGGAACGCATGTGGTACGACCTACCGCAGCCTATCCGTGCGGCATTTTGCAGCGTTTACAACGACGGCATCGACATCAGTCCCGAAAAGTGGGAGAAGCTACTCGAAGACTACAACGCCGACATGGCCAACCTCGGGGTTACAAGCACCATTTTTCCCCGCACCCACGCCGAAATGCCACGGCTGCTGAGCCTTCGCGAACGCAGTGGTTTCGACAGTACGCCGGGCATGTACGCTCTGCCGAGAACAAACGACAGCGACAAATCGGATTTCGCTATCGTATATCTCGACAGCGACAACATACTCGGCCTCTACAACAACAGCTGGCCACGGGCACAGTTGCGCACACCCAAATTCCACCTGAGAAATTTCCTGCGCAAAAAAGTATTCGACCGTATCGATGCTTGCGGAAGAATCGACGCATCCGAGCTCGCCAAAGACCTATCCTACAGCCCGACACTGCACAACTGGTATAAATCGCTTGCTCCGCACAGGCCCATGGTGACACGTATCTATGCCTTGGCGGGGTCGCTGCTACGCAATATCGAAAATGGAGATGAAGTAGCCGAGGCTATCGAAAAGGCCACCGGCTGGCACTTCAACATTCCCTCGCTTGACCGGGACAACGACTTAATTGCACGTGCCGTAATAGAGGAAATGGAAATCGACAGGCGCGTGGGCAAATACATAGTCTATGTCGACGACAAGGTATCGAGCCGCCTGCTGTTCTGCCGCCCGGACGGCACTGTGAAATGCGTGATTCTTCACGACTGCGGACGGCGTATCATGCGCAACAGGTTTATCTACACCGCCGGCCTCGAGCGTACACCCGAGGCTGCATGGGATGAGCACGACAGCGCCTGCGGCCTGTTGGTCAACGAGCTCACCGTACCGAGCGGTTTCGAAGGCGCCGAGCTTGTTGTAGTGGGCCTGCCAAGACTGGGTAACATCTCCGGAATGGAAGAACTGCAAAAGAGGCGCAGCGAATTCGATGCCGACATACTGGTCAACCGCCACCGCGTAGGCGACTACCTCGATGATTTCAAGATGTCGGACGACATGGCCGACGAATTCGAACACCGGCTCGCCATACCCCTGATATCGTCGCTATCACAGCGCATGAAATGCTGCGGCCTCAAAGTGATGCCCCTCGAAATATATCAGATAAAAACAATAATGACCCTCGAAAAAATATTATCATGACACCGGCTTACCAATCCGACAAACGCCAGGCCAAGCCCTTTTCAGCCGGCGTATACCTCACCGAACTCAAACGCAGCCTTAGCGCCGAGCATATATTACAACGATATCTCACTATCAACAAGTTTCTATACCACATCCGCGAACTCCGCACCGATGAGGATAAAAACGATTTTCAAGCACTCAACAAGCATATCCGCCAGAAAGGCATACCTTATGGCCGCACCGAAGTCTTGTTTTCGGCATTCAAGACCATTATCAGTTTTCACAAACTGAGGGTAGCAGCCAAATCCGAGGACCGACGGCTGGTCGACGACGATGTGACAGCCGCCGGCTTCGACGAAGAAACATACCTGCGAACAATGCGCGAGGTAGCCATATATCTTGCTTGGAAAGAAGACCTTACCGTACCCGAAGAAATCAGCAGCGCCTGCGAGCATTTCGAAGACGACGATATCGACATTGATGAAATATCGCGCGTCACCATAAGCGACATGGCCGACAACCAGAGCGAACGCTCGCCGATAATATTTATCATCGACACCTCGATGCCCATGTCGCGCTATCTCGGTGCCGTAAGCGACGGTTTCAACGAGCTCTTCGACCTTATCGACCGCACCCCACAGTTGCGCAGGGGCGCAGAAGTGTGCGTAATTACCACCGGCGGCGGAGCAGAGCTGCTTGTAGATTTCACAAGTGCCGAAAATGCGCACCGCAAGGTATTCAGCCACGAATTCAACGGCCACGGCCCCTCGCATATGGACGAGGCCATAGACATGGCACTCAAGTGCCTCGACCGCTATGTAGATCAGCTCAAGCAAGCCCGCCAGGCATTTACCGCCCCTTGGGTCATATTCTTTACCGGTGGTCGCTGGCTGCGCAACGGCAAGGTGAACAAAGACCTCGATGACAAGCTGGCCGTACTCGCCCACAAATGCGACCCCGATATCCACGACCTCGAGGTGCACACGGTGATACCTTCGCCAGAAATTACCGAAAACGAGACCCTTATGGCCAACATCAACTCCCTGCCGGGCTGGAAATACAACAAGGCCGACGGTCTTGCGAGCATATTCAGGGATATATTCAAGAGTATCAAGATAATGCGCAGCGAAGCGCCTGTTGCCGACCTGCCTCTTAAAATATCAGGTTCACTATGACTGCAAAGATAAGCCCCGAACAGGGTCAGGATATTTTCGGACGACTGGTCAAGATACTTTGCAATGGCGACACTTGGCGAGGCAGGGCTTTTGAAATGCGTGTGGTTTTCGACCTGATGCTCAATTACGCAAACAAGGGCGAGGTTGCTACAAACGGTGGTTTCTGGGAAGCGGCTATCAACAATATGTTTGCCGACGACAAAGACCGCGACAACCTCGAGGAGCTCAACGAGATACGCCTGTGGTTCAACGAGCTGCAGCATCCTCTTAAAGGCTCCGACCGCAAGCGTCGCTATCGCGGCTACAACCGTCGCACGGTGCTCGATGTGATGAAATCGCTTGCCGAATGTACCAACAGTCTGTCGGGCGTGCCTATCGACCCGCGCATCATCGGTGCTTGCAAGCAGGCAAGCTCTGCCGATAGCTACGAGCCTGTGACCGTGGTATTTCTATGCGAGCTATACTCGAGCCCTGGGGCAATGGCCGAAGGCGCTCGCCTGCTCGATGCTCTTGCCGACCTGCCAAAGGAAAAGAAACTGCGCGGCATGGGTAAAGAGGTAGAGCTGCACTCGATAGTATACAGCCCTGCTCTACTTCAATTCCGCGATAACGAAGACCCCGACGACAGCGACAGCATCATAATCGACGAACCGGCCGACCGAGCCTTGGGACGTGCCCTCGGCATACTCAAAACATCGAAAAATCGTCGTCGATGGCTCGTGTGGCGCACCGCAAACCCCTTGGCCGTATCGCAAGAAGGACTCGAAGCCCTCGACAATGCCGTAGAAACATTCGGTATAGCCGTCTTCCCTATGGCCACTAACGCCAAGGCTGTAGAGGACTTCAGAGAGCAGTGGCCCAAAAGGCAGATTTACCAGGTCAACCCCATGCTGCCCGACAATGCCGTGGCATCGGTATTACAAACCATAGTAAGCCAGAACGTATGAAATGGAAAATCAGTAGCTCGATAGTGCGCGGCTCGATTCACGGCAGCGAGAATTGCCAGGACAACAACAGCCGTATCATCACCGACGATTACTCTATGATTGTAGCCTGCGACGGCGCAAGCAGCGTAAGCCATGCCTACGAAGCGTCGAGAATTGCCGCAGATACATTCGATATACTTGTCAAGAACTGCAACACACGCCTGTTCGACATGAGCGACGACGAGCTTAAGTCATTGATATGCGGCACTGTGCGCTCGGCACTTATCGACGCTGCAACTGCAGCCGGATGCGATATCGACCAGTTCCACACCACCCTTGCAGCAATAATCTGCACACCGGAGTCATACTTGGCAGTAAATATCGGCGACGGTCTTGTTGGCTTCATTCCCGATGATAAAAACCTCGGCGGCGAGGCCCTGTTGTCGCCTGTAACAGGCGAATATGCCAATACCTGCCACTTCATCAGCGAGAACGATTCGGAGCGGCATCTGGCAATCGCCCGAGGCAAATTCTGCACCGAGGCAAGCTACTTCCTACTCACCGACGGCAGCGTGCACTGCCTCTACAACCGTCAGCACCACACATTTGCCAATGCGCTGTCGATTTACTCCGGCTGGCTGCGCGACTACGACTTCAACAAAGCCCAACGCGCCGTGTCGCGCTCGATACAGACCCTATTCCCCCAGTTCACCGCCGACGACTGCACCCTGGTCCTCCTCCGAGGCGAGAGATAATCCGCCACGAACCCACAATCTGCGTCATGGAACTGATTTTGACCGATTATTTCAGCAGTTTTGTGCCGTTATCACCACTTTCAAGAACGCTCATCTGATGAATGGCAATTGCGTTTGTAAGCTCTATCCACCGACTTGGACTCATCGTAAAGGAATTGGATCCGGCATCTCTCATAATGGGGTCGAATTCGACCCCATTAAAATCGGGATTGTTCAGGCTTTCCCATAAACCAAGATATTCAAGGGTATTCTTCACCCTCATCCAATTCTTTACTACATCTTTTGGCTCTGCCGGATTTTTCTGCTTTGCAATATCGGTGATACAGATATAATCAATGCCGTTTTTTTGATACGGAATTCGAGTTACATCCATATAAAGTCAATAAAAAACTCCGAAAAAGGTTGTATTCGTATAACCTTTTTCGCAATTTTGTGGGATTTATATATGGATATAAGGTAACATGAGTATACCACTAACATCAAAAACTACCACCTAAGAAGTGGTACATTATTTCAGTCCGTATTTTTCTTCATTGCCCATAGTCTCTTTCGAAAATGCCGAGCAATTTGGCGGCATGCGCCATATTACTGCCTATATGGGCTATCGCGGAGGACTGCTATGCTCAGTTTTTCTCGGCTGATTTGTCGGCGATTTCTTGGTTGAAGGTGTTTATTTCGTCGGTGATTAGTTGTTTCAGTTCTTTTTGAGGGACGATAAGTTTGTATTCGGCAACGCCTATAGGTTTGGTAAACCCTTCGAGAGCCAGCTCTACTTCCACGTTGTCTTTCTCTGCGCATAGGATTATGCCGATTGACGGATTTTCGTCTTTGCCACGTTCAAGCCTGTCGAGCAACGATAGGTATAGGTTCATTTTGCCAATATATTCAGGCATGAACTCTGAGATTTTCAAATCGACAGCGACAAGTGACCTGAGTCCGCGATGAAAGAAAAGCATATCTACCTTGTAATCTTTGCCGTTGTAGGATAGAACATGCTGATTACCGATGTAAGTGAATCCCTGTCCGAGTTCAAGAAGGAACTGTTTTACCTTTTCGACCAATCTCCGTTCAAGTTCCAGTTCAAGAAGTGGCTCGGTCACGCCAAGAAATCCCATGCAATATGAATCCTTGAAAACCTCGTTGGCAAAAGCTGCCTGCTCCTCGGGGAGAGCGACAGTGAAATTATTTGATACGTTGTTTTCCGGCTGATGCTTGTGCATCTCCAGTTTTATGGCGTTGATCAACAAATCACAATTCCATCCTTTTTCAATAGCTCTTTCGGCATAGTATTGTATGGCATCATCATCATCTTTCAGTTTGGTAATCAACTGATTTATGTGCCGCCATGGCAAAACTCCAACGCTGCGTTGGAGTTTTGGGTCGGAGAGATGAAACCGTATGTAATATTTCTTCATTGCCCACAAGTTGCTCACCGACATACCCATTTTGGGATACATCGATTTTAAGTCTACAGACAACCGCTTAACGACACTATCTCCATGTGCGCTGTCGAGTTTGCGCTCATATAGTAACTGTCCTATTCGCCAGTGCATTTCATTTTGACACAGCCTCAATTATTGTGTCAAGAATACTCGCCAGCTTCCTTCTTTCTCGCCTCTTTCCACATATTTTTTTGAAATAAGCTGGTCAAGTAGTTTTTGGATTGCTGTGACGCTGATTCCTGTTTCTTCTTTCATGTCGGCAAGTGTCAGTGTCGGTTGGGTGCGCATAGCGTTCAATATTTTGGTATAGTTGGGAGTGCGGAAAGCAATACGCTCTCCGTCATACCACCATACATTTTCATTTTTCTCGCTTACAAACAATACATCGTTATACACCTCGGTCGCTACCAGTTCGTTGAAATATTTTAGAAATGGGCGTATTTCCTTGATGTCTGCGTGTGCACCGTCGCTTGGCACCGGACCAACTTCGAGATCTGCCTGATGAAGCGCTTCGAGATATTCGCTTTTCTTACGGCTACGGACTACAATCATCGGATAATTGTGCTGAGTAAGAATATAGTTCACCATCAGTCGGGCAATACGTCCGTTGCCGTCTTCAAAAGGATGTATACGGATATAGCGGTAGTGGAACAACGCGGCCAACTCAACCGGCGATAGTTTTCCCTCCTGTTCAGCGGTATTGTACCAGTCAACCAAGTCAGCCATAAGTCCGGGCGTTTCCTCCGGTGAAGCGTACTCGAATCTGTCACCATATCTTGTGATTACGCTATTGGGGCGTGTCTTATATTGCCCTGCGTGTATAACATAGCTCGTCTGTACACCACCCGGCAAATTACGATAGACTGTGTAATCTTCGCGTAAAAGGGTCTTATGCAGTGTCCGTATAAAATTCTGCGTCAACGGTATATCCTTAACGGCGGCTTCTTCCGTCATCATACGCAGACCGACATTACTTGCTGTCATCTCTTCAACGTCGCGCACATCGGCCTCGCCGATTACCTTGCCGAACAACAATAGTATTTCCGTCTGCCCATAAGTCAAGGTGTTACCCTCGATATGGTTGCTATTGTAGTTAAAATCAACAGTAAAACGACGGCTAAGCCTCTCCCTGTCTTTCTCAGATAGAGGTTGTATGTTCTGCCAAGCAGCAAGTGCTTTTTTGATATTGAGATACTTCATACGGAATTCGTGTTATATCCGTGCAAAGTTAACAATAAAATCGCGAAAAAGGTTGTATTAGTATAACCTTTTTCGCAATTTTGTTCGATTCATAGTTCTTATATGAATATACCCCTAACATCAAAATAGTTATTGCAACTCTGTTGCGACATGCCTACGTGAGGCTTAATCGAGGCTTGTCTCGGCAATCCAAGCTCCTATCGTTGCCGTCTTTCGGTCTAATCAGCCAACCGGGAACGAAATTTATTTTGCAATATTAATTTTTTCTTTTAATTTTGCAGCAGCCTGCGGATTTTGCGGGCATGACATATTCTATAAAGGGGTGTCTTCATTCTTTGAAGGCTGAGATCAAACCCTATGAACTTGATGCGGGTAATGCCGACGAAAGGAGTATTTATGCGTGTTTTTATAAATCAAAAAGAGTTCTCGACTGATTCGGACCGTCTGACGGTTGCCGAACTTTTGAGCATGAATCAGCTTCCGACCATAGGAGTTGCGGTAGCGGTAAACAACAAAGTTGTAAGAAAATCGGACTGGGATAGCGCCGAACTTGCCCAAGACGATAATGTTACCGTTATCACCGCAGTCTGCGGAGGTTGATGAAACTGATAGCTATCACCACACCGTTTTTTAGAGCCGGAGAGGCCGCGGAAATCTGCCGTCGAATCGACAGCGGGTGGTTTCGTGTGCATATACGCAAACCCGGGTCAAGCCCCGATGAGCTTGTCACGCTGCTTCAGAGTATACCTCGCCGCTACTATCCGGCGCTGTCGCTCCACGACCATTTTTCCCTTGCCGAGGAATTTTCGATAGGCGGTATTCATCTCAATGGCCGCAATCCGCTGTGTCCGCAAGGCTGGCGAGGCATCGTGAGCCGCAGTTGCCACTCTATCGAGGAGTTATCACAAAGCGCCAACCTCGACTACCGTTTTCTCAGCCCTGTTTACGACAGCATATCCAAACCGGGCTACACAGGCCGATTCTCCCCCGAAGAACTCTCAGGCTCAAATATAAACCTTAGCAACGTATTCGCCCTCGGAGGCGTTACCCGGCAAAGGCTGCCCGAACTCATTCGGGCAGGATTCGGCGGGGCAGCTATGCTTTCCGAGGCATGGAAAAACTATTCAGAAATGCTGCAATTCATCACCAACACCGACCGCGGCCTCGAAGAAGTGCTACGCGGAGGCTGCCGCTGGGTACAACTGAGAATGAAAGACGCGAGTGACCGCGAATTTACCGAAACCGCCCAACGCCTCATACCCCTATGCCGACAATATAATGCCACTGTAATATTCGACGACAGGGTAGAACTCGTGTCATCGCTCGGTGCCGACGGCGTACACCTTGGCAAAAAAGATATGCCGGTACCAACGGCACGAAAGATATTAGGCCCGGCAAAGATAATCGGAGCAACAGCCAATACCATTGAGGATGTAATGGCTGCATTCGAATCCGGAGCAGACTATATCGGCATAGGCCCATATCGATTTACCACTACCAAGAAAGGTCTTGCCCCAATATTGGGCCTCGAGGGCTACCAACGCATCATGAGCACCTGCCGCAATCTCGGTATGACTCTGCCCGTGGTGGCTATAGGGGGGATACAGATTCCCGACCTGCCGCTTCTGAAAGCTACCGGCGTAGACGGTGTTGCCGTATCCGGCCTGATATTAAATGCCACAAACCCCGAAACAACAACTAAAGAAATATTAGATATATGGAAAAACTGATTATCGGCGGACACGAATTTTCGAGCCGGCTGTTTGTTGGAACAGGCAAATTCAGTTCTAACGCCATTATGGGCGAAGCAATCACAGCCTCAGGCTCGCAAATGGTGACAGCCGCGCTCAAACGTATCGACACCGAAAACCGCGAGGACGATATGCTCAAACATATCATCCGTCCCGGCATACACCTACTACCCAATACTTCCGGAGTACGCAATGCCGCAGAGGCTGTATTGGCCGCGCAGCTTGCCCGCGAGGCATTCGAGACAAACTTCATCAAACTCGAGATACATCCCGACCCCAAATACCTGCTACCCGACCCTATCGAAACCCTCAAGGCAACCGAAGAACTTGCCCGCCTCGGCTTTATAGTCCTACCCTACATCCAGGCCGACCCGGTGCTGTGCAAACGGCTCGAAGAGGTAGGCACAGCGGCTGTGATGCCCCTTGGTGCGCCTATCGGAACTAACAAAGGCATCGTGGTAAAAGACATGCTCGAAATAATAATCGAAGAAAGCAATGTGCCGGTAGTGATCGACGCCGGGCTGGGCGCTCCGTCGCACGCTGCAGAGGCTATGGAAATGGGCGCTGACGCTGTGTTGGTCAATACTGCCATTGCCGTTGCCGGAGACCCGGTGGCTATGGCCCGTGCCTTTGCCAAAGCCGTAGAAGCCGGTCGCGAAGCCTACGAAGCCGGCCTGGGCGGTCGCTCGAAAATCGCCATTGCAAGTAGCCCGTTAACTTCATTTCTCGACTGATGTTTTCCGACCTATTACAGACCTACGACTGGGATGCCACAACGGCGCGTATCATGGCCAAGACTGCGGCGGATGTCGAACGCGCCCTTGCCAAAAGCCGTCTCGACCTCGACGACTTCATGGCATTAGTGTCGCCTGCGGCAGCGCCGTATCTTGAACAAATGGCAGCACTCAGCCGACATTATACACAAGAGCGATTCGGCAAGACAATATCGATGTACATACCCATGTATATCACAAACTCGTGCACGAATTCGTGCGTATACTGCGGTTTCAACCGCCACAACAAATTCGACCGCGTAGTGCTTACCATGCCCCAGATCGAAGACGAGTGCCGGGCCATACGCAGCCTTGCCCCATTCGAAAACCTGCTTTTGGTCACCGGCGAAAACCCGCGAGTGGCAGGTGTGGAATACCTCGAAGAAGCATTGCGCACCGTAAGGCCTTACTTCAGCAATCTCACCATGGAAGTGATGCCGATGTCGGCCGAAGACTACGAAAGGCTCACTCATGCAGGATTGAACGGCGTGGTGTGCTTTCAGGAAACCTATCACCGCGAGCGCTACAAAGTATATCATCCGGCAGGCATGAAATCGAAATTCGAATGGCGAGTAAACGGCTTCGACCGCATGGGCATGGCCGGATTACACAAAATCGGCATGGGTGTGCTTATCGGCCTTGAAGACTGGCGCACCGATGTGACCATGATGGCGCTGCACCTGCGGTATCTGCGCAAACATTACTGGCGCACACGATATAGCGTCAACTTCCCGCGCATGAGACCGGCCGCAGGCGGATTTCAGCCAAATGTAGTGATGAGCGACCGCGAGCTGGCACAGCTCACATTCGCTTTCCGACTCTTTGACCACGATGTAGATATATCCTTTTCGACCCGCGAGACCCCTACGTTTCGCAACAACATGCTCACCCTCGGCGTGACCTCGATGAGCGCAGGCTCCAAAACAGACCCGGGTGGTTACCATACCTATCCGCAGTCTTTGGAACAGTTTGCCGTAAGCGACGAGCGCACGCCCCAAGAGGTGGCTCTTGCCATAGCCCAAGCCGGATACGAGGTGGTGTGGAAAGACTGGGACAAGGTTTTCGATTGACATATGCAACGATATTCACGACAGATAATGCTCGATGAAATCGGCATCGAGGGGCAACGGCGACTCTCCGAAGCATCCGTGCTGATAGTAGGTCTCGGTGGTCTTGGTTGCCCTGTGGCACTATATCTTGCCGGGGCCGGGATAGGCCGCATAGGTCTTTGCGATGACGACACCGTGGATCTGAGCAACCTTCACAGGCAGCTATTATACGACCAATCTTCGATCGGTCAGGCCAAAGCCTTTGCAGCCCATAAGCGCTTGGCAGCAATATCTCCCGACACTGAATACGATATCATCGACCAGCGACTCGATATTTCGAACGCAGCCGATATCATAGGCCGGTACGATATTGTGATTGACTGCTGCGACAATTATGCCACCCGATATATGCTCGACGATGTTTGCACCGCCCTCGGCAAGCCCTGGATTTACGGCTCTATAGGCGAGTTCGACGGCTGTGTAAGCACCTTTATGCCGGGAGCAATCCGCTACAGCGACATCTTCCCGGACAGAGAGGCCTTGTGTGCCCGCCCAAAATCATCGACAGGAGTCGTTGGTGCTGTTGCCGGTATCATAGGTTCGGTCGAAGCAGCCGAAGCTATAAAGCTGATATGCGGCTTCGGCGACACATTATCGGGAAAGATTTTATCGGCAAATATTAAAACAATGACATTCAACACTATAGAAATATGAAACAGAGTTTCGACGAGTATGCAGAAAAATATGACAGCTGGTTTCTCGAAAACCCCAACGTACTGCTGTCCGAGGCGCGTCTTGTAGCCCGCACTTTAGAGGGGGCAAAAAATATATTATCGGTAGGCTGCGGAAGCGGACTATTCGAAAAAATATTGCGCGAAGATTTCGGTATCGATATCCGTCAAGGCATAGAGCCTGCCGAAGGAATGGCCACCATTGCCCGAAAACGAGGCATGGAAGTTACAATCGCCACAGCCGAAGACGCAGACTTTGGCAACGGAGTCTACGACACCATTCTTTTCAACGGTTCGCCGAGTTATATTACAGACCTCGAAAGTGTATTAGACAAAGTTTTCCGCAGCCTTCCCGCCGGGGGGCGCGTAGTATTGATTGATGTGCCTAAGGAGAGTGGTTACGGTGTGATGTATAATCTCGCCAAGGCCGTGGGCTCGTGGGAGCATCCTTTGCTACAAGGCGTTTTTCCACCCAATCCATACCCGATAGAGCTTGTATGCGCTGCCAACTGGCGCACGACAGCCGAAAAGAGCAAACTCATGGCCAATGCCGGATTTAAAGACCTTGAGTATCACCAAACTCTGACCACGCATCCTCTCATGTCGGACCACAAGGCCGAAGAACCCATTGACGGCTGCGACAAAGGCGACTATGTGGCCGTGACAGGTTATAAACATGAAATGGAGTGAGCATACATGGCTCGCTGCCGAGCCTATCTACAAGGCAATACTCGACTTGCCCTTCGTACGCGAACTCGCAGCAGGCACTCTTAGCCGCGAACGGTTTATGTTCTATATAGCCCAGGACTCGATTTATATCGACAACTACAGCCGCGTCCTGGCCCATATCGCCTCGCGCCTGCCGCACAAAGCCCAGACCGAAGATTTCCTGAAATTCGCAACCGACGGTATTTTGGTCGAAAAGGCCTTGCACGAGTCTTACCTCGGCAGTGACTTGCCTCAGGCCGAGGCAAGTCCCACATGCCTGCTCTACACTTCGTTTGAATCATCAAAGGCCCTTGAGCCGGTAGAGATTGAGGCGGCATCGATATTGCCCTGTTTCTGGGTATATCAGCGCGTGGGCGAGGCTATTTTGAAAGAGTGCCGACCCGGCAACCCCTATGCCAAATGGATTGAAACATATGGCGACGAGGCTTTTGCAAAGTCGAATATAAGGGCTATCGAAATTTGCGACGAACTTGCCGATGCCTCTACTGCCGACATCCGCCGACGCATGACCGAGGCTTTTATGATGAGTACTCGGATTGAATGGATGTTTTGGCACAGCGCATACCAACTCGAAAAATGGAAAATATGAAATATACACGTGTAATGACTATCGCCGGCAGCGATCCCAGCGGAGGCGCCGGTATTCAGGCTGATATCAAAACTATCTCGGCTTGCGGATGCTTCGCAACCTCGGCTATCGTTGCCGTCGTTGATGAAAATACTATCGGCGTAAGCGGAGTACACCCGATACCGTCGGAGTTCGTCGTCGGACAGATACACTCTATCCTCGATGACATCGGCACTGACGCAGTAAAAATCGGCATGCTGCATTCGTCGGAGCTGATAAAGGCTGTGCGACAAACCCTCGACGAATACCCCGAAATAAAGAATATCGTCCTCGACCCGGTAATGGTAGCCACATCGGGCGATGCGCTATTGCAGTCTGAGGCCGTAGCCACTCTGCGCGACGTGCTGATACCGAGAGCCAGAGTAATAACTCCGAATATCCCCGAGGCAGAGCTACTGTTAGGACGCAAAATCCACAGTTCCCGCGACCTTGCCGATGCCGCCCGCGCCCTCGCCCGCCCAGGTGTATCGGTGCTCCTCAAAGCCGGACATCTTAACGACGAGCAGCTATGCGACATCCTTTTTGATGCAGAGCTCGACGAAATATCAGAGCTGCAATCCAAGCGCGTAGACACCAACAACACCCATGGCACAGGCTGCACACTGTCGTCGGCATTGGCATCATTCCTTGCAAAGGGGCTGTCACTCAAAGAGGCTGCCAAGGCTGCAAAAGATTATATCAGCGAGGCTATTGCACGCGGTGCGGAATATTCAATCGGCCACGGCCACGGCCCTGTACACCATTTCCACAATTTCTGGAAGTAAAGATTTTGGTGAGTGGGTGAAAAGTATTAGCTTTGCAGTAGTAAGTCAAAGATAAAATGAAGTTACTCAGATTACTACTGTCAGCTATTGTATGTTTGCCGTTTGTGGCTATGGGCTACCAAGTGAGGGAGGGGCAGGTCGACGATTCGTCTTATTATCCCTCGACTGTACACCGTTATACCGTCACTATCCCCGAAGGGTATGACCCTTTGCAAGGTGCTGCGCTGTATGTAGGGCTCGACGGCATACTCTGCAATGCGCCTGAGCGTATCGACAGCCTCATTGCCACCGGCGATATACCGCCTATGATTGGTGTATTTATCGAGCCGGGAATTGTATATGACGACAATGGCGAGGTATTGCGCTACAACCGCAGTTGCGAATTCGATGCCCCCGACGGACGATTCGCGCGTTTCCTCGAGCAGGAGTTGCTGCCCGAGGCGCTAAAAGACATCAACGTATTGCCCGGAGGCGAAAACGCGATGATATTCGGACTTAGCAGCGGTGGTATAGCGGCTTTCAATGCGGCATGGCAGAGGCCCGATTTATTCGGAAGGGTATACAGCGGATGTGGTACTTTCGTGCCTATGCGCGGTGCCGACGAACTCCAATCATGGGTGCGAAAAGCCGAGCCTCGTGATATAAAAGTATTTCTTCAAGACGGTTTTTCGGACACCTGGAACCCGCTTTTTGGCAGTTGGTACGAGGCAAACCGCCTGCTTGGCTCCGCCCTCGAATTTGCCGGTTATGACTGCGCATTCGATTGGGCCGAGGGCGGTCACAGTGTCCGCCGCTCGTCGCAGATTTTTCCCGAGGTGATGAAGTGGTTGTGGGGCAAACACGATACAAAAACGACAGGCAACAGCACCTTGGCACCATATCTCGAAGAAGCCGGTGAATGGATTTCGACACCCACCACAGGTAATTTCGAGACTCGCACAGGAGCGGTATATCCCGGTGGGTCGCATGTTGCCGAGGCTGTCGACGGCTCAAACTATCTGTGGCAGTATCTCCTTCGAGCCGACGGTTCGCGCTATGCCGGACAGCCGTTCTACTGGCTTCATTCCATAGAGAACCGCACCCTACGCTTGGGCGGCATGAGTTTTGATAACAACGGCAACCTATGGGTCGTAACCGATGCCGGCATACAGGTGTGCGATCAAAACGGCAGGGTGCGTGCGATATTACGGCTGCCTCTCGAGCTCGAAAAAGCCTTGATCGACAATCGCGGGGCCAACCCTCTGCGAGGCAGCCTGCTCGATATCACCGAGGGCGAGATACGCATCACAACCCAACTCACCACCTACGCCCGAAAACTCAATATACACCCGGCCACAACGCGCCCCAAATCGCAAGGCCAAGGTTAAATCAAAAAAAAGGCGTGCCATTTCGACACGCCCTTAATTGCATTAATAAATAAAGGTCGATAATTTATTCGTAATTAGTCTCTACTTCTACAAACGTATCAACAGTAGGTGTACCGAACTCTATCGCGCCCATTTCTTCGTTTGAATTGATTACAATATTGTATATGTAGTGTACACCGGGCTGCCATTCAGAGAATTTGCTTGTCGAAAGGGCGAACTTGAGAAGGCCGTCGCCAAAGGTCGAACCGGGTACGAGATTCTCTTCCGGGGTATTATCGTTAGGCCAGAGTTTTGTATTGGTTTTGGCATCGTAAATCGAACACATCACAGTGATGTAATTATCCATACCGTTGCCATTGCTACGATAAGTTAGTGGCTGAGGTATCAGGAACAATGTGCTGCCAAGACTCATGCCCTGTGCAGGTATAGTGGTCGGAGTGGTAGTAAGTACTAAATAATCGGAATAGACCTGGCACCAATTCATTACAAATGCCATGGGAGTATTGTGGTCTGTCCAAGTACCTATGGTTTCGGCTGTCGGATTACCGGATGTCGACGCTGTGGGGTAGTTGAAGTTGGCCTTACCGGCTACATTTGCAAGTGCTACATTTCCAACACAGACTTTCAGATTTTCATTCGACGAACTCAACTTCACAGTAACTTTCGACAGTGCATGACGGAAGTTGAAAACGACCTGGGCATTAGGCAGCCCCTCATTACCGCGCATATTCATATTTGTGGCATATACCAGGTCGGTTTGACCAGGATATGAATCATAAGGAATAGGGCGTCGAGGATCTTGGCTACCTACCCACGACTCGGGGGCATAGGCATAGAAGTCAAGCGACTTTTTCGCAGGCCAATACTTTACCGGAGAATATGTCCACACGTTGCCGGATGTTTTGGTGACTGTTACGTTGTCCATAAACAAGCCTGTCGAGTCGGAAGGATCTATGTAGGCATACACATTGAATGCACTCAGATTGTTTGTCGTAACATCTCCTGCACGAGAGAACTCGGTATTAGCCGCAAATCGGATTTCTCCGTTTTCACTTTCGGGAAACTGTGGCATGTCAGACTCATTGGAACATGCGATAAAGCCAAATGTCACAATACCGGCAGCAAATGTCGCAATGGCAAAGCTTAACTTCTTCATATTTATTTAAGGTATTTATATTATGTCATTTATACTTGAATATCGGTAGATAAATCTATCTCAACTACGTCCCAACCGTCAACATCAACATCAATACCGCCAACATTGTCTCCGGGATTATCGGGTAAATCGATATCGGGAATATTTAGTCCATCGATTATTATTACAACATTTCTCAGATAGCGTAAGTTCATAACTTGGTCGGAAACATCAAAACTGCGCGAGAAAACCTTGCCGTCGGTTCGGGTGATTAACAGGTCAAGGATATATTTCTGATTATCATCCTCAGGCGAAAAAGCTCCGGCTGTAGACTTCAATATCTTGGAGCTACGATCAATGGCCAGACTAAATGATATTTCCGAGGGATATAGGGCGGCAGTAGCCGTGCCGAGCTTCATCTCTGCGGCGATGCCGTTGAGCCTTGCCACACTCGATTTCACCCGGTCGATACCGTCTACGTTTTTCACGATTACAGTATACAGTGTGGACATTGAATCCGGATAACACCTTACCAGGCCTTTAGGACAATTCTTTACCGCACCGTCAGCCGATACATAAGTCACGCCGCAAGGCGACACCTCGATATAATCAACCACCGCACTGTAGAGCATGCCGCAGGGTTTATAATAGGTCTTACCTTCCGGTTTGCGAAGCGAGGCACTGAGAGAACCAAAAGATTCTGACCCCGAGATATTTATAGTTGGCAAATCGTTGTTATACGCTATCATACTGTATTCACCCATCGGCAATTCTACAGCACCGCCATTTCGGCCACTGATATCAAAGCGCCATACTCGCCCACCTTGCCCCTGAGAAAAAAAATAGAGTGTCATCCCTTCGGGATCGGCTTCGCGGGCTTTGTCCCACTCAAAACATACCTCTATCTGATTAGACATATTACCGGGGCACATGATATCCTTGTGCTCGCACGAGGAGAGCACTATCAATGACAGCATAAGCACTGCAAAGGATATATGCGCCGGGATTATATTCATAGGGAATAATCTGGGTTGTTTTTCTTCTTGTGCCCCGGAAACCATACGAGTGTCACTTCAAGACCGGTAAGACCTATGCTTTTACGGAACGTGTAACCGGTGCAGACATATATCCCACACTGTGGTTTATACTTTATCACATGCCCGGCAGAATATCCCACCCTAAGACCGAGGTCGAGGTTCAATCGGTCATTAAGGCGTAAAGAATAGCCATAGCCAACGCCGATGCCGTAGGTAAGCTTGGGGCTTTGCCAGCCACGACCGCCAAATTCGAAATCATAGTCATACATCGAACCGTATATCCCTATATGATGTCCTGTGAGAGCACGATGCTTAGGCTTTTCGCCCGGCCACAGTCGCATCTCGACCACACCGCCGCGTATACGCCAGTATCGATGCTTTGAATCATTGCTCCACCAAGCATACTGCCCTGCCACACTTATCGAGAATCTTCGCGCTATCGACAATTCCACTCCAAGATCGGGGGTAAGTACAGCATCATGCAACAGGTTTGTTTTCAATGCCACTCGCGGACAGCAATCATCGCACTGACAAACCTCGGCCTTTAGAGCCAAAGCATGTGCAAACAGCAGATAAATAGCTATAAGCAGGGGTTTAGATATGAATGTCGTTTCTGTCAAGGATTTATACTTTAATGCAATAATGCCGGATAAAATATCCAATCGCTATTAAAGTTAACAATTTAAGAATCGACAGAGTTCAACGACAAGCAAGGTCAGTTTTGCAACTCCTTATTTTTCACGAAACGGAAATTTTTGGGTCGTTTCAGGCCGGAAATGACTGCAAAATCGAGCATTTTCGCCTTCTGACGGAAATTTTCGGGTCGTTTCAGCTCATTTTAGCGTTTTCGAGAGCCTCGATAAAAACGCCCATATTCGACGACGGATTATCAGGCCACCGCAACTTCGCGGCCCGCTCGGCAGCAAAACCCCGGTTCTCTATCAAATGACGCATTTGCTCGTTGCTAAGCCGCCCTTTGAGGTAGGATTTCCAAATATGGTGAGAAACCGAAAAAACTTTTAGCATATTGGCTGAATCCAATGGTCTGCGGCATTCCGCATGGTGCAACATATACCATAATTCTATACACGGATTCGACAACACACATATTCCGGGCAAAGCTCTCACCTTCTCTACAACACAATCTATATCCGAATCATAAATATAGAAAACCTGATAGTCGTCATCCTTTGCCAGTCCAAGCTCCTTGATATACTGGGCAACTAACCTTGCATTTATTTTATTTCCACTTACCTTTGTCTTGATTGCAATCGGAAGTCTAAAATGCTGTTTAAGAGCCTCTACATAAGTTTCCTCTGTATCGCCTTCACAAATCACAAGGAATACGCGCCGTGGCATGCGCTTTTTTGAAAATCTCCGTTCCCTCATTTTGTGATAAGCAATTCAGAGAGGATTTCAAAATTATTGCAGATATAAGGTACTGCATCGAAGCGCCCCTGTAAATAGGCTTTACGTATATCTGTCGACTTACTCAAGCCCTCATAATCAGACAGTGGCACAAACTCCGAATTACCATTGTCAAGTTTGTTTACAAATACAATCTGCTCTCTACGCAGCTTGTCGGTATCTATCAGCATGGCATTATGACTTGTAAATACAAATTGTGCGCCACGCGATGCCCTAATGACATCAAGTAGAAATTCGGCCAGACGCAGATGCAATTTAAGGTCGAACTCATCGAGGAAAATCGTCATTCCGGCCAGCGACTTTTGTAAAATCGTCAACAGTATGAAAAGCAGTCTCTTGGTACCGTCGGATTCTTCTCGCTCAAAGTCAAATGCGATATTAGGATTTTCTCGATGAAAACTTTGCAATACAAGCTGACCGGGAATCACCTCTGTCAACTTTATATCAACGATATCACTGTCGCTTATCTCAAAAGCCTTAAGTAATAAATCCTTGTTCGCTTCGAGTTTATCGCGGGTGAGTTTGGAAAAATCAAGAGCTCCGATTCCAACCGTTACCTCATTGAGGAAGAAGCGATATATAAGTTGGGCTATCGGACGGTTCATCGAACTTGCCCGGCTCAAAAACAAGGTTTTAGAGCCCGTATTGGATTCTATCTCAACAGGCCGCGACATCGCCCCTTTTCCATGTATGAATGAATATGTATTCTCTCGCGAAAAAATACGGGCTCGACGTTTATTGGGGTAATGATATAGATTCTCTGAAATGATTTTTTCGCTATCGAGCACAAATGAATACTCGTACTCTTTTCCTTCAGTGACAAAATTGATATAAAATTCCGATGGCTGATCCGGTTGGAATTTGAATGCCTCGAAATCAAACACATCGCCTTCGTTGTTAAGATGCGACGTGAGTATCAGTTTCCGGCAGAAATCAATTGCCTTTATGATATTTGACTTTCCGGCGGCATTGCTTCCAAAGAGACCTATAATATTCACAAACTTATCTCCGGAAAACTCAATAAGGTTCTCGGGCAGATAATCTTGTGTTTTGCGGGCACTTCTATCGGCTGTGAAGTCAAGCACTGCTTCATCTCTCAGGGAGAAAAAATTCTTTAACCGGAGGCTTAATATCATAACTTAACGTTTTGTGCAAAGATAATACTAATTATCGAGCAAACGAAGTTTTGCAACTCCTTATTTTTCACGAAACGGAAATTTTTGGGTCGTTTCAGGCCGGAAATGGCCGCAAAATCGAGCATTTTCGCCTTCTGACGGAAATTTTCGGGTCGTTTCAGCTCATTTTAGCGTTTTTTGCAAAAGGCAAAACTGACTATGATTTCTCCATATTCACACCCGGGGGAAACGGATTGTGAAGCGGGTGAGAGTGTCGGGGTCGGTGGAGAGCGAGAAGGCGCATTTGTGTTTGTGCAAGACTTCGCTGATAAACATCAGGCCGATGCCGTGGCCGTCGGGCTTGGTGGAAAAGAAGGGGCTGAAAAGCTTATCGGCAGCTTCGGCGCTGATGCCGTCGCCATTGTCGCATACCGTCAATCCCGGGGGCGAGGCCTGGGTGGTAATCCTTATCTCGCCTTTGCGGTCGCCTATGCTTTCTACCGAGTTTTTAACTATATTAATCAACACCTGTTCGAAAAGCACCGGGTCGAAATCCACAGGCACCTCACCGTCGCAAAGGCGTATTTCGAGGTTTATATCCCTGCCAACGCACAAGCTCTCGAGCATCACTCGCCAGCGGTCTACAGCCTCGTTGAGGTCGGCATGGCAAAGTACCACCTCGGGAATCTTGACCACGTCGGCATACGATGTGATGAAGCGGCTCAAGGCACGGCAGCGCTCTTCGCATACCGCCATGAGTTCGACAAGATCTATATCGGCCGGAGAACGTTCGCCGACAACCTGCGAGGCCACCGACAGCAGCGAATTCACTCCGGCCATGGAATTGTTGACCTCATGGGCTATGACACGTATCACCTTTTCGTAGCTCTTTTTCTCGGCGAGAATTATATCTTCGGTCAGTTTCTCGATGAGTATAAAGGGATGATTATAACCCTTGTCTATAAACTGCAGCCTCGAGCAGCGGTATATCATCGAGTCGTTGAGTCGCACTGTTGCCGACTGATTCCGCGGCATCGCTATAATCGATTGCCCCAGCTGTGAATCGAGGGCGGCCAAGGGGGTATTTTCCAATTCTCCGGCACTATCCTTGCCAAGAAAGAGAGCGGCGGCATCGTTGGCGCTCACTATATTGTCGCGCTCATCGAGCATCATGATACCCATAGGCGACACTGCTATGAGGAGGTCGAGCAGGTGGTTTTGCTCGCGCATGGCAAGCCGTTCCTCGCGCAGGGCCGACATCATGCCATTGAACATGTCGATAATCTTGTCGGCCTCGCATTGGTTTACATGAGCCAGACGGCTGCTGAAATCCTGAGCCTTGAGCAAGTCGGCTCCATTGGTTATGCTGCGTATGGGTTTCATAACCGACCGGTAAAATACCACCAACAATATGATAGCGAGCGCCGAGAGGCCTATACCGATATAGTAAACCGCCGGAGCGACACCGGCCGACAGCTGCAATGTAATATACAGTGAGGCTGCAAGCAATAAGATAATGAGACCGAATATCAGGTTTATTCTCATGTAGTAATGCCGTATTTTTCCATTCGACGGTATAGAGCCTGGCGGCTTATGCCGAGTATCGCGGCTGTTCGCGACATGTTCCCTCCCGACTGAGCAAGTGCCGTCTCGATAGCACGGCGCTCCTTGGACTCAAGGCTCGATGCCGAAGACACCGGTCCCGGTTCCGGACCATTGTATTGTGCCCGGAAATCGGCGGCGGTAAGGGTATCGCCGACGGTGACAAGCATGGTGCGCTCGACCAAGTTCTTGAGCTCGCGGATATTGCCCGGATACGGCAGCGTCTTGAGAAAATCCATAGCATCGGCTGTGATTGCAGGCGGTGTCTTGCCGTTGGCCTCGCCATGCAGTCGGGCAAAATGCTCTACAAGCAGAGGTATATCGTCGGTTCGTTCGCGCAGTGGAGGCAGGGTGACAGTTATCAGATTGATGCGGTAGAAAAGGTCCTCGCGGAAGGTCTTTGCCGCCACCATTGCGGGCAGGTCGGCATTTGTGGCACAAATGGCGCGTATATCGCTGTGGAGTGGTTTCGAATCACCAAGCATCTCGTAGGTATGCTCCTGCAATACCCTCAGCAGCTTGACCTGACAATTGAGGTCGAGCTCGCCGATTTCATCGAGGAATATCGTGCCGCCGTCGGCAATGGCAAAACGCCCCTTGCGGTCGGCTACAGCCCCGGTAAAAGCTCCCTTGCGGTGGCCGAACATCTCGCTCTCGAACAGCGACGACGAAATACCGCCGAGGTTCACCTTGACCATTTGCTTATCCTTGCGCTGCGAATTTCGGTGTATCGCCTCGGCTATGAGCTCCTTGCCGGTACCGTTCTCGCCCATGATAAGCACAGGGGCATCGGTAGCGGCGATACGGCGAACAGTATCGAGTACATTGAGCAATGCCGGTGACCGGCCGATTATAAACGATGCATCAAAACCGTCCTTGTCCTGTTCTACAGCCGGAGTACTGAGGTCGAGGGCGACATTTACGCGCTGCAGCAAGGCCTGGTTATCCCAAGGCTTGGTGATAAAGTCGAAAGCACCGGCACGCACACCCTCGACGGCGAGAGGTATACTGCCCCAGGCTGTGATAAGTATCACCGGCACCGTTGGATGAAAAATCTTGATTTGCCGCAAGAGCACCAAGCCTTCCTCGCCGGTAGTAGTACGCGAGAAGTTCATATCGAGGATAACGAGCCGCGGGGTGGTAGTGCGCACCACAGCCATGGCTTCCTTGGGAGAGGAGGCCTCGCATGTCTCGAACCCATTGCGCGAGAGCAGCAGTTTTAACGATAGGCGCACAGCAGCGTCGTCATCAACAATGAGAATCATAATACAAAGATAACTATTTTTTTTGAGTGACCCTACACTTTCAACGCTTTACTATTTTTTCTATGTCGGCATCAATGCCCGTATTGGTCGAAAAGTCCCACAGGGCGAGGCTGCGGAGCTGGTAGTAGTAATTCCAGTAGAGATAGAGCTGGTTGATATACTCCTGTCGGCTCTGGTCCTTGCTCACCTGCGAGTCGTTGAGGTCGAGGGTCGAGATCTTGCCGATCATGAATGTCTCCACATTGGTATCGTAGCGGCGCTGTGCAATCGTATCGGCACGTACCGATATGGCAAGCTGGCGCTGCTGGTTGTTGAAGCGTTCGCAAAGGATAAAAATATTCTGGTCAAACTCCATTTGCTCTTTCTTCAAACGGCTCTCTACCACCTCGCGGTTGCTCTCGCTCACCTTTACCTGCCCGCGACGCTTACCCCAGTCGAGGATAGGGATTTTGAAACCGATTTCCACTACCTGGTTATCCTTGAGGCGGTCGTAGGCCGGACCGAAGCGGTCGGCGGTACCGGTAAAGCCCACCTGCGCAAACAGCATGATCTGTCGTTGGTTGCCCTTTGCCTTGGCCACGGCATAGTCGGCCTCGAGCTGGCGGCGGCGTATGTTTTTGGCAAAGCTATTGTTGGCATGCGCTTTTTCGAGCACGTCGGGATAGCTCACAAAGGCCTGCGGTATCGTCGACGGCACAACCGGGTCGAGGGTCACTTCTTCTTCGATATTGAGAAAGCTCTGCAGCCTGAACATCGATGCGCGGTAGTTGCTCTCGCTGTCGGTAAGGGACGATTCGGCATTGAGCAGGTTGAGTTCGAGCTGCAGCAGGTCGTTCTTGCTTATCTGGCCCATTTCGCGCTTGGCCTTGGCAACCTCGTAGAGCTTGGAGGCGTTGGCAAGGTTCTGCGCAGCTATACTCACATTTTCCTTGGCCAAGAGCAGGTTGAAAAAATACTGTATGGCCGTAAGGGCAACATTTTCGGTCGCGCTGATAAACGAAGCTTTGGCCTCGGCGTAGCGTACCGGCTCGATGCGCCGGTTCCACTTGATGTTGTTGACTCCGAAAATAGGCTGCGAAAGTGTCAAGGCCACAGGAACCGACATAAAGCGGTTGTAGCGCGGATTCTCGAGTTGCTTGAGGAAGTCTATCGAGGTATTGAGCGACAGTTTGCCTCCGGTAAACCATATATTTTGGTCTATCGAAATCTCGCCCGTCATCTGCATCACATTGTTGCGCACAAACGAGTACGAGCCATCCTCGTGCTGGTAGGTGCTGTAGCTCTTGCGATAGCTCGGCACTGTGGCATTGAGGTTTACCTCCGGCAAGAGGTCGGCTCGATACGTGCGGTAGCTCCAGTAGGCCTTTCGCAACTCGTTGAGTGCCACGGCGGCGTCAACGCTGTTTGCCCTCGCCATGAGTATCGCCTCGTCGAGAGTAATATTTCGCACCAGGCCCTCAAATGCGCTTGCGGCCAAGGTGGTCGCAAGCGCAAAGATGAGCCCAATCAATCGTAAACACCTCATCTTATTCTTCTTTAAGAGCCGCAGCGGGCTGTAGTTTCATCGCACGGTAAGCCGGTATGACCGTACCGAGGAATATCATAAATGCCATAAGGGCATAAGAGATTAGCACACAAATCGCAAAGCGCCCGGGCGAGAAGAAGCCATTATAATAGCTGTTGTATCCAAAGAATGTCAATGCCCATTCAATAGCAATGGCAATAGGCATTATCAGCAACAACAGCAACTCGCCCTCGCCTATAAAGCGCCGGAATATATCGCCTCGGGTAGCTCCGTTTGCCATGCGTATGGCAATCTCGGGAACCCGGGTCTGTGTACGGAACCAGAACGTGCCCAAAAGACCGAGAAAGATATTGACAGCAAGGAATAGTATAATGGTATACAGATTGCGCTTGCCATTCTCGGAGTTTAATTGGAATCTGTTCCTTATATCATCGAAAGACTTTACATTAGCGATATAAAAATTGCCGAAACGCAGGTCTTTTGCAGCATCCTTCATCAGGTTTTCGATGAAGTCGTGATCCATATTGTCTTTCACTCGGAGAAACATTTCGTTCATCATTCCGCAGTAGTGCTCTCGGGGAACAGAGCGCATAATCGAACGAGAAGCTACAGCAGGAAAGTAATCGCCATATCGGACAGTTTTATAAGTAGCCGACAAGGGAATTGTATCGCCAAAATTATACTCAAAGAAATCGCGGCCTATATATTCATCCATATTAGTTTTGCCATATTCCTGAAATACATTTTCAGAGCAAAGCAGTGCTAAAGGCTTGGTACGCAGTATCTCGGCGAGCTGCTCGGGTGTTTCGCCATTAGAACCATGCACCCGGAAAATAATAGGGAATTCTGGCGACACAACTCGGCGCAGCACCCAGCCGGTAGTAGATATACTATCGATTGTCAACGCAGTACCACCATTCGAGCCATTATATATATATGAATTTTGTCCCACGCCAACGGCCACTACCTCGGGGCGTGCCGCCAGTCGGTCGAACAGACGAAGGAAATCATCGGATTTCTCCTCCCGTGTTGCATACTCCTTGTAGTCGGGTGAGCGGTCGGATAATTCAGCAAATTGTATCAGATAGCAGTGTTCGGTATCAAAGCCACGTGGTTCGTTCAAAATGGCATAAAAAGTGTACATCGAATCAACAACGAACCATAATACCACACTTACAATGAGTAATTCGAGGGCAAGCCATATATTGCTCTTCCACTCATTGGATATCTGGCGAAATAATTTTCGTTTCATATTCAGTTATTTCTTGGTTTTAGGTGCATCAGTGTTTACCCGATATTGCATTAACAATATTTACCCGCGAGGCATTGATCGACGGCAAGGCGGCACTGAGCAGATTGAGAATAAAGCAGAAGAGCATGGTCCAGGCAAAGGTCGACCAGTGGAACAGCTGAACCAACGATACACTCGTCACCTTGTAATTATCAGACCAGCTGAAAGGATCAAAAATCGAATCGCCAAAGCACAAACCGCATATCAGGCTCATCAACAATCCTATCAAGCCGGAGACAATGGTAATAATAAGGCTCTCGAAGAACAGATTGGCAATAATCTCGGAGCGCTTTGCCCCGAAAGCCCTGCGCACGCCTATTTCTTCGCGCCTACGCACCATGCGGCTATGGGTCATGGAGCTGAGATTTACAGCCGGAACTATCAGCAGAATAAGAAAAACGATAAACTTGCGACGGTAAACCGAGTCCATATCCGGGCCTTGACTGGCATCCCTTGTTTTTGCCATTACAAACTGAGTGTAGGGGCGCTCGAGATGAAGAAACTTCCAACCCTTAGCGGCGGCTTCCTTGTTGAGTTCATCAAATAGTCGATGACATTCTTCGCGCATCGCGGGCATATCTGAGGGGTCTTTGGCAAGCATTATCATACTCAGACCACCCATATATTCGCACCAGCGAAAATCAGCCACCGTGGTCGAGGTAAAGGGAACCCATATATCTGCATAGGAAAACGATGCAAGGTTCGACACATCTTCAACCACGCCGCAAATATTGTAGGGCGTATGATTTATAAGCATTTCGCGCCCCACGACATCGGTAGTTCCAAATAGCTTTTTCGCTGTTGATTCTGATACTACAGCCTTTGTCTGGCCTGAATCAAAATCCTCTTTGGTAAAAGGTTTACCCTCTACGAAAGTAAAGTCGAAAACCTTCCAGAAACCGTCATCTACATCAAGAAGTTGTTGGCCGAAGGCCGGCTCATTGGGCAGGGAGATAGATGCTGTAGATGGAGTGACAGAAAATGCCGTCACTGCCTCGGGGACTTCCATACGGTAGAGCACCTGCTTGACTGTTTTAAAGCCTATTGGGCCGTTTGACATATCATTAGCTCCCCACTTCTCATTGCTAATGGTACCTGTGCGGTATATCAGCCAGCGGTCGCGGTTGCTTTCGGGGGCAAAAGGTTCATACTGAACCTGGTCGATCATCACCACGAGCATAATCAGGAATATAGCCAGAGCGGTACCGGCTACGCTGACAATGCTCACGACCGGCTGCTGCCGTAGCGATGTCCAGGCCTGTTTGATATAGTTTGTTTTCATATGGGCTTTTCTTTTTTACATCACCTGACGACCGTCGAAGAAACGTATGATACGGTCGGTCTGCATAGCTTGCTGCTCGTTGTGCGTAACCATTACAATGGTACGGCCGTCTTCCTTGTTGAGTGAGTGGAGAAGTTCCATTACCTCGGCACCCATTTTAGAGTCGAGGTTACCGGTCGGTTCGTCGGCAAGGATAATCTCGGGGTTGCCGACAATAGCGCGGGCAATAGCAACGCGCTGGCACTGACCGCCCGAGAGTTGCGAGGGCATGTGGCGCATGCGGTGGCTCAGCCCTACTCTCTCGAGGACCTCGCGCACTCGCTTGGCTCGGTCCGACGCCGACATTGAGCGATATATAAGAGGCAACTCTACATTGTCGGTCACATTGAGCGAGTTGATTAGGTGGAAACTCTGGAATACGAAACCGAGTTTATGGTTGCGGAACGCGGCCAGGCGGCTGTCGCTCATCTTACCGATAGTGGTGCCGTCGATAGTGACTGTGCCCGATGTGGGGGTGTCGAGCAAGCCGATGATATTGAGCAGGGTGGATTTACCACAGCCCGACGGGCCCATGACGCTGATAAATTCGCCCTTGTTTACTTCGATATTTACATTCTCGAGTGCGATTGTCTCGATTTCGTCTGTACGGTATGTCTTGTTGAGACCTTCAAGTTTGATTATTGACATATCTATGTAGTTTTGAGTTTATTATTATATTTCACAAATGGTGTTGTTTGTGGCATTACCTTACTCCTCTCTCAATGCTTCGACCGGATTAACCCGGCTTATACGCCTTGCCGGGATGTATATTCCCAGCGTGACGATGATTAGCATAATCACGTATATCAGCACCGATATTACGGCGAAATGGGTTGTAAAATCATCCCACCACATCGGCATCACCTCGCGCAGAGCCGCCGAGTTTTCCCAGCCGGTAGCTTTCGCAAGGCCGTCATCCTTAATGATAAAAATGCGGTATATCGTAAAACCGACAATGCAAGCCAAAGTGACCAATATCAAGCCCTCGGCGAGCATGCCGCGAACTATTCCGGCAGATGTCGCACCAAAGGAGCGCATCACTCCGGCCTCCTCGCTGCGGCGGCGTGTCTGAAGGTAGAATGTGCCCGTAATGCCAAGGAAAACATTGATAAAGAAGAACACTGCTATGGCAACGGTGATAAACACCCGCTTGTCGATATCGCCGGAGTTGCGAGCCGCCACTGCGGTATACGCTGTGGGCGAATGGGGATAGAGCTGACCCGACCTCATACTGCGAGAAAGCGTGGGAGTGATATCGCGGATATAATCTTCGGCGGAGACTCCGGGCTTGAGTCGAACCACGATTGACGGTGTACCGGTGAACTCTGTGGGGCGATACTGGTATATCAACGGTGTACGCGCATATTCGGCACGGTATATGGCATCGCTTACAACGCCGATTATGCGTCGTGCGCGACCGGGATTGTCGGCATCAAAATTGGATTGATGTTCTTCAAGATAATGGCCGATAGGGTTTTCGCCGGGGAAAAGGAAATCGGCAACAGACTTGGAAACGAATATGTCCCTGTCGCTCGAGGGTATTGCCTCGGGGGTTGACCCTGTAGTTACATCCACAATACCGAATGTGGCAAAGAATGTCTTCACATCTGCTATGTCGACACACATATGAAATAAATCATCGGGGTCTTTGCCTCGTGTTAGTCCATTGAGGCTAAGGCCGCTGCTTTCAAATACCATATTATTGGTAATAGCCGCAGTCTCTACACGATTGTCTGCCAAAAAACGCGAATAAATCCTGGAAATATCATCGCTGTTGTCGCTGCCGGGCTCGCCGCCGGGTTCCTTGGCAAGTCTGATACGCACGAGGCGGTCGCGATCGTAGCCGGGCGACTGCGACAATGATGCGATACCTACAACTGCCGGGTCGAGTACGAGCCATGCTATAATGCTGACTATCACAAGTTCAAGCAAAATCCAGAAATATCGGCGACGGTGCGCGTACAGATTTTTGATTATCAATTTATTCATGGCGGTCAGCGTTTTTGATTGATTGAAGATACCACAGGACGGCGCAGGCTTAATGTTACCGGGATATACGCCGACAAGAGATTGAGCACAAGGCAGATAAAAAGCATTACTATGAAAATTGCCGGGGCAAAGAGCATTTCACCTGTAAGTTCGATATCGGTGGCGACGCCGATATTATCGACAACCCAAGTGCTCATTATCAGATAGAGTATCCACTGGCGGCACGATACCACTATAAGCCATGCAACCACGAGGCCTATGATACCGCCGACGAGGGTTAGCACGAAGTTTTCGAACATTACCTGGCGGGTAAGTTCGCGGCGCGTAGCACCGAAGCTGCGCCTGATTCCTATCTCGGCCAGGCGGCGCTCCATTTGGCTGCCTATCATGCCGCTGATGTTTATCGACGGTATGATCAGCAGCACCAGGGCCATGAGCAAGAGCATCTTGATTCCCGACTCCATACCCTCTTTTTCGTCATCTCTATTGATTATTTTCTCGACATGGCTCTGCAATTTCATGCTTAGCTTGTAGCCCGAGGTATCGGCAACCGTGGCACGGCGCATCAGTTCGTCGACATCGGCCTTGAATAAGTCTGCCTGGGCCTTATCCTTGAATTTGAGCGACAAGCTGTAGCTGCCCAAATAATTGCGGTATGGCTCGCTGCCGGGTGGGGATACCGGGATTAACGACAATGGCATTACCACTTGTGTATAGGAGTCAAGACATAATGGCGACCCCTCGCGGAAGACGCCAACAACCGTAGCCGGGGCGTAATCAACAAGTACCTCGCGGCCTACGGCATCGTCGACATTTCCGAATATACGCTTTGCCACCTTGTCGCTGATTACGGCCTTGTGCAGGCCGGATTCTACATCGGCTTCGCTGAGTGCGTGGCCCGCAAGGAACTCATAACCGTAGAGCTTGAAAAAAGCCGCATCGGTATAGCGGATGTTGGCGCGGATTTCATCGCCGCCGGGTACGCTGAAGAATACCGTCACAGGGCCTTGGTTGAGGGTATAGAACTCGTAATTATCCGACTTGTCGACGAAATCCTCTACAAAGTCTTGGCTGATAGCGCTCATCATCATCATCTTGGAATTGCGTATCTCTACATGCGTGCAATACGATGTTGTGGGGCGGTAGTACTCGGGATATACCGGTGCGATATGCACATAGTATATCATGGTGATAATCATGGCAAAGGCTACCGTAAAGGCCACGCCGCCTACATAAAGTGCCGTGAAACCCGGGCGAGCCTTCGACTCTGCCAGTAGCTGCCGTAGTGATGATTTTATATTCATTTTACCTTCAAGCTGGTGTAGTTGTTGTAATGCTTCATATCGTTGATTGCCACGCGGTCGCCGGGGACGAGGCCGTCGAGTACTTCTACGTATTCATAGTTGCTGTCGCCAAGGCGCACGGTACGCTTGACCATGCGGTCGTCGCCGTCGAACACGAACATCTCGTACGAGCCCGGCCCGGTGTAGTACGACCCGTTTTTGATTCGAACCGCATCTTCTATCACATCGCAAAGAATGTAGACCTCGCTCTTGATGCCCGAGCGTAGGCGTGGATTGGAATTATCGTCGAGGCGTACCGAAAACGATATCACGCCGTTGCGCGACAAGGGGGTGACGTTTATCACCGTGCCGGACATTCGCTCGCGACCAATCTTTACCACGGCCTTAGAGCCTATGCCGATTTTATCGCCAAAGGCATCGGCTATCTCGCCGTCGATCTTGAAATGGCTCAGGTCGGATATAATGGCTATACGCTCGCCCTCGCTCACTTTCTGGCCTATCTGGTCGTTGACATAGGTAAGGGTCGCCTTGCGCGGTGCCCGGATGCGGGCATCGTCGAGGGTACGGCTGAGCTCACCGAGGTTCTTGCCTGCAATGTTGATATCGAGGCTCTTGACTCTCAGGCCTGCATCGGCAACCTTGATTTCGTTTTCGTATTTCTGGCGTAGTTGCTCCAGCTCGAGGCGCCCGGTATTGTAGGCGAGTTCGGCCTGGCGAACACGGTCGCCGGTGCCCGAGCCAAGGCTGTCGAGATAGCGCTCGTTGCGTAGCTCTACTTCGAGGCGGTTCACGGCCATTTCCTTGACCTTGACCTGCATCTCGAGGTCGCTCATGCGGGTGGAGTTGTTCACACGCTGCTGCTCGAGTTCGTAGCGCTTCATTTCGATTTGGTCTTTTATCTTGTTTAGCTCGGTCTCGGTGCTTTGCAGGTCGAGCCTCAGCAGCGGTGTACCGGCATCTACACTGTCGCCGGCCTTGCAGTAGACCTCGATAATGCGGCTGTTGATAGGTGAGTTTATGATTTCCTCAAAGGCGGGCACTATGCTTCCAGATGCCGACACCGAGGTCTCGATTACGCCGGTATCGACAGTGGCCACAAGCAGGTTGTCGCGTTTGACACTCTGACGAAGCAGAAACATCAGAAACACAACAAGACCCGCGAAAGCCACAATGCCGATAACATAGGGCATAAGTTTCTTGCGCCGAAGCGAGTTACGTTCTTCTTTCGATAATTCTCTATCCATGGGTATAAAAACTATTTCTTTTCGATGCCGATATTGTATCACATATCGTGCCAAAACACTAAAGCGCTGCAAATCAACGCAATGCCAAACCACACACTGTCCGATATCGGACAACTTTGTCCGCTACTGTCCTCAACTCCCGACACAATGAATCCATATTTTGCAGATTGGGAGTTTTTTTCGTAATTTTGCAATAAATATACTCGAATGAAAAGAATACGCAATTTCTGCATAATAGCACACATCGACCACGGTAAATCCACCCTGGCCGACCGTCTGCTCGAATATACCAACACCGTTTCCGCCAAGGACATGGAGGCCCAGGTGCTCGACGATATGGACCTCGAGCGCGAACGCGGCATCACTATCAAGAGTCACGCCATTCAGATGAACTATAATCTCGACGGCGAAGACTATACACTCAACCTCATCGACACCCCGGGACACGTCGACTTCTCCTACGAGGTATCGCGCTCTATCGCTGCTTGCGAGGGTGCGCTGCTGATTGTCGACGCTTCGCAGGGCGTACAGGCACAGACAATCTCGAACCTCTACATGGCTATCGACAATAACCTCGAGATTATACCGGTGCTCAACAAGTGCGACCTGCCCTCGGCGAATCCCGAAGAGGTAGAAGACGAAATCATCGATCTGCTCGGTTGCAAACGCGAGGAGATTATACGTGCCAGCGGCAAGACCGGCTTGGGCGTGCAGGATATTCTGCGTGCAATAATTGAACGCGTACCGGCTCCTCAAGGCGACCCGTCCGCCCCTCTCCAGGCTTTGATTTTCGACTCGGTTTTCAACCCATTCCGAGGCATCATAGCTTATTACAAAATCGTCAACGGCACTATCCGCACCAACGATTTCGTAAAATTCGTTTCGACCGGCAAGGAATACCACGCCGACGAAATAGGCATCCTCAAGCTCGACATGCAGCCCCGCAAGGAGCTGTCGGCAGGCAACGTAGGATACATTATCTCGGGCATCAAGACCAGCCGCGAGGTGCGCGTGGGCGATACTATCACCCATGTGGGTCGCCCGTGCAGCGAGGCTATCGACGGTTTCGAGGAAGTTAAGCCAATGGTATTCGCCGGTGTATACCCGATCGAGACCGAGGACTTCGAAAACCTGCGTGCATCGCTCGAAAAGCTGCAGCTCAATGATGCATCGCTAACCTTCTCGCCCGAATCATCGCAAGCACTCGGCTTCGGTTTCCGATGCGGTTTCTTAGGTCTGCTCCATATGGAAATCATACAGGAACGCCTCGGACGCGAATTCGATATGGACGTGATTACCACCGTGCCAAACGTTAGCTACCACGTATACGACAAGCGCGGCGAAATGCTCGAGGTACATAACCCCTCAGGACTACCCGACCCCACCCTCATCGACCACATCGAAGAGCCGTATATACGCGCATCGGTGATTACGACAAGTGACTTCATCGGCCCCATTATGACCCTGTGTCTGGGCAAACGAGGCGAGTTGGTGAAGCAGGAATATATATCGGGTAACCGCATGGAGCTGATTTTCGACATGCCGCTGGGCGAAATCGTGATTGACTTCTACGACAAACTCAAAAGTATCTCGAAGGGATACGCGTCGTTCGACTACCATATCCACGACTTCCGCGAGAGCAAGCTCGTCAAACTCGACATCCTGCTAAACGGCGAAAGCGTCGACGCTCTCTCTACCCTCACTCACATGGACAACGCCGTAAGCTTCGGTCGTCGAATGTGCGAAAAACTCAAGGAGCTAATTCCGCGACAGCAGTTCGACATTGCCGTGCAGGCTGCTATCGGTGCCAAAATCGTTGCCCGCGAAACTATCAAGGCCGTCCGCAAGGATGTGACTGCCAAGTGCTACGGCGGTGATATATCGCGTAAACGCAAACTGCTCGAAAAACAGAAGAAAGGCAAGAAGCGCATGAAGCAGATCGGCTCGGTAGAAGTGCCCCAAAAGGCATTCCTCGCTGTGCTGAAACTCGACTAAGCACTCGAACTTTCAAGCGCTTAACTTTGTTATTCCTTAGTATTTATAACTATAATCAGGAATACTACTAACGAAACTAAAATAACTGATATAAAACATGGACAAGAAAGAATTTGACCGCCTGAGCTATGCTCTCGGTCTGAGCATGGGCAATAACTTCCGTAGCTCGGGTATCGAATCAATACAGGTACAGGATTTCGCCGACGGCGTTGCCGCCGTTTTCTATGGCGAACAACCCAAAATGACTTACGACGAAGCTAAAGCCACAATACAGGAGTTCTTTACCGAACTTCAGAAGAAACAGGAAGCCGAAGCTGCCGCTATGGCCGAAGTTAACGAAAAAGCAGGAAAAGAATTCCTCGATGCCAACGGAAAACGCGCCGAAGTCAACACCCTTCCCTCAGGACTTCAGTACGAAGTAATCGAAGCAGGCGAGGGCGAATGCCCCAAAGAAAGCGATACCGTAAAGGTACACTACACCGGCAAGCTAATCGACGGCACTGTATTTGACTCGTCGGTTGACCGTGGCCAGCCCGCTACTTTCGGCGTTACCCAGGTTATCCCCGGCTGGGTTGAGGCTCTGCAGCTGATGAAACCCGGTGCTAAATGGCGCCTGTTCATCCCCTCGCAGCTCGCATACGGTCCCCAGGGTGCAGGTGGCGTTATCGGCCCGAACCAGACTCTGATTTTCGACGTCGAACTACTCGAAGTCAATCCCAAGGCCTGATGCGTCGTTTCTGCCTTCTGTTAGTGCTCGTTGCCGCCGTGCAGGGTCTTTATGCCCGTACGGCGACAGCCGATTCGCTCGACAGGGCCGTTGCGGTGTTCTTTGCCTCGCAATTCAAAATGGCCTTTGCAAACGGGCTCGGCGACATCCGCTCGACAGGGCTCGAAGTTGACTCCGCCAAGGTCATGCAGCTGATTGCTCAAGAAATGACTCTGCCCTACGACCCCGCCGCGCAAGACCGGGCCTTCGCCATTATCGATGCCGCTGCAAACGCCGTTATAATCGAGGAGAGCGCCCTCTTGCTTGCAAACGCTGCCAAAGCCCCGGGCGCTTTGCTACTGCCGTCGGGTGTGGTTGTAGAGACTGTCTCTGCCGGTAATGGCCCCGAACTCACTCGCAACGACCGCGTGAAAATGCGATATACCGGCAAACTGCCCGACGGTACGGTTTTCGACTCTATGAGCGACGACGACGAGCCTATCGACAGCCCCGTCAGCCAGTTTGTTGCCGGTATGACAGAAGGGCTGACTCACATGCAGCGAGGCGGAAGATACATTCTCACATTGCCTGCGGCGGCGGCCTATGGCGAACATGGCGTACAAGGCGTGATACCGCCAAACTGCGCTCTGCAATTTGATATAACATTATACTAAAAAAGATATGAAAAAGATTTTAATGGGCGTTGCCGCTGTCAGCATGGCTGCTGCATTCACCGCCTGCGACAAATGCGCCGACAACTCTTGCAAGACTGCAACCGACTCTGTGTCGACTGCTTACGGCGACTATGTAGGCTCGATGATCAACGCTGACTTCGCTCGTTTCCAAGACAACGAAAAATCAGATAAAGAGGCATTCCTCCGCGGCATGCAGATCGTTTTCGGTGCCGACAACAGCCAGAACTCTCAAATGGGTATGCAGGTTGCTCTCAAGATGTCGGCAGAGCTCGCTCAAATGGAAGAGCAAGGCATAAAGATCGACCGTGTGGCCGTGATGAACGCTTTCAAAGGCGCTTTCCTCAACGACTCTGTAAACTTCGGCACTCTCTCTACTAAGAGCGACAACTTCCGCGTTCTCTATCAGCGTGCAATTGACCAGGCTCAGGCCGAGCTCGACGCTGCTCACGAACGTTCGAAGGCTGACAACGACAACGTTAAGGCCGGTAAGGAATACGTAGAGAAATTCAAGGCTGAAAACGCCGAGGCAAACACCACTGCTACAGGTCTCACATACCTTATCGAGAACGCCGGCGAAGCTCCTACTCCCGCCGAGAACGCTACCGTAGTTGTCAACTACACCGGCAAGCACATCAACGGCGAAGTATTTGACAGCAGTGAAGGCCGCGGCCCTGCAACCTTCAACCTCCAGGGTGTCGTTCCCGGTTTCCGCGAAGGTCTCATGCTGCTCGGTAAGGGTGGCAAGGCTACTCTCGTTATGCCCGCCGACCTCGCTTATGGCGCTAACGGAACACCCGACGGAAGCATCCAGCCCAACGAAACTCTGATTTTCGAGGTTGAACTGCTCGACATCCAATAATAACACATAAAGCCCACATATTAATTGAGTCCGCTTTCCGAAGCGGACTCAATTAATTACTAAAGATTCGCAAGTTCGACCTGTTTACTTAAGGGCATCAACTTGCGAAACTCAATTAATTATAACACCTTAATCCATGGCAAAACAGTCGCCGACCCTGTCGCCCACATCATGCCCCGAAGGTGTATCGCTGTCGCAGTGGCAGATACGTCTTCGCGAACAAGCCGCCAAGAAGGGGGGCTTCGTAATTGCAGATATTCCCGACAAGAACGTGCCGGGGTGTTTCTCAGTTAACAATGCCAAGACAAGACGCAACTACCGCGTGATATACCACGGCATTGCAAGTAGCTGGAACAGTTGCGACTGCATGGACTTCCGCACAAACGGCCTCGGCACCTGCAAACATATCGAGGCCGTGGCGCAATGGCTCAACAGCAAAGGACGCACCCCCGACACCAAGATGCCTCGAAACTCGAGCATCGACGTTTGCTACATCGGTGGCCGAAGGCTGCGTTTCAGGCCCGGAAATACAAATACCGAGGCTCTGAGCATGGTAGCGATGCGATACTTCGACGACGATTTCTTTGCCGTTCCCGGCATGGTGCCCGAGCTGCCTTCGTTTATCGAGCAGGCAAAGAGATTCGACCCCAGGCTATATGTCAGCAGCGATGCCCTGAGCCTTATCCTCGACGAACGTGACAGCCGTCGCCGCCGTCAGCTCGTGGCGCAGATGAGCGACGACGAGATTGGCTCTGTTGTCAAGACCACGCTTTATCCATATCAAATCGACGGCATACGCTTCGCTTTCGGCGCAGGCCGAAGCCTTATTGCCGATGAAATGGGCCTCGGCAAGACTCTCCAGGCCATAGGAACTGCCGAATTGCTCAAAGCACGCAGCATGGTATCTTCGGCCCTTATCGTTTGCCCGACATCGCTAAAATACCAGTGGAAACGCGAAATAGAGCGTTTCACCGACAGCGACGTTACTGTAGTTGAGGGAATCCACACTCACAGGCGCGAACTATACAAAGCCGACACGTTCTATAAAATAGTTTCGTACCACACCCTCGCCAACGATATCAAGGCCCTCGGCTCGCTACATGCCGACATCCTCATCATGGACGAAGTGCAGCGACTCAAAAACTGGAACACTCAGATTGCACAGGCCGCCCGGCGAATCGACAGCGAATACGCTGTAATCCTATCCGGCACCCCGCTCGAAAACAAACTCGACGAGCTCTACTCTATCATGCAGTTTGTCGACCAGTACGCACTCGGCCCGTACCACGAATTTGTCAACAGCACCGTAGTATCTACCCCTTCAGGCAAAGTAACCGGCTACCGAAATCTCAACATGGTAGGCGATCGGCTCAAAAACTGCATGATACGTCGCCGCAAAGCCGATGTCGCCCTGCAGCTCCCCGCTCGCTCCGACCAGATGCTCTTCGTGCCTATGACCAAAGAGCAGCAGGCCATACACGACGAATGCCGCAGCACTGTCGCTCAGTTGGTAATGAAATGGCAGCGTCACAGATTCCTGTCCGAGAAAGACCGCAAGCGGCTCTTGCTGACCTTGGGACAGATGCGCATGGTATGCGACAGCACATACATCCTCGACCAGCGTTCGCGCTACGACACAAAGGTGGCCGAGGCGGTGCAGCTCGTAAAGGACGCTATCGACAACGGAAACGAAAAGGTGGTGATTTTCAGCCAGTGGGAACGCATGACACGTATCGTAGGAGAGGAATTGGAGCGCGAAGGCATTGGCTACGAGTACCTCCACGGCGGTGTGCCCTCGGCAAAACGTGGCTCCATGACCGAGCGATTCGCCAACGACTGCGACACTCATGTGTTCCTCTCGACCGACGCAGGCAGCACCGGCCTCAACCTGCAGAGCGCGTCGGTGATAATCAACCTCGACCTGCCGTGGAATCCGGCCGTGCTCGAGCAGCGCATTGCTCGTATATTCCGCATCGGACAGCGACGCCGAGTGCAGGTTATCAACCTCATCGCAGCAGGCACAATCGAGGAGCGGATGCTTTCGACTCTAAACTTCAAGTCAAACCTCTTTGCAGGCGTCCTCGACGGCGGCGACGATCAGATAACCCTCGACGACGCACGCCTCACTCGCGTGACAGAGGCCCTTGCCGAAGTATTGGACGAAAAAGCCGACGCACCCGCCCCGATAGTAGAAACAGAGCCTGAGACTCAAGAGCAACCAAGTATGCACAATACTGAATCTCCGGCAGCCAAAGAACTGATTGAAAGCGGCATGGCCTTCTTGGGAAAGCTTGCAAAGACCCTCTCGACTCCCGAAGGCACAGAAGCGCTCCTCGACAGCCTTGTCAAGACCGATGCCCGCACAGGCCGCACGACTATCGAAATACCTGTCGACAGCCGCGACACGGTCAAGACCGTTTTCTCAGCCTTGGGGCAGTTGTTTGCTAAGAAATAGACATCCTCTGCGAGTCGATTGAATCTGATTCAGTATTGCCGTTTCCTGTTCGCTCTCGCTGAATACATCCGGAAGCCCAAGCATATCCAGGAAATAACTGCTCCGAGTACGTGTTGACCAGTGCTCTATACGGCACATTTCCATGTAGAACTGACGCGCAAGTGAGTTCGGTACAGCCATTAAGGATCTTAAATGTGTCCAACTTAATTGTGTACGCACCGCGTACATTATCTCGTCCTCACTGAAAGAGACTCAGAAGGTATAACATCCCAATGCTGTTTACTTAAGGGGTGATTA
>LUJM01000073.1:0-25117 GCA_001689415.1 Bacteroidales bacterium M2 | reverse complement strand
ACTCTTTCTCCTTAAGTAAACAGCAATGTATAACATCCTTGCAATTCCGCTACTTCATAAGCCTGAGCCATTTGCGGTAGCCGAAGACTGCGATTACTGTATATATGCCATAAAGAATGGGGTAGAACAGCAATCCCTTGTAGGCGTACAACCCCACACATACAGCATCTACCACTATCCACGCAAGCCACTGCTCGGCAAATTTGCGTGCCAGCATCCATGTGGCTACGATAGAGAGCGAGGTGGTAAAGGCATCGGTCACCGGCACTGTCGAGTCGGTATAAGTGGAAAGCACCCATGCCAACAGCGCCCACAACGATGCCGTAGCCGCCGCCACTACGCACCAGGCCCAAAGCGGCGTATGAGTAATCGCCAATGGCTTTTTATCCTTATTTTCGCCGCCGCTGCGCCATACCACGTAGCCGTAGACTGCCATGATTAGATAGTAGATATTGATAGCGAAATCCGCATAGATTCCTTTCGAGAAATATATCCACATAGATATCGCCGGCATAACCATCGAGGCAAGCCATACGCGGGCATCGGCGTGATATTCCCACCAGAGATAGAGCAGGCCGACTGTAAAACCAAGGATTTCAAGCAACATAGCTATCAGAATCTTACTGAGATATTAGCCATTACATGTGTCGGGGCCTGCGCGGCATATCCGGCGTAACGGTAGATTTCGGGCTTGCCGTCGACCATGGTGTATCCGGCTCCGCAGTAACCGTTGTTGTAATACTTCTCGTTGAAAATATTATATATCGAGAAACCTACATGCAGGCGCTCGCAACCCCGCAATTTCTTGAAGGTATATCCAAGATGCAGGTCGGTAACAAAATAAGCATCGAGAGTGGTTTCCTCGGTGCGGGCATTGTTCATATACTGCTTGCTAACATAGTGGCTTGCAAGCTGAGCCTCGAAGCCCGAAACCCTGAAATTGAATGCATTGTTGAGGATGAAATCAGGCGAAAAGGCTATAGGTGTATCGCCTCGGTCAAATGAAATCGGGTTGGTCCATTCGTCCTCGTAGATATACTCGGTGAAATTCTTGATTCGGTTTCGCGACAAGGTGGCATTGATATCCCAGTCAAACCACTTGCACGGGCGCAGTGAGCCTTGCAACTCTACGCCCATACGGTACGAATCGGGCGTATTCACACTCAGAGCATTGCCGGTATCGGAAAGCTGGCCGGTAACAACAAGCTGGTCCTTATAATCCATATAATAAAGGTTAGCCCCTATGCTCCAAAGCTTGGTATCGTACACATAGCCGAGCTCGTAGTCGAAAAGGCGCTCGGCCTCGGGGCGGTGATTGGGGTCGCCGTCGGTAAAGTTATCGCGGACAGGCTCTTTGTGGGCAACGCTCCACGACGCATAAGCTCGGTGGCCGCCGCGACGGTAATTGACACCAACCTTTGGGTTGAAAAAGTCCCAGCGGCGGTTGATATCGAGTGCCATAGGCGCTTCGGTATTCCAGTCATAATTGTCGCTCGCACCGTCGATTGTATAGTGTATGTGGCGGTACTGCAGGTCGGCAAAGGCCGAGAACTCGCGGCTGATGTCGTAGTTGGCGCGGGCATAGATATTCGAATCGAATTTCTTGCCGGTATTGCGATAATACTCCTGCAGAGGGTCGATAGGCCCAACATAGTTGCGAACCCATGCCACCTGGCCGTAGTGTTTGCCGTGGAAGTAGTTGGCTGCGCCGCCAAGGGTCACGTTCCAGCTACCATGCTCGTAATTGAATGTTGCCATACCGCCGCCGAAGCCGTTATCGTTTTTCTTCAGGCGGATTAAATCTGATTTCTTCACCTTCTCTCCGTCGGCATTTACGAAGTTTTCGAGGCCGTACTCCACAAGGGTGCGCTTTGTCTTATACTGGTTGTAATAGCCGAAATCATCGGTATAATGCAAGGCCGCATGCATGCGCCAGCGGTCGTTGAGAACCTGCGACAGGTGTATCTGGAAATGATGCTGGGTATAGTTGTCCTTCTGGTCCTTATAGTATGCTCGCTTGCCTTCGCTGTCGGTATATTCGCCGCAAGGGTTGTAGCGTCGGCCATATTTGGCCATGTCCTCTTTCGAGGCATAGTCCCACGCCATGTAAGTTTCTTCCTTGCCACCAAATACTATGAAACGAAGCATTGTGCCTTTATTCTGATAGGCTGCCTGGGTAAAGTAGCTCCACAGTTTCGACGAGGCTCGCTCGATATAACCGTCCGAACCCATATGGCTTATGCGGGCATCGAAGCTCCAGTGACCGCCGAGCATACCCGAACCGAGGCGAAGGCTCTGGCGATTGGTATTATACATACCGTACGAAGCCGATATTTCGGCATAAGCGTCCTGCGATGGCGCATCAGTGAGCATGTTGATACTTGCACCGAACGCTCCGGCACCGTTCACACTCGTTCCGGCGCCGCGCTGTATCTGCATATCGCGGAGCGACGAGGCAAGGTCGGGCATATTGACCCAATATACATTATGACTCTCGGAATTGTTGATAGGCACACCGTTGGCTGTGATGTTGATACGCGAGCCGTCGGTGCCGCGAACCCTCATCGAGGTATATCCCATACCCGCGCCGGCATCCGATGTCGAAATCACCGACGGCGTCATACGAAGCAGATAAGGTATGTCGCGACCGTCGTTATAATTCTCGAACTGCGCCTTTGTTACATTAGTAAAAGCCACGGGGGTCTTATCGGTGGCGCGGTTAGCTACCACCTCGATTTGTTTCAACACTACAGCTGTGTCGGTCTGTGCGGATACAGACTCGGCGGCAAATACAGCAACGGCTGTAATGCCGACCGCAAGAAGCACTTTCTTCATTGCAATTTTTCTCTACGCCGGTATTACCCGGATCAGGTTCAAAGGGTATAATCTCAGCCTTGGCTTTAATACCAGGGGGCACCCCTAAATAATGTGAATTAACTCTTGAGACCGCAAAGATACGAAATTATTGACAGACGCGTCGCATGCAGCTCGTTTTTTTAGAGCTTAGTTTTAGAACTTAGAGCTTAGTTTAGAGTTTAGCAGTTAGCTTCTGTTGGCCGTTAGATGTTGGGGCAGCCGAAACCATTATCTAAACTCTAAACTCTCAACTAAGCTCTAAACATAAACTCTCAACTAAGCTCTATCCCTCAACTCTCAACTAAAACCTAAAATCTCAAGAATCACCGGTGTAAGTATTGCAGTCAGCAAGCCGTTGAGTGTCAGGCCGAGCGACGAAAACGCACCATAGCGGTCGCTGCGCTCCATTGCTGCCGACGTTCCTAAGGCATGAGCCGCAGTACCCATCGACAAGCCTCCGGCGATGGGGCTGCTCACATGGCTGTAGCGGATGATGCGAAAACCTGCCATACCGCCGAAAATACCCGTACAAACTACCACTGCCGCCGTAAGGGCAGGTATACCGCCAAGCGCCGACGAAACTTCCATTGCAATAGGCGTGGTCACTGCCTTGGGGGCCAACGACATCAACACCTGCTGCGAAGCGCCAAGCAGCCGAGCCACAAGCACTACCGATATTATTCCCGCCACGCAGCCGGCCATTTCGGCTATCAGCAATGGCAACATCTGCTTGCGAATCGTGCTCAACTGACGATAGAGCGGCACTCCAAGGGCTACGACCGCAGGTTTAAGCCACATATCTATATAGTCGCCGCTCTCTCGGTAGGTGGCATAGTCGATTCCCGACAACATCAGGATACCTATCAACGCGGCTATTGACACAAGGATAGGATTGAGAAAGCTCAGTCCTGTTTTGCGCTGAAGGTATTGTGCCATTACAAATACTATAAATGTCAGCGCGATAAGGAATATTTTATTGCTCAGAAATTCCATCTCATTCTACTGTTTGATTCGACAATGCCCTACGGCGTGCACGTGCCCGAAGCCGACGACGCACATACTGATGCACATGGCCGGTCACAGCCATTATCACAGCGGTACTTACCACCACTGAACCTACAATCGGAATCCATTCGGCGGCAAGCAAATCAAGGCAACCCATTAGCCCCACTCCGGCAGGGACAAAGAAAAAACCGAGATTATGAACCAGGAAATCGGCCACTTTTTCAACATGTCCAAGTTTTAAAAAGCCCAATTTCAGCGAAAGGGTAAGCAACAGCATACCTATGATGCTCGACGGCACTGTAATACCTGTGAGCCATACTATAAGCTCCCCTAAAGCGAGGAACACAAACAAGACCCCGCATTGTACTATCATATTCATATAAAAACAAAAAAGACCACACCCCGTAAATTTCCATGGCGCAGTCGTTAGATTTCGCCACAAAGATACACATTCTTTTTCACACCACAAGCAGAATATCGCTCCGAAGCGTTAAAAATTTGTGCGTTATAGCGGAATTTACTAATTTTGCAATCTCAAAACCGATTATATCACAACAATACATATATGATTAACGCACAAGACATCAAGAACGGCACCTGCATCCGCATGGACGGGAGTCTGTACTTCTGCGTGGAATTCCTCCACGTAAAGCCCGGCAAAGGCAACACTTTCATGCGCACTAAGCTCAAAAACGTAGTTGACGGTCGAGTACTTGAGCGTCGATTCAACATCGGCGAAAAACTCGAAGACGTTCGCGTTGAGCGTCGTCCTTACCAGTATCTTTATGCTGACGGCGGCGACGATATCTTCATGAATCAGGAAACCTTCGAGCAGATTCCTATCAGCAAATCACTCGTTACCGGTAGCGACTTCATGAAAGAAGGCGACATGGTAGAGGTGGTAAGCGATGCATCAACCGACACCGTACTTTATGCCGAAATGCCGGTTAAGACCGTGCTCGAAATCACTTACACCGAGCCCGGTATCAAAGGTGATACTGCCACTAACACACTCAAGCCCGCTACTGTAGAAACCGGCGCAGAAGTTCGCGTTCCCCTTTTCTGCAACATCGGCGACAAGATCCGTATCGACACTCGCGACGGTTCGTACCTTGAGCGCGTAAAAGAGTAAGCCTCCCCTTCTCCTTCATCACACAGCCTGGATTATTTCCGGGCTGTTCTTTTTTATATACAGCATATTATTTACCCTTTACAGCCTATTTTTTCGTAAATATTTGCTATCTTATTTGATGTTGTGGCAAAAAAACAGTATCTTTGTGCGCTTTTTAGCATCTTATCTGCAAAATAATAAAAACCACTTATCATACAATGGCAACCTTAGAGAAAATCAGAAACAAGTCGGCGCTGCTGTTTATTGTTATCATCGTAGCCCTTCTTGCCTTCATCCTGGGTGACTTCCTTACCTCCGGACGCACTTACTTCGGCCACCCAAGCACTATTGCTCAGGCCGGTGACGCTTCCGTAGATTACCAGGATTACCAGAACCGTGTCACAATGGCCGGCGACCAGCTCCGTCAGCAGGGTCGTGAAATGAGCAACGACATTCTCAGCAAGCAGGTCCTCGAAGGACTCGTTACTGAGCAGCTGCTCAACAACGAATACAAAGACCTTGGCATTACTGTTACCGACAACGAACTTACAGAAGCTCTAACCGGTCAGAATCCTCACCCTCAGGCTGCTCAGATGATACAGTATCTGGCTATGCAGCTCGGTCTGCCCGAAGCTACAGGCGCTACAGTGTTCGACGCTATGCAGAACCCTGCTAAATACAACCTCCCCACTCAGGCCGGTGATGAACTTCGCCGTATCTGGGCAAACCAGGAGAAAGAGCTCGAACAGCTGATGATGAACCAGAAATTCATGAGCCTTATCTCGGGCCTGTTCACTTACAACAAACTCGACGCCAAGAGCTTCTACGACGACAACGCTACAACTCACCAGGTAGCATATGTTATGAAAGACGCAAGCTCTATCAGCGACGACGATATCGAACTCTCTGAGGCTGATGTAAAAGCCCTTTGGGAATCTGAAAAGCAGATCTACAGCCTCAACGAGCCCTTGACCGAAATCAACTACATCTACGTGGCTATCGAGCCCTCGCGCGATGACCTCATGGCTGCTCAGCAGGCTGTTGAGAACGCTATCCACGGCCTTCGCACAACACCCGGTACCGACGCTGTAGCTTCAGACAACCGCTTCGTGGTAAGCACCGTAAAAGCTCCGATGTCGGGCATCAACAACGCTCGTCTGCGCGACTCTATCGCTGCTAACGAACCCGGTTATGCATTCCTCCTCAACCGCAACGGCAACAACTACACACTCGCTAAATACCTCGACTCTACAACAGGTATCGACTCTATCAACGTATCTGTGCTCCGTGCAGCCGAAGGTATCGACCTCAACGAACTCGCTACCCGCATCAACGGCGGCGCTACTTTCGCTTCGCTCAACAACGACAGCATCCAGAGCCAGGACAGCATCTGGACTTCGCTCGAAGGAATCGGCCTCGACGACAAGACCCGCGATGCTCTTGCTCAGGCAGTAGTTGGAAAAGCATTCGTGCTCAACGACACAATCCAGGGCCAGCCTGTCAGCGCTCTATATCGCGTCAACCGTCGTCACGCTCCTGTGAAATACTACGAAATCGCAACTATCGACTACACCGTAGACCCCTCGCAGCAGACTATCACCGACCTCAGCTCGGCTCTTCGCTCATACGTAAGCAACAACTCGTCGGCAGAAGAATTCACCAAAAACGCTACCGAAGCCGGTTACTCTGTTCTCTCTGACCAGGTTGGTGCTTCGTCTATTGGCATCGGCAACGCCCGCGACAGCCGCAAGTTTGTGAAATGGGCGCTCGAAAACAAAAAAGGCAAAGTTTCGCCAATGCTTCAGGACGACCGTCAGACATACCTCATTGCAATCGCTGTAATGGATAAGTACGACAACTACCTGCCTTGGACAAGCCCTGCTATCAATACTCAGCTCGCTGCCCGCGCTCGCAGCCTCAAAAAGACCGATAAACTCATGGCCGAATATGCCGACAAGGCAAACGACCTGCAGGGATATGCAAGCGCTATGGGTGCCGACGTTCAGCACGGCAACGTGAACATCACCACTCCCCTGCTCCTCAACATCGGCATGGGCGAAAACGAACTTCAGGGTGCTATCGCCGCTGCCAAGAAGGGTGATTTCGCAGGTCCTATCAAAGGCAGCCGATGCATCATGGTTTTCGAAGTTGAAAACGTTGATACCGAGAGCCGTCCGTTCAACGAAGCCGACTACGGTACTCGTTTCGCTCAGACATTCGGTCTCTCTCGCAACCAGTCGCCGATGCCTCTGCTCCTCGGCAAAGAGAAAATCGACAACCGCTCGCTCAACTTTATCCAGTCGGTAGGCGAATAATCCTCCGACAACCCAATCATACCGGCGGCCACGCATCAGCGCGGCCGCCGTTTTTATATAATCACCCAACCCCGGCCTTACGAAGTTGGCCGAGGTGCGCCCCTCTCCTCAAATAATTGCGCATTAAGCATTAGAAAACTATGTTTTTATGTCTTTCTGTCTAAACCACAGCAAATGTATTGCGCATTGAAAAATTATGCATTATGCATTCTCCATTCTTCATTATCCTCCTCCCCTACCGCGCATTATACAATTTTTTGTGCAACCGAACGTTAATTGGTTATGAACCGATTGATTTTGCTCTCCCTTATCATATTTTCCACTGCAATTACCTTTGCCAAAGGTCCGGTGAAAATCTCGGGACTCGTTACCGACCAGAACAACGAGCCACTTGAATTTGTCACCGTCAAGGTACAAGGCAAGCCCCTGGGTACAACTTCGGGCCTCGACGGTCGCTATACCCTTTCATGCCCCGAAACCGACACTCTCAGGATTGTATTTTCGTGCATCGGTTTCGAGGAATCCAAGCGCAAACTTATCGACCCCTCGGGCGAAGTCACTATAAATGTGAAAATGAGCCCGGCGACATACGCCCTTGGCGGAATCGAAGTAACAGATTATCAGAAGCAGACCTCGGGTATGCAGAAAATCGACCGCAACGACTATAAACTCGCACCCGATGTGTCGGGAGGTAGCGTAGAGTCTTTGCTAACCACTATGGCAGGCGTAAACAGCACCAACGAAATGTCGAGCCAATATAGCGTTCGTGGCGGTTCTTACGACGAAAACAGCGTGTATATCAACGGAATCGAGGTATACCGCCCACAGCTCGTAACTTCCGGACAGCAAGAGGGCCTATCGATTGTCAACCCCGATATGGTAGGCGCTATAGGCTTCTCTACAGGCGGCTTCTCGGCTCAGTACGGCGACAAAATGAGCTCCGTTCTCGACATCACATACCGCGAGCCCGAGGCTTTCGAAGGATCGGTGACAGCTTCGCTAATGGGCGCGTCGGTGGCTATAGGCTCGAGTTCGAAACGATTCACCCAGCTCCACGGAATACGATACAAACAGAACAGCTCGCTGCTGTCTTCGCTCGACGAGAAAGGCGAATACGACCCACGGTTCTTCGACTATCAGACAAGCATGACCTATAGTTTCTCGCCGAAATGGAAAGCCTCGTTTCTGGGCAACATCGCGATAAACAACTACAAGTTCATACCTCACAACCGCACCACAAAATTCGGCACTTCGACAGATGCAAAAGAATTTACAGTATATTTCGACGGTCAGGAAAAAGACAAGTTCGAAACATACTTCGGCGCTCTGTCGCTCGACTTCAAGCCAAACAAAGCCAATACATTCACATTTCAGGCATCAGGATTCCTTACCAACGAGCTTGTATCTTACGATATCTCGGGCGAATACTGGCTCGACCAGGCCGGAACAGGATCGTCCGACGGTGATAACATTGGCGGAGAGTTAGGTGTGGGACGATACCACGAGCACGCCCGAAACCGATTCAAGGCAAGCGTATTTGCCCTCGGCATTAAAGGTGAAACCGGCATCAAGCGCCACAACCTCTCATACGGCCTGACATTCAAGCACGAAGCTATCTACGACCGTCAGCGCGAATGGGAGCTTCGCGACTCCGCAGGCTACTCGCTGCCTTTCGACCCCGACGCTCTCAAAGTAATCTACAACCTTTCGAGCAATCACGACCTCTCGAGCAACCGCGTGGAATTCTACGCCATGGATACCTACCGCCTGCAGACCTCGGCCGGATACCTCAACCTCAACGGCGGCTTAAGATTCTCGTACTGGGACTATAACAAGGAATTCCTCGTCAGCCCACGCGTGAGCATTGGCTTCGTTCCCGACCGCAACCCGAGGCTGTCGATGCGCTTCTCTACCGGCCTATACTATCAGGCTCCGTTTTACAAGGAATTCCGAGAGCAGGTAGCCGACGCTACCGGCAATATATCCGTAAACCTCAATCCCGATATCAAGAGCCAGCGCTCATTCCAGCTAATCGCCGGAGCCGACTATACTTTCAGAGCTTTCGGACGCCCGTTTAAACTATCCGGCGAGGCCTACTACAAGCTCCTTGGCAACCTCATACCCTACGAAATCAACAACCTCAAGATAGTATACGCAGGTCAGAATCTCACTAAAGGTTTCACCACCGGCCTCGACCTAAAGCTCTTCGGCCAGTTCGTGCCCGGCACAGACTCTTGGGTAAGTTTCTCGCTGATGAAGACTCAGGAAGAACTCAACGGCGTAAAAGTGCCCCGTCCTACCGACCAGCGCTATTCCTTCGCCCTCTTCTTTACCGACTATTTCCCCAAGTTTCCCAAGCTGAAATTCAATCTTCGCGGCATATTCTCCGACGGTCTCCCCATGACCGCGCCCCGAGGCAGCCGCGACAAAGGTTACTTCAGGGCCCCGGCATACAAGCGTGTCGACATCGGTCTGGCATACGCCCTGCTCTCTCCGCTCGACGACGGGCAGAAGCGTACCGGATTCTGGGGCAACTTCAAGAATATATGGCTCGGCTTAGACATTTTCAACCTGCTCGATATCAGCAATGTAAACAGCTATTATTGGGTAACCGACGTCAACCGCCTGCAATATGCCGTGCCCAACTATCTCACCCGCCGACAGTTCAACGTGCGCCTTTCGGTAGAATTCTGATGTCATTCCGGCGCTCTCTTTCCGCAATCCTTGCCATGGTCGCCGACCTTGTCGGCGTGCGTTCGTGCGCCGTCTGTGGCGAGGAGTTATTACCCGGAGAGAAAGGGCTGTGTATCAGATGTCTTAGCACCATGCCTCGCACTTCAAGACAGATGTCGGCGGTCCGATATGCCGATATTTTCGCAAACGCCGTCGCTCCGCAGGGGCTGACCGAGGCCTGGTTCGACTACGATCCCTCGGCAGACTGGGCCAAGATGATATGGCAGGCAAAATACTACGATTCTCCACGCCTCGCAAACGAATTGGGATATGCCTTCGGCAAGGAACTGACACACATCTACGGCGCTGTTCCTGTCGACTTACTGCTGCCGGTACCTATGCATTGGCGCAAGCGCATGAGCCGTGGCTATAATCAGAGCGTAGAGATTGCCATAGGCATCAGCGAAGCCACAGGAATCGCCGTTGGCGACAACCTCGTAGCCATTTCCCCTCACAAGACACAGACTCACAAGGGCAACGAGGCGCGAAGGGAAAACGTAAAAGGCATAATAGCCGTAGAACACCCGGCCGAACTCGACGGCCTGCGCCTGGCAATTGTCGACGACATCATCACCACCGGCGCAACAATGGCCGAATGCGTGGCCGAGATATCAACCGGCGGAGCAAGGCCCGCGTCGATAGGATTCATCACTCTCGGCGCCACAATAAGAAAAAGCTAAGGCAGCAGAACCTTAGCGCCGTGGAATGTGTTATTTTTTCACAAACATAATCTACGGAAAGTCATGAACGATTACACCTCACTTATCAATTCGGCACCATTGGTAATGGTAGAATTCTATGCCACATGGTGCTCACACTGCATGCACATGATGCCTGTAGTAGCCCGGCTTCGCGAACTGATAGGCGACAATGCCCGGATATACCAACTCGATATCGACAAAAACGAAGAGACAGCCTCGGAGGCCGGTGTCGAAGCAACTCCTACATTTATAATCTATCGCGACGGCATTCCTGTATGGCGACACGCCGGAGAACTCGCCGGCAATATAATGCTGCAGAAACTTCAGGAATTCATGAACTAAAGAAGTATGATAAACAATCTTAGCTCCACACATCGCTATTAGAGAGTAAAACAAATGCAACTACCCGTCGCGGGCAATTGCATCCTAACCTATGATTCACTTATAAATTTGGGTTGTTTTGCTATTGCGTTGATTTATCGATAAAGTGTAATAAAAACTAATCTTTCTCTCTGTTTGCTTCGCAAAGATAATCCGAATTTCCTATATATCAAACATTTTCTAATTAGTTTTTAGAAACTTTAACAATTGCAAGATTCATTAATTTACATTTTTTCAAAAAATATTTATCTGTCAGTTCGTGCTACGAATCCGAAGCCTTGCTCATGCGCTCATCGGCAAATGATATGAAGGTCTCAAAAATATCAGCCAAGGCTATCGTGGCGTTTCTGAGTTGCGAGTCGAGCATCTCGGCTCCCTTTGCCGTATTAGTCGACCGCCCTAACAGCGCGTCGCCGACACCGGCGATATCATCGAAGAGCTTCATCTGCAACTGCAGGAACTGATATGCGCCCGACGCGCCCGGATTTGTCATCACCTGCTGCGGCAGGTGGTCGCCTCGGCCTGTGATAGGTATCACACCGTCGGCCTGAGCCCAACGCTCGGTAATCTGGTCCCAGGTCATATTATCTACCATTTGATCGGCAGGGAAAAGCAACACACCCTTTGCCGAAGTGGCCATTATCTTGTCGATGAGCACTATCAGGCGGTTGATTGAGCGCTGCTGGTCGATTACATCTTCTACAAACGAATGCACCTCGCCGTCGGTAAGCGGATAAAACTTGATTGCAAACGGATGAGAACCATGCTTGTAAGGCGAATTATATTCGCTCAGCAGAGTACCGTCAGGGGCCATCCAACGACAATGCCAGCGCATGTCGACACTCAGTTTGTCGGGCGACTTTTTGTCTGCAACGGCGCAACTATCAAGAGTCCACACCTCTACCACGCGGCACATACCGGCCTCAGACGGACAGAAAAAATCTACATCCCCGCCGGGCTCGCCAATAGCCTCGGCTGCAAAAGACCCGCCGCTGTCGATCGATGCGAAAAGCTTGCGCAGACGCTCGGCCTTGGCCCTCGACCCGGCGGCAAATCGCCGCGCCACTTCCGGGAAAGTCATATCGTGCAAAAGACCGACAAGCCTTATATCCCAGCCGCGAGGGTCGCGAAAACGGTTTACAAAAAACCGGCGCATATCCACATTGTCGACCCATACGCCGTCGAATCCGAAGCGCTTCTCGCGCACGATACGCTGCACCGCCGTACCCGAAATGAGGAATTCCTCGAGCAAACGGCTGTCGAGCTCAGCAAGGCAGTTGCGCACCGCGATTTCGCCCTTATAGATGCCGTCTTCAATCGCCCGGGTACGGTAACGGCCAACCACCGTCTTGACGAGCTGACGAATGAGATTGTTGATCATCGGTCGTTTGCCGCTCTCGATAAGGGCGTCTTCCTCAGATACATAATTGCCGCGCCTACCTCGTACCGGATCACACCACTGGTCGCCATATGTATATCGCTTGTACCTGTTGCGGCGCACACGCATATCGCCTCCGGCGCTCCAGGCTCGGTATGCCTGCTTCAAAATCTCTTTTTCCATATCATATCGGGTCTTCGGAATTCAACAAAAATTTGAGGCCGCTTTCGTCGAGCACATAAGTATCTTCTCCAGGGTCTGTTATACCCCTTAAGCTTACAACTTTACCGCCGGGCCAGGCTAATATGTCGCCGTCGGGCGAAAATACGGCCACAGGGGTTAGTTCGGTAGCCGCACGGTAATCATTGTACTGCCACGATGTGATTGCATTGTACATGCTTAAAGGCTGTATCCGAACCGGACGGTGCCATGTATCAAGCTCGATGTCGAAAACTCGCCGACACGAATCAGGCAGTTTTACACGAATGCCGCCACAATGATTATTGCCGGTCTTAGCCGGTTCGATATTCTCAACGACAAGGTAAGTCGGGTTCGCATGGTCGAGCATCTCGACATATCTTGCCCGAAGGTCGGCAAGAAGCATTTTATCTACATCAACACCGTCGGTGTATTCAATTGCGCAGTCTACTCGTAAAGACTCGAGGCCGCCGGCGAGGCGGCGGCGCTCGAGCATCTGCGCCTTGTCAAGGCTTATTTTCATAATTTCAATCGCTTACGGTGGTGGCGGAAGCAGCAGCTTTGCCAATTACCTTGAGGTGAGCCTGCGGATAGCGTAGTACGAGGCAAGAGGCTTCGGTTAGCACCACCGCATCGGTATTTCGCTGTCCCGACTTGCGCAGGTCGAGTTTCTCGGCCTGGAACGGCACATGGACGTATTTGGTCATGTAGTTCGGATCGACGATGAAGCCGTCGTTTTCGTGACCGCACTGGTCGAACACCTCGCTGTGGAGCACGTAGAGACTGCCAAAGTTCGACACGAACTCCTTGAACTCGACACCCCACTTCACGCGGGTCTCGCCCGAGCGTATTGTCTTTGAGTATTCGAGCTGGCTTAGAGCCTCCATAAGGGCGCTACCGGCGAGCAGAATCTTTCTCTTAGAGCCATTATTGCCGGTAAACGCGGCACGGCAAAGGCGCACAAGGTGACTTTCGGTGAGGCCTTCGACAGGCAGCTCGAAGCTGCGGTCGGTCTGACCCCAGATACCCCCGGTGAAGTATACATGCTCGTTCTTGTCGGGATCGAACAGCTTGGCACGGCTGCCAAAGATAAAGTTCTTCTCCATGCCGAGGCGCATATCGATAATGGCGGCCTCTTCCTGGTCGGAGAAATTCCAGCCCACTTCTTTGTCGGCAATTTTGGCGAGAGTACTCTGCTCCACCTGCATTTTGAAAATTTGGCAATTATTTTTCGCCTTTCGAGGCAAGGCCGAGAACTGTGGCGACTGAACGTCCAGCTCTGTCGCAGCACGACCCATTCGAATCAGTCGATAACCGACCGAAAGCGCAGGCATGTGAATTTTGGTTACGCCCATAGAGCTAACCACTTTGCCGTTGACCGGAGCAACTTCGACACCGCCGCCGTCGGGCTTGCCGATAACGTATAGCACCAGCGGCCCGGCCTCTTTGCCGTCGTCATCGAAGCCCTTCGCGTCGGGCACGAGCACGGTCTCGCTGATATCGAAGATATTGTCGGCTCCGGTCTTGATTACATGCGTCCACACGTTTTCGGATCTCTGACGCCCCGCGCCACCGGCAGCGTCCTCGGTTACTGTGGTCTCGGTCTGTTTGGTATCGACCGAGTAGTATTCCACGGTCATAGCACCGGCACGACGGCTCATGCCGCATCGGCTCAGCTGGTCGATAGGGGTAGACATTGGTCGGATTTTAACGATGCGCTCGTCGATGCTGTTGCGAAGCAATGATGGTGCGGCGTTGCTGATGTTGCCGGTGGTAAGAGGTGTGTTGGCGATGTGAACGCCGCCGGCAGTGCCGGGTACTTGATTGTTACTCATGATTTTTTTACTTGATTAGAAATTAGTTTTGGTTATGTATATTGCCGATTGAAGCAATGTAGATTCATGCAATATCATCCCAGAAATCGGGTCGGATATCGGCGAGGAAAATGTGGCTTATCACCGGTATACCGGCATCCATTTCCTCTCCTTTGTCGGGGTCTTGGTTTTGTTCGTTTTCTTCCATAAAATTTAGTTTTGTTTGACAATGCAAAATTACCACGGCCCCGGGCGCATGTTTCCGCCAATTTTCAATACCATTGATTTTTGTATTCCGCCGAAAATGGTTAATTTTACGGCATGAAACACATCCTCGCACTCATAGCGCTAACACTCGTCAGCCTGTCGTTATCGGCCCGCACGTCGGTCGACTGGCTTGAGACACGACATAATTTCGGAGCTTTCGACGAAGACTTAGGCCCTGTTTCGGCGGTATTTAAATTCGTCAACAATGGCGACGAAGCCGTATCTATCCTCGCCGCCCGTGCATCGTGCGGATGCACCGTGCCAAAATATTCGCGCGACCCGATAGCCCCAGGCGATACAGCCTACATATCAGTAACCTACGACCCGGCAGGACGCCCGGGACGATTTACCAAATATGTCGGTGTAGAGATTTCAGGCGATGTACCCAAGGTAAAGCTCTATGTGTCAGGCACAGTGGTAGGCAACCAGCGCAGTATCGAGGGGCGATTTCCGGTCAAAGTCGACAAGAAGATGTCGCTTGCTCGCGGAGCTGTGATGTTCGGCCCGATAAACAAAGGCAGCCTGCGCACCTACAATCTGCAGGGCTACAATCACTCAACCGACACCATATACCCCGAAATCGCCAATCTGCCCGGCTACATCAAGGTCGACGTCGTACCCAAGGCCGTGCCCGCCGGGGAGCAAATGACCTTTATCCTCTACTTCAACACCGCCAAGACACCTCTCTATGGCCTCGTTGACAATACATTACAAGTAAAATCAGGAGCATCGGCAAGCGCCTTCGACCTTCCGGTGACAGCGCTCATTGAAGAAGACTTCACCAAAATGACGCCGAAACAACTCGATAAAGCAGCGATAGCCGAACTGTCGGAAAGCAGCATCGATTTTGGTCGTATCAAAGGCCAAAAGACCCTTTCGGGCGAAGTTGAAATCACTAACAAAGGAAAATCGGAGCTAATAATCCGCCGAGTTTACTCCTCCGACCACGGGGTAAGCGTGAGTGTGAGCAAGGACAAGCTCAAACCGGGCAAATCAGCGGTAATCAAGGTAACGGTAGACACCGGAGAAATCCCCGGCGACATCCTCAACGCCCGCGTAGCAGTGATCTGCAACGACCCCGCCAACCCGACACAGATTATCCGCCTGGTAGGCGAGTAACAGGCCTGCAAAAGCGACCTGATTAAGGCTAAAAACACCTCAGGCATTAAGTTTAATAAGCAATATTACCCATTTTTCGAAAATTCTTGCTAATTTAGCAAATCAAATCTTAAACCTTTAATAATTCTATGTTTGCAAATCACCCCAAAGGCCTTGTGCCGGCAGCATTGAGCAACATGGGCGAACGCTTCGGATACTATATCATGAATGCCGTCCTTGTGCTTTTCCTATGCTCCAAATTCGGCCTCAGCGGCGATGAGTCCGCTCTTATCTATTCGTTCTTTTATGCCGGAATCTACATCCTCAGCCTTGTGGGTGGTTATATAGCCGACAAAACCAACAATTTCAAGGGTACCATCATCGCCGGCCTTATCGTGATGACCGCAGGCTACGCAGTACTCGCAATACCAATCATGGCCGAATCGGGCAATACCGGCTGGCTTCTGACCATGACCTGCTGCGCACTTTTCCTTATCGCATTTGGCAACGGCCTCTTCAAGGGCAACCTGCAAGCAATTGTGGGCCAGCTATATGATAATCCCCGCTACAGCTCACAGCGCGACTCGGGCTTCCAGATTTTCTATGTATTCATCAATATCGGCGGCCTTATCGCACCCTTCGTAGCCCCGATGCTTCGCAGCTGGTGGCTCGATGCCAACGGCATGGTATACAATGCCGATTTCCCCGAAATGTGCCACCAGTTCCTCGGTGCTACAACATCGGCTATCGACATGAATATGGAAAACCTCTATGCCGTAGCCACATCTGCCGGTCTTCCCGCAGGCGCTGAGCTGTCGCAGTTCTGCACCAAATACCTCGAGGTATTCAATACCGGCATCCACTACTCGTTTATCGCCTCAGTGGCAGCTATGCTGATATCTCTGACCATATTCCTTGTTACCAAAAACCAGCTTCCTTCTCCCGCCGCACGCGAGAAAGCCCAGGCTCAGACCTATACCGCCGAAGAGCGCCGCGCCATGGCTAAGGAAATCAAGCAGCGCATGGTTGCCCTCTTTGCAGTGCTCGGTATAGTGATTTTCTTCTGGTTCTCGTTCCACCAGAACGGTACATCGCTGTCGCTCTTTGCCCGCGACTTCGTAGAAACCGACACTATCGCCCCTGAAATCTGGCAGGCTGTCAATCCGTTCTTCGTGATTGTACTTACCCCTCTTATCATGATGTTCTTCTCGGCCCTTTCACGCCGCGGCCGCGAAATCTCCACCCCCAAGAAAATCGCAATCGGCATGGGTCTTGCAGGCCTTGCCTACCTCTTCCTGTGCCTCTACAGCCTCTACATGGGCTATCCTTCGGGCGACGTATTCCGTGCCGAAGCCGCTGATGTAAAAGCTGCCATGAAGGCCGGCCCGTGGGTACTGATCGCTCTCTACTTCTTCCTCACCGTAGCCGAGCTATTTATCTCGCCCTTAGGTCTTTCATTCGTATCAAAAGTAGCGCCCAAGCATCTGCAGGGTCTCTGCCAGGGTCTCTGGCTCGGCGCAACCGCAGTCGGCAACCTCCTGCTATGGATCGGCCCGCTGATGTACAACAAATGGCCTATCTGGCAGGCATGGGGTGTATTCCTTGCCGTATGTCTTGTTTCGATGGTAGTTATGTTCGGTATGGTAAGCTGGCTCGAGCGCGTAACCACCGACGCACCCGCCCCTCAGCCCAAGGCTGACCCTATCAAATCAGACGAAAAAGACGTAATCTAATTTAAGAGCCAAAATATCTGAGGTTTGAAGTCTGCACAAAAAAGACTTCAAACCTCATACATATAAAAAGCGAAAATTTTGAAGCGATTCATACTCATATTACTCGGAGTTTTAGCGGCCTTTGCGACAGAGGCCCAGATACTCGTTACAGGCGGTGGCGAGCCCATGCTCGAAGACAGCGTGAAGCAAGACTTCTCCAACCAGCCATATTTCGGTATATACAAAGACAATTACTTTATCTTCGGCCCGTCGGTAGGCCCTAAGGCTAACAGAACAAACACAAACGTAAAATTCCAGATATCAATAGCACAGCGCCTTACCAAAGGCACACTCCCCTGGGGAACTTACCTATACCTCTTCTATTCACAGAAGTGTTTCTGGAATATACTTGAGAATTCCATGCCGATGACCGACCTGAACTTCAATCCCGGTATCGGCATCACCAAGCCACTTTTCGTAAAGAACCGCTACATCGGCAAAATGACCTTCCTTGTAGAGCATGAAAGCAATGGCCGCGACAGCATACAGTCGAGATCATGGAACCGCGTAGCCCTTGCTGCCAATGTATTCGTAACCAAAAACCTAATGGTCCACGCGAAAGTGTGGGTACCTATTGTCGACGGCGAGAACAACCGCGACATCGTAGACTACTGCGGCTGGAACCAATTCGGCATACAGGTGGTGAGCGACAACAAACGATTTACCGGCGGTATCTCAATTGTACCCCGCCACAGGATAGGCAGTTGCAATGTTGTAGTAGATTTCGCCGTGAGGCTGTTCAAGCGCGAAAACCAATACCTGTTTTTCCAGTTCTACAACGGCTATGGAGAGGGATTGCTTGATTACAATAAATTCCACTCGCAGTTGCGTGTAGGACTCTTGATCAGGCCCAAGCTATTCAGTGACTTCTAAATTGCGAAAGATGAGATATATACTATTGTTTGCGCTTGCCCTTGTGCTGACTTGTTGTACCGACAACGAGCAGTTTCGCGTCAATGGCGTAATCGAAGGCAACCCGACAATAAACCTTCGTGTGGCATATTATGCCGACGGAGCCTATCAGACACAGATTACAGCAGCCCGCGAGGGCAAATTCGAGTTCTACGGCTCGTCGAAGCAGCCGACCTTGGTAGAAGTACTCGACTACGACTACCGCCCGTTATTCAGGCTCTATGCCTCCAACGGCGAAACTTTCGAAATCAAAATCGACCGCAACACCCCCCTCGGCGCAACAATCTCGGGCAACGATGTATCCGAACGCTGGTCGGCGTTTCTTCGCGAGAACCAACAGGCCCTGAGCTCAACACCTGCCGCAGCCAACGAAGCAATAGCCCGCTACGTATCGTCGCATCCGTCCGACATAGTATCGACGCTGCTTATGGTAACGGCTTACAACGCCAAAAGCAACGCTGTAGCCGCCGATTCGATACTCGGACTCATTTCTCCCCAGGCAAGGCCGTCGATGCTCACAGAGAGCTTTAATTTCATGATACAGCGCCTTATTACCAACGAAACCGGCGACACAATACACCGGCTAAGATATGCCGACCGAAACGACAGCGTGAAAGTATTCGACACCTCAGCCAAAGACTACAGCCTGATAGCGCTCTGCCGAAATGGCTCGCTACGCGACGACTCTATAATACCGGCACTGTCGAAGCTGTTGAAATACAAGAATGTACAGACAATCGAGCTTGACCTCGAGCCCTATGCCAATAGCTTGCGCGGGCGCTCCGACACCTTGAAGTGGAAAATCGGCCGAATACCCGGTGGTCTTGCCGGAGACGGTATAGAGCAACTCGGCATACCGAGCGAGCCCTATTTCATCGTCACCGACAGCGCCGGCGCACAGTTGATGCGCACCCCCTCGCCCGGCAAAGCCTATAATTTTATAAAAAAAGCGCTTAAGGATTAAACATTTGCAAATAAGCCTGTGTTGTAATTTGGGAGCCTGTAGAGTGGTGATATGAGAGTATTACCCTTTACGAGCTCATAAAGCCTACAATCCACTCCCCCCCCCACAGCATACAATGAAGAAGATATTGCTCTTAATACCACTCATGACCATGCTTCTTGCCGGATGCGGCAAGGCATCGAGACTTTTTCCTAAAGGCTATGATGCCGAGACCTGCGCTGCCCTGTCGACCAAGATCGAACGCCACGACAGCATATCGCAAGAGGATTATTCGCATATGATAGCCCAAAACGAGGCTATACTGCAGTATCTTATCGACCGCACATCCGCTATCAGCGAGTTGCCCGATTCGTGCCGCTACCCGGCATGGCGCACCCTCACAGCCGAGCCGGAGTATCTGGAGCGATTCGGATATATGTTTACCCTCGGGTCGGCTCTGTACCAGGCAGATATCAACGGCAAACTCGACAAAGACAACGCCGAAGCCTACGAAGCCCTCGACGAATACAACAGCAAGTTAGCAGACTATACAGATAGATTTTAAGCAGCTGACAATGAGGCAATTTCTGCACTGCGACAACGGATACAAGGAATGCACCGAGTGGCAGGACGGCTGCTGGGTGAATATGGTGTGTCCGGATGATGCAGATATCCGCTTCCTTATCGACGAACTCGGTGTACCCGAGGCATTTATCGAAGACCTGAAGGATATCGACGAGCGACCGCGTGTAGATCTCGACGGTGAATGGGTATTGTCGATACTGCGCATACCGATGCCCGAGAAAGACGATACCATGCCCTATACGACCGTGCCGCTCGGGGTGATGACAAATGCCGACGCAATGGTGTCGCTGTGTTTTTTCGACACTGAACTGGTAGAGGATTTCATAGATTACTCGCGCCGTAAAAGCCTGTCGGTAAGCCGACAGACAGACTTTACACTGCATATGCTATTCAGCGCCACATACTGGTATCTGACCTACCTGAAACTAATGAACGAAAAGGTGACAGGAACAGTGCACTCGCTCGAGCAGAACATCGAAAACAGCGATCTGTTGAACCTGATGAGGCTTCAGAAATCGCTGGTGCTGTTCAATACCTCGCTCAAAGGCAACCAGGTGCTACTCGAACGCCTCTACAGAATCTACGATACAGACTTCGACACAGACCTGTACGAAGACCTTAAAATCGAGATGAAACAGGCCGACAACACTGTAACAATCTATTCCGACATACTCAAGAGCACCATGGATGCTTACGGCTCCATTATCTCGAACAATGTGAACCTGATAATGAAGCGAATGACCAGCATAACAATCATACTGATGGTGCCTACGCTTATTGCAAGCTTCTATGGCATGAACGTCAAGGGCCTGGCCTTGGCCAATCTGCCGCTGTCGTTCTATATCATAACGTTTATAGCGGCGGCCTTCACAGTATTAGCATACCTGTGGCTCAGGCATATGCGATGGTTCTGAAGCCTTGCGCAAACGAGGCATTATACGCCTCATAGCAATCCACATCATCACATCAGTAGCTGCCCACGAAACCGGGTATATCATAAGCAATTGCCCGAAAGTGCCGTCGGCAGGGAACAAACCTACCCATAAAAGGCGCAGAACACACGTGCCGAAAATGGTAATCAAAGCCGGAGTCATAGAATAGCCCACGCCTCGCATGGTAGCACCGGCGATTTCGTAGTAGGTGGCTATAAACTGCCATGTAAGCACCACAAGCATACGCTCACATCCAAATGCGAGCACCTCGGCATTGTCGGTAAAGGGCAGCATGAAGATATCGCGGAAAAACGACAGACCGATATTCAGCACCGCAGAAGATACGAAGCACATAAGCAGGCTCAGGCGCAATACCCTGCGTATACGCTCGATGTTGCCCGCGCCATAGTTCTGGCCGACAAAGGCTGTAGCTGTCTGCGTAAAGGCCGTCATCACGAAGTAGCAGTAAATCTCATAGGTGAGGGCTCCGGCAGAACCGGCCGAGGCCGACGCTCCGAAACTATTGATAGCACTGAGTATGAATATATTTGATATCGAGAATACCGTGGTCTGCAAACCGGCAGGCAAACCAATGCGGCACACCTTGCTTATCTCAGCAATATTGAAGCGCATCGTCGACAAATCGAGACGTACATCGGATTTTTCGCGAATCAGTATCACCGTGACAATGAGTGCATTAATAGCATTTGACAATACCGTGCCCCAAGCCACGCCACTGACACCCATATCCATACCGACGACAAACAGGATGTTGAATCCAACATTTGCAAATCCGGAAATGACAAGGCTGTAGAAAGGCCTTCGGGTGTCGCCTATGCTACGCAGAATCGCCGACCCGAAGTTGTAGATAAGCATAAAAGGCATACCGAACGAGAATATGCGCAAGTAGTCAATGGCATCGTCGAGCACCTCGGCGGGCGTATCGAGAAAACGCAGCATTGTATCAGAGCACATCTGCGTAATCATCACCATAAGGAAACCACAAATAACAGAAAGCATCATCGACGCACCGGTGGCCGATGATACCCCCTTGCTATTTCGCTGGCCCATATAGTTGGCAATGACCACATTGACACCGACAGCGAGACCCATAAACATATTGATCATCAAACCAATCACCGGGCCGTTGCTGCCAACAGCGGCCAAGGCATGCGCACCGGCAAATCGGCCGGCGATCATAATGTCAACAGCGTTGAACGACTGTTGGAGTATACCGCTGGCAATAAGTGGGATAGCAAATGCAATCATAGGCCGCACCAACGGCCCCGACGTCATATTTATCTTATCTGTCATAGCATATATTAACGTCGGGCAGCCTCGATTTATTGCATAAGCACCGCCAAGTTGCTACCGCTCGGCATACTGCCTGACAGTAGGCGACTCAACGTCGACCCCCAAGTCGGCGGCGCGGGCAAGAATTGCGCATGCGAGGCGAGGCTTAAGCTTCTCGGGACAGTAGCGGAAATAAGCCTCGGCAGCACGAACATGCGCTGCATCGGGCATAGGGTATTCCGTGCGCTCGGGTAAACCAAATATCGAATCGGGCAGTTCTTTTTTCTCTTCGTAACTTAATCGATCATTCATAATTCATGACAATAATACTGTTAGCTTTTTAATAACAATTTTGAGATTCGCATGGTTTTTGTTAACAATCATAACTCTTATTTAATTAATAATAAAGATATTGACACATGCTAAAATTGGTATTATTTTTGCATACACATTTCTGAAATTCTACAATCTGACACTAACTAATATGAACAAATTCATCATCACCTCAGCCGTATCGGCAATGATAATTGCCTCGTGCACCGCACAGGACAATTCGCGCATGATTTCGCAAGACGATTTCATCAAGGCTTCCGAACAGACAGTCAACGGCGTTGTTTCGGTGAAGAGCTATGCCACACCGCAGGTGCGCCAGCAGAATTACGGAAATCAGTATTCCGACCCCTTGTTGGAGTTCTTTTTCGGGCAGCCACAGAGGCGTCAGGCCCCACAAGGGCGACAGAGACCACAGCAGCAACAGAGCGGTCTCGGGTCGGGCGTGATTATAAGCGAGGACGGCTACATTGTGACCAACAACCACGTAATAGCCAATGCCGAACGCCTGGAAGTAACACTCAACGACAACCGCAATTTCCCCGCCACGGTAATCGGCAGCGACCCCACTACCGACCTTGCCCTGATCAAAATAGAAGCACCCAACCTGCATGTAATACCTATGGGCAACAGCGAAGACCTGCGCCTGGGCGAATGGGTACTTGCGGTTGGCAATCCATTTGGATTCACTTCTACAGTGACATCGGGTATTGTGAGCGCCAAAGCTCGTAATATATCTACATCTACCGGCATGCCGTCGTCGGGGGGTATCGAATCGTATATCCAAACCGATGCGGCAGTAAACCAGGGCAACTCGGGTGGCGCTTTGGTCAACCTCAAGGGCGAACTTGTTGGCATCAATACTGCAATATACTCGTCGACAGGCACATATGCCGGATGCTCATTTGCAATACCGACATCTATCGTGCAAAAGGTTGTTGGCGATATACGCAGCTACGGTACTGTGCAGCGTGCCTACCTCGGTATTCAGTTCATAGAGCTTTCGCCCGAACTGATAAGCGAAAAGGAACTTACCGGGCCTACAGCAGGCATATATGTAAACAATGTAGAGGAACGCTCGGCTGCAATGGCCGCAGGGCTTGCCCAAGGCGACATCATTACCGCTATCAACGGTAAGCCTACACGCTCGACAGCTGAATTGCAGGAGGTTATAACACACTTCAGCCCCGGCGACACGGTAAATATCGAGTATTACCGCGACGGACGCGCATACAGCGTAGAGACTACTCTGCGCAACAACCGCGGCGGCGTTGCCCTTACCAAGGCTAACAACAGCGGAAACCTCGGCGCCAAAATGACAGCTATCGACGAGGCCACAGCCCGCCGACTGCAAATACGCAACGGTGTGGAACTGAGCGACATCGACAGCAATGGTCTTTTCGCTAAGGCAGGCATCCGCGACGGGTTTATTATCCTCGGTGTCAACGGACAGCGAGTTGCCAAGCCCGAGCAAATCAGTTCTATGGCTAAATCGATAATCCAGGCTCAAGGCGGCGACAAGGTGCTGTTTATAAGCGGTATATATCCAAGCGGCAAAGCAGCTTACTATGCCGTCGAGCTCGAAGAGTAATCATTAGTTATCATATACAAAAAAACAGGAATCCGGCGTGGTTCCTGTTTTTTTGTGTATGCAGCTTGGTATTACCTTGGCTGTGCGGCTAATAGGCGGATAAATGCCAGGCCGTAAGGCAGAACCAAATTATGACCGGCATCGGTGAGATGCGCGGTATCGCGTACACCGCGGTTTTGGAAATATTTTGCACGGAATTCGTCGTCGTTTACGCGGATTCCAGCTGTATATGCCATGTCGAGAACCGGAATGCCATGGCGGCCACCGGCAGCCTTAAGCTCGCCAATCACCTCGGCAAACATCGGACGATCTACAGCCCAGGGGGTTACGATACCTATACGGGCCTTGGGGCAACGCTCTTTGATAGCCGTACAGAGATAGTCGAGGCTATCGGTAAATTGCTTCCACATAGCATCGTCTTTTATCTTGTCAGCGTCATTATGACCGGCAATAATGAGTATGTAGTCAGCATCGGGCGATATCTGGCGGTAGCGCACAGTCATCTGTTCGCCAAAGCCTTCTTTTGTGCGGTCGAAGGCAATGCAATTGCCGTTGCTGCCCAGATTGTGGTACTCCATACCGAGTTTGGCAGCAGCCTTGGCATGCCAAGTTTCTTCCTGGGGACAGCGGTGATTGCGCACATAGCTATCACCAATCACCCACAGCGACTTACCGGTCAAAAGGCTATCGGAAGCACACTGGGCATTTGCTCCGAAACCACATACAGCCACCATAAGGGCGAAAAAAAAGTTTACAACGAGTTTCATATTATGTAGTTTTTCATTCGATTCAGTGGCGCAAAGTTAACCAACTTGGCAGAAAAAACAAAATCCCGAGGGATGAAATACAATGCTGTTTACTTAAGGAAAAAAGTGTCAGCGATAGGAGCTTGGCTCTCCGAG
>LUJM01000072.1 GCA_001689415.1 Bacteroidales bacterium M2 | reverse complement strand
GAAGGCAAAAGCTTTCGGGGCTTTTTTTGCTTTGTGGTGTGGGGGGCTCGCCGGAGCTCGCCTGCTTTGGTGGTAGGTCTAATAGGGCTGATTGGTCTAATGGGTGCTTCGCTGAAGCTCAGCGCCGGGGACAAAAATATTGGTTTTTGATTTGTGGTGGCTCGCTGGTTCCTGCTTCGCTGAAGCTCAGCGCTTGGGACAAAAATATTGGCTTTTGCTTGGGTTGGATTGTTTGGTATTGTAGTTAGGAAATTATTTGTATATTTGCAGCATGAAAAAGTTTGTTATGTTGGCAGCTGTTGCTGCTATGCCATTTATTTCCTTTGCAGGTGAACCTGCCAGTGTTTTTATTACAGCCGGACAATCTAATTCTGAAGGCCGTGCTTTGGTTTCTGAGAAACCGTCGTATCTCAATCGTGGTTACAAACATTTGAAATATGCCGATGTGCGTCCGACTCAGGACGGTCGTTTCGGCAAGTTCAAGTTTGGTAAGACCTTTGCCTATTGTGATGTGGTGAATTATCTGATCGATAAGGCGTCGGATAAGGATTTTTATGCCATAAAGTGTACCTACGGCGGAACGGCTATAACTCCCGGTCAGACAAAGGAAGGAAAGCCGGTGTGGTATGCCAATGCTGAGTGGTTAGCGCAGAATAAGTCGTATAATAAGAAGGACGGCGGCATGTCGCTGGCAAAGTCGCTTACCGAGGGTTTTGCCAAGTGTGCAGAGACCACACTCAGCAAGCTCAAAGACGGCTATGACGTGAAGGCTATCATGTGGCACCAGGGCGAAAGCGACCGCAAGATACCTGAGGCTTATTACGACAACTTCAAAGATTTGATTACCTATATGCGCGATCAGATCTATGCCGTTACCGGTGATGAAAAAGACAAGACTCTGCCGTTTATTTTCGGTACAGTACCTCATACATCGAAGCAGTACAGCCCTGTCGTAGAGGCTGCGCAATTCAAGGTGGCTTCGGAGTTGCCCAATGTATATGTAATCGACCTCAGCGATGCAGGCTTTGGCGAAGACCAGTTGCATTTCAACGGCGAATGGACTGAGTACGTTGGCAAACAGATGTTCAACAAGCTCGTAGACCTTGACCTTGTGTCGGCTGAGAGGGTGAGTGTAGACAAGCCCGCACCGGTGAGTGATATTGCGGGTCAGCTGACAATCTATCGCCCCGCCCAGCCCAACGGCAAGGCGCTCGTGGTATGCCCCGGAGGCGGCTACGATCACCATGCAATGGAGCATGAAGGAACTCGAGTAGGCGAATGGCTCTCGGGCGAGGGTTACACCTGTGCTGTTCTCAACTACCGCCTGCCCGGAGGCAAGAGCAATATCCCCACAGACGACAGCCGTGCGGCTATCCGCTACCTGCGTGCGCATGCCGACAGTCTTGGCATCGATGCACATAAAGTAGGTATCATGGGCTTTTCGGCCGGTGGTCATCTTGCCGCAAGCACATCTACACTCAGCGACAGTCTGAGCCGCCCCGACTTCCAGGTGCTTATCTACCCTGTAATCAGTATGGACGAGGGTGTGACCCACGCCGGATCGCGCCGTAACCTTATCGGCAAGAATCCCTCGCAGATAATGATCGACCGTTTCTCGGCCGATCGTCAGGTTAGCCCTACCACTCCGCCTGCAATTATCGTACTGTCGGCAGATGACACCGCAGTACCCCCCGAAAACAGTCTGCGTATGTTTAAAGCCCTCAAGGCCAATAATGTGCCTGTAGAGATGCACATTTACCCTGTCGGCGGCCACGGCTGGGGTATGCGCGACCGTGTTTATTTCAAGCCTCAGTGGCAAGCTGAAGTTATTTCTTGGCTCAATAGGATTTAGGGCTTAGATTTTAGAACTTAGAGCTTAGTTTAGAGTTTAGGAGTTACCTTTGGTTGTTTTTTCAAGACTATAAGCGTGGCTATAAGTTCGTTGGGCTTGTGAAACTTAAACAAAACACCAAACTATGAGATCACTTATTCTAAGCATTGTATTGACGGTGAGTCTGTGTGGCTTTGCTATGCAGACCCCGTTTTATCTCGGTAGCGGAAAGACTGTAGGCATTTCGTGCGACGACAAAGCCCCGGTGGTATTGTCGGCTCTCGAAATGCTATCGGGCGATATGCTCGCAGTTCTTTCCGACACCCTTGTAGCCGAAGAGAAAGCGCCACGTATTATCGCGTCGACTTATACCCCTGCGATTGACAAACACCTCACCGATGCCGAGCGCGAATTTATTTTCGGGGCCCGCGAAGGCTTTGTGATGAAGGTTCTTAGCGACAACCGCCTGCTCATAACCGGTAGCGACAGCCACGGCACCGCCTACGGCTTGCTCGAGCTATCACGACTCCTTGGCGTGTCGCCATGGGAATGGTGGGCCGATGCGACGCCGCAGCATAAGGATTCGTTTGTACTGCCTGCCGATTATAGCGACAGCCAAGCCCCTTCGGTCGACTATCGCGGTATCTTTATCAACGACGAAGACTGGGGCCTGATGCCATGGAGCTCGCAGACAATGGAGCCCGGCAACAAGCGCGGCATTATCGGCCCTAAGACCAACGAGAAGATATTCCAGCTACTTCTCCGCCTGCGAGCCAACTACTATTGGCCCGCCATGCACGAGGTTACCGAGCCCTTCTTCCTAACGCCCGGCAACCGCGAAATGGCCGAGAAGTACGGTATCTATATCGGTGGCAGCCACTGCGAGCCTATGGCATCGAGCACAGCGGTGGAATGGAAACGTCGCGGCAAAGGCACATACGACTATGTAAACAACCGCGACAGCGTGCTTCAGTTCTGGGAGGACCGTGTACGTGATGTTGCCGGTCAGGAGATTGTATACACCCTCGGTATGCGCGGTGTGCACGACAGCGCCATGCTCGGAGCAAAGACAGTAGAAGATCAGAAAAAAGCCCTCGAAAAGGTATTAGCCGACCAGCGAGAGCTTATCGCCAAGTATGTGAATGAGGACGTGCGCTCAGTGCCACAGGTGTTTATCCCCTATAAGGAAGTGCTCGACGTATATCATGCCGGGCTCGAAGTTCCCGACGACGTGACCCTGATGTGGTGCGACGACAACTACGGCTACATCCGCCACTTCCCCACCGCCGAAGAACAGGCTCGTAGCGGCGGCAACGGCATCTACTACCACGTGTCGTACTGGGGTCGCCCCCACGACTACCTTTGGCTTGGCACATTCAGCCCCTACCTGCTTTACCAGCAGATGAGCGAGGCCTACCGCCACGGCATCAAGAAGATGTGGATACTCAATGTGGGCGATATCAAGCCCGCCGAGTACCAGACCGAGCTTTTCATGGATATGGCATGGGATTTCGACGCAGTAGCAAAAGAGGGCGTACAGAAGCATATGCAGTCGTTCCTCGCCCGCGAATTCGGACGGGAAACAGCGGCGGAGATACAGCCGATAATGGACGCTCACTACCGCCTTGCCTTTATCCGCCGCCCTGAGTTTATGGGTAATACCCGCACCGAGGAACGCGACCGCAAACGCTGGAACACAGTAACCGATCTGCCTTGGAGCGACAGCTATGTAAGCCGCCGCCTTGCCGACTATGCCCGCTTGTCGGATGCTGTAGAATCGACAGGCAACACTATTGCCCCCGAGCGCCGCGACGAGTATTTCCAGCTCGTTAAATACCCGGTACAGGCCGCAGCGCAGATGAACAACAAGATGCTCTACGGCCAGCTCACCCGCCATGGCAAAGCCGACTGGAACAAGAGCCAGGCAGCATACGACAGCATTGTGGCTCTCACCAAAATCTATAACCAGGGTATAGCCAATGGTGGCAAGTGGCGCGGAATTATGGATATGCGCCCGCGAAAACTCGCAGTGTTCGACCCCCTTACACCCGGCGCAAGTTGCGAAGCACCAGTGGCTTCGGAGCCTCGCAGTATCGACGTCGACACCTATCGTGGCGAAGCGGTCAAGCATCCCGGTCTTGGTCGTAGCGGTCGTGCTATCGGCATACCCGAGGGCAAGTCGGTTAGCTACACCATACCAGCCGACGGCGCTGAATCGTTGAGTATTACACTTTCGTTCCTTCCGAATCATCCGATGATTGATGGCGGAGGCCTCAAGGTGAGTGTCAGCTGCAATGGCGGCAAGGCTCAGACAGCCGACTACAGCACTCAGGGCCGCAGCGAGGAATGGAAAGAGAATATGCTCAACAACCGTGCTACGCGCACCTTTACTTTCCCGGTCACCAAGGGCAAGGACAATACAATCACCATTACCGCCCTCACTCCGGGCGTGATTCTCGACGAAATCGAGATTTGATTAATGCATAATTCATAATGCATAATTTTTAAATGCCCAATGCGTAATGGCTTTGCCGGTGGTTTTTAGACATAAAGACATAAAAACATAAGGGCTTTTAATGGAGAATTAAGAATGCATAATTCATAATTCTTTAATGCATAATGGTGTGAGGATTTTTGCCTTGAGAGTGGCGAAAATTGCCGGTTGGAATATTAATTTGGCAACTAATGTTTTTTTTCTTATCTTTGCACGAATATTCGAGAAAAAACAAATATAACAGAAATTTATGAATATCTTTAAGAAAACCATCACGCTGCCTGACGGCCGGGAAATTACCATCGAGACCGGCAAGCTGGCCAAGCAAGCTGATGGAGCGGTCGAAGTGCGCATGGGCAACACCATGCTCCTGGCCACGGTAGTCTCGGCCAAGGAAGCAGGAGAGGGTGTAGACTTTATGCCCCTGCAGGTAGAATACAAAGAGAAATTCTCGGCTGCCGGACGTTTTCCCGGCGGTTTCCTCAAACGCGAAGGTCGCGCAAGTGATTACGAAGTGCTCACCGCACGTCTTGTCGACCGCGTATTGCGTCCTCTTTTCCCCGATAATTATCACGCAGACACATTTGTCAACATCACCCTATACTCAGCCGACGGCGTAGACGCACCCGACTGTCTTGCAGGTCTTGCAGCATCGGCGGCAATCGCAGTCAGCGACATCCCCTTCAACGGACCTATCGGCGAAGTGCGCGTAGCACGTGTAGACGGTAAGTTCGTAATTGATCCTACATTCGAGCAGCTCAAGAATGCCGACATGGAGTTGATGGTAGGTGCTACCTACGACAACATCATGATGGTAGAAGGCGAAATGGACGAGGCCAGCGAGGCCGATCTCCTGGAGGCACTCCGCACCGCTCACGACGCTATCAAGGTACTCTGCAAGGCTCAGATCGAGCTGGCCGAGGAAGCCGGTAAGACCGTGAAGCGCGATTACTGCCACGAAGTAAACGACGAAGAACTCCGCGCCGACGTGAAAGCAAAATGCTACGACCGCGCTTATGCAATCGCCAAGGCCGGTTGCGCCGACAAGCACTGGCGTATGGAGAGCTTCGATGCTATCTGCGACGAGTATATCGAATCGCTGCCCGAAGAAGAACGCGAAGAAAAAGCCCCGCTCGTAAAACGCTACTACCACGATGTAGAGAAAGAGGCTATGCGCCGCTGCGTACTCGACGAGGGTATCCGTCTCGACGGCCGTAAGACCACCGAGATCCGTCCTATCTGGTGCGAGGTTGATTACCTGCCCGGCCCTCACGGCTCAGCAGTGTTCACCCGTGGTGAAACCCAGGCCCTTGCTACCGCTACCCTCGGTACCAAGCTCGACGAGAAGATGGTTGACGAAGTACTCAACCAGGAGTCGGAGCGTTTCCTTCTTCACTACAACTTCCCACCCTTCTCAACCGGCGAGGCTAAGGCTCAGCGCGGCGTAGGCCGTCGCGAAATCGGTCACGGCAACCTTGCACACCGTGCGCTCAAACGCATGTTCCCCGATGATTTCCCCTATGTATGCCGCATTGTCAGCGACATCCTGGAGTCAAACGGTTCATCGTCAATGGCGACAGTATGCGCCGGTACCCTTGCCCTTCTCGACGCAGGTGTCAAGATGAAGAAACCTGTCAGCGGTGTGGCCATGGGCCTCATCAGCGACGGTACCAAATATGCAGTACTTAGCGATATCCTCGGCGACGAAGACCACCTCGGCGACATGGACTTCAAGGTAACCGGTACCCGCGACGGTATCACCGCTACCCAGATGGACATCAAGTGCGACGGCTTGAGCTACGAAATCCTCGAGCGTGCCCTCAACCAGGCTCGCGAAGGCCGTATGCACATCCTCGACATCATCGAGCAGACTATCCCCGGACCTCGCGAAGATTACAAGCCCCACGTACCCCGCATTGTCACTATGACAATTCCCAAGGAGCTTATCGGTGCCGTAATCGGCCCGGGCGGAAAGATCATCCAGGGTATTCAGGAAGAGAGCGGCGCAACAGTATCGATCGACGAAATCCCCGAAGGCGGATATATCGAAGTTGCTGCTGCCAACAAGGCTGCTATCGACAAGGCTATCGCAATGATCAACGCTATCGTAGAGCTTCCTGAAGAAGGCAAGGTATACGACGGTACAGTGCGCTCTATCATGGACTTCGGTGCATTCGTAGAGTTTATGCCTCACCGCGACGGCCTGCTCCACATCAGCGAAATCGCTTGGGAGCGCCTCGAAGATATGGCTGCCAGCGGCCTCAAAGAGGGCGACAAGGTGCAGGTGAAACTCATCGAAATCGACCCCAAGACCGGCAAATACCGCCTGTCGATGCGTGCACTTCTTCCCAAGCCCGAAGGCTGGGTAGAGCCCGAACGCAAACCTCGTGGCGAACGTGGTCCTCGTCGTGAAGGCGACCGTCCGCGCCGCGAAGGTGACCGCCGTGGTCCTCGTCGTGAAGGCGACCGTCCCCGCCGCGAGGGTGACCGCCGTCCTAAAGAAGATTAAACCAAGACTATAATATCGTCGCCCCGAGAGGAAACTCTCGGGGCGATGTTTTTTTAGAGGCCCAGGTTAAAAGTGGTTAATTTAGAATGGAGAATGCATAATGCATAATTTAATTATCGCACTTGGGGAGTTTCGCTAAAGCTCAACGCCGGAGACAAAAATATTACTTTTTGCCAAGTGGTTGGGCTAATTTTTATCCTGAACTCTCGTTATTTATAAAGTGTTTTCAGGCTTTTGTTTCCATTTGATTTTATCTAATGGTATATGCAATTCATTAAAATCGACCTTGGACTTAGTTCCCGGCACTTGTTTTATAGAGGCCTGGTGGATAACAGGACATATTGAATATTTCGAATATTTTTTTCCAACATCTCCAAACCAAATATATTCGGGGTAATTTTTACCACCTTCCGGAATATCAATTCCAGCATAATGCGAATATCTCTTATCCAGCATTTCCTTGATAGTACTGTAATAAAAGTCTTCTCCGGTATAAATTATCGGATAAACTCCATAAGCATCATGAACATGCTCCATAAATGACCAAAGATTATTTTGGTAATCCTTTTTTGACACACCCCGCGGTCTCCGTTCCGCATCGACAATAGGAATAATATCAATAAATGGCCCTGCGATTCTCTGATAATTCTCAAACTCTTTCCGGGGGTCTTTTTTGCCGATAAAAAAATGATATGCACCGACAGGTATATAATTTTCTTTGCATTTTACCAAACGTATAGCATATTCCGGATCAATCCAGTCGGTACCTTCTGTAGCTTTTAGAATAACAAAATCGACATTTAGCTTACCCCATTCCGGTTCTGCGTTATGGTGCGATAAATCAATGCCATATCCATAAATCGAATCTCTTTCGGGATTTGGCGAATGTGGTTTTCCTTTTTTACCCGGAAACAAATCGCAATAGGCACCCCAGCGTTCCTCTTCGTCGAGATATTCGTTTAACTTGGTGCATCCTACATATAATCCTATTCCACAAGCTAAAAGGCAGAATAGCAGTAATAAATTCTTGCTCATCTATGATTTAATCTGGTATATTGTTTTATAATTTAGTTTACTTTTGCAAAAGTATCATTTCGGGGCGGCTGCGTTAGTCGTGCGAATTGTAGAGCCAGGTGATTACGAGGTTGGCGAGGGTGAGGCCGAAGATTGCTGTGGTGTGGGCGAAGGTGCCGTTGACACCTGCAGGGCCTTCGAGGCGGTGTGGCAGGGTTTCGGGGCTGTATACGCAGGTGAATTTGTGCTGTGGGAATATGCCCGAGCGGCGGAATCGTGTGCGCAAAGCTCGTGCGAGAGGGCAGCCGTCGACTTTCCAAAATTCGACGGTGCGTATTTTTGCCGGGTCGAGTTTTCGAGCTGCGCCCATTGATGAGAAAAACGCCATGCGAGGTGCTGTGTCTTTAGCCGTACAACGCAGTATCAGGTCGGCTTTGTCGGGCAACGAGTCGATAGCGTCGATTATGAAATCGTCGTTTTCGAGGTGGAATGACTCTCCATTTTCGGGAGTGTAGCGAGCCTGCAGGGCTGTGACATTTGCCGCCGGGTTGATGTCGGCTATCCGTTGTGCCACGACTTCGACTTTTGGCTTCCCGAGGGTAGAGTACAGAGCCGGCATCTGTCGGTTGATATTTGATTCGGCCACCACGTCGGAGTCGACAATCCTAATGTTTCCAATACCGGAGCGAGCGAGGGCTTCGACGCACCAGGAACCAACGCCTCCAACGCCGAAGACAGTCAGCCTTGTGTCGGCAAGGCGTTGCATCATTTCGTCGCCTGCGAGGAGGGCGATTCGGCTCATAGCTTCGGGTATCTCATTTGTTTTCATGAGTGCAAATATACGAATAAGTAGAGAGCAATGCCAAATTAAATTTGCAATGTAGAGGGAAAGAGTCTAATACGAAGTTAAAGAAACGAATAAGTAGCTTGGGAAAAGCAAAAAAATTATTATCTTTGCTCCCGAAACCCTTAAATCTATATTATGGAACTGCCCTTTGCCGAATCCTGGCGTATTAAAATGGTAGAGCCTATCCGCAAGAGTACTCGCGAAGAGCGCGAGGCATGGATCAAGGCTGCCCACTACAATGTATTCCAACTTCCTGCCGATCAGGTTTATATCGACCTGCTTACCGACTCCGGAACGGGCGCAATGAGCGACCGTCAATGGTCGGCTATGATGATGGGCGACGAGAGCTATGCCGGCGCCCGGTCGTATTTTACCATGCGCGACACAATCCGCCGCCTTACCGGTTTCGAACATGTGATACCGACCCACCAGGGCCGTGCTGCCGAGAACGTTCTCTTTAGCGCCCTTGTCAAGAAAGGCGACGTAGTGCCCGGTAACTCGCATTTCGATACTACCAAAGGCCATATAGAGAGCCGAGGCGCGTTTGCAGTAGACTGCACTATCGACGAGGCCCGCGATACCCAGCTCGAATATCCCTTTAAGGGCAATGTAGATATTGCCAAGCTCGAAAAAGCCGTTGTCGAAGCCGACGGCAAAGTGCCCTTTATCATAGTTACCATTACCAATAATACTGCCGGAGGCCAGCCGGTGTCGATGGCCAACCTGCGAGCAGTTCGCGAGCTTGCCGACCGCCACGGCCTGCGAGTGATATTTGATTCGGCCCGCTTTGCCGAGAATGCCTACTTCATCAAGACCCGCGAGGAAGGCTATGCCGACAAGACTATCAAAGAAATCGTGCGCGAGATGTTTGACCTTGCCGACGGCATGACCATGTCGGCCAAGAAAGACGCTATCGTCAACATGGGCGGCTTTATCGCAACACGCCATGCCGACTGGGCGGATGCAGCGCATAAGTTCTCGATACCCTTCGAGGGTTACTTGACCTATGGCGGTATGAACGGCCGCGATATGGAGGCCCTTGCAGTTGGTCTGGATGAGAATACAGAATTCGACAACCTGCATACCCGCATACATCAGGTAGAGTACCTTGCCAAACGTCTCGATGAGTTCGGCATTCCCTATCAGCGCCCTGCCGGAGGCCATGCGATATTTGTAGACGCGTCGAAGATTCTTACCGAAGTCCCCAAAGAGGAGTTCCCTGCTCAGACGCTGACCGTGGAGCTGTACCTCGAGGCCGGTATCCGAGGCTGTGAAATCGGCTATATCCTTGCCGACCGCGACCCTGTGACCCGCGAAAACCGATTTGGAGGCCTCGACCTTCTTCGTCTTGCCATACCTCGCCGCACCTATACCGACAACCATATGGATGTGGTGGCTGTAGCGCTCAAGAATGTATTTGACCGCCGTCACGATATCACACGCGGCGTGCGTATCACTTGGGAAGCTCCGCTCATGCGCCACTTTACAGTGCAGCTCGAGCCGTGCAAGTAGGTTGAGTAGATACTACTAAGATATAGCGGCCTGAGGGGAGGTGTCCCTTCGGGCCGCTTTTTTAATGCGCAATGCGCAATGCGTAATGTAGAATGGAGAATGCATAATCATTAGTGGTGAAATATATTGCCA